>JBBARJ010000009.1:0-27490 GCA_040399825.1 Gemmatimonas sp.
CAGTCGTACCTCGGACGGAACGGCTACGTGGAGTACATCGCCGGCAACTCGCCCGTGATTCTCTCGGCGCCACACGGCGGGTCACTCACGCCGTCGTCGATTCCCGATCGCACGGCCAGTGCCTGCGGCGGGTCGGCCACCACGGTCACCGACGCCAACACGCAAGAACTCGTGCGCACCATGCAGGCCCGGTACGCCGCGCGCTTCGGCCGATACCCGCATGTGATCATCTCCCACTTGTCGCGTCGCAAGCTCGACCCCAACCGGTTGCAGCCCGAAGCGGGCTGCGGCAACGCCGAGGCCGCCCAGGCACTCACCGAGTGGCATGCGTACATCGACCTTGCCAAGAGCGAAGTACTGAAGACCCACGGCAAGGGGTGGTATATGGACATCCATGGCCATGGCCATGCCGTGCAGCGCCTCGAACTCGGCTACCTGCTCACGGCCGCACAGCTTGACGGCACCGATGCCTCACTCGATGCCTCGAGTGCCATCGAGAACCGGGCCAGCATGCTCACCCTGTCGCTCGCGTCGCCATTGTCCTTCTCGGCGGTGCTGCGCGGTCCCACCAGCCTCGGCACGCTCTACGCCGGCTTGGGGTTCCCGGCGATACCGAGTAGCAGTGATCCACGCCCGAATGGCACCGACTACTTTAACGGCGGCGACAACACGCGGCGGCACTCGTGCGGCAGCGAGGCGGGGCCGCTCGGGGGCACGACCGGCGGGTTCATTTGCGGGGTGCAGATCGAAGCCAACTTCATCGGGGTGCGCGACAACGCGGCGAATCGCGAACGGTTTGCCGACGTGACCGCCCAGGTGCTGGAGCAGTACCTGCGGGTGCATTGGGGGATGCGGTTGACGCCGTAGCCGTTTGGTCGTCGTTCCCAAGGTCCCCCTGCGCGATACCTTTTTGAACCGTGAGCGATGCACGTACACAAACTGCAGTGGACCCGTCCGTCGGGGTGGCGCACCATGCGCGGAGACCCGGCGCTCATCGCGCCGCAACTGGTCCTGCTTTTCGGCGCCCGGGCGGCGATTCAGCACTCCGACGCGCTGCCAACGCTGCGGGCGCGATACCCGGACGCCCGCTTGGTCGGGTGCTCGACGGCGGGCGAGATTTGCGGGACCGATGTCACCGATGACACGATCGTGGCCGCGGTGGCGCAGTTCGAGCACACACAGGTGCGCGTGGCGCAGCGTCCCCTGCCGTCGATGGACGCCAGCAGCCGGGTGGGTGAGGAACTCGCCACCGAGCTGTGCGCCGACGATCTGGTGCACGTGCTCGTGATCTCCGAAGGACTACAGGTGAATGGGTCCGCATTGCTGGCCGGGCTCCAGCGCCACCTGCCCGCCCACGTGCTCGTGACCGGTGGATTGGCCGCCGACGGGGCGCAGTTTGAGAACACCTGCGTGTGCATCGACGGCGACTGCATCGGGCATGCCGTGGCGGCCATCGGACTGTACGGCAATCGACTGACGGTCGGCCACGGTTCGCTCGGTGGTTGGGATGCCTTCGGCCCCGAGCGCGTGATCACGCGATCGGCCGGGAATGTCCTGTACGAACTCGACGACGCACCGGCGCTCGAGCTATACAAGAGCTACCTGGGCCCGCACGCCAGCGAACTGCCAAGCAGCGGCCTGCTGTTCCCGCTCAGCGTGCGGGCGTCGCGTGGTGAAAACGGCGTCGTCCGCACCATCCTTGGCGTCGACGAAGCGGAGGGCAGCCTGACCTTCGCCGGTGATGTTCCGCAGGGACACCTCGCCCAGCTCATGAAAGCCAACGTCGACCGGCTGGTGGACGGCGCGCAGGGAGCGGCCAGCGCATCGCTCGAGGCCATGGGCAGCACGCCGCCGGATCTCGCCATCCTGATCAGTTGCGTGGGGCGCAAGCTGGTGCTCAAGCAGCGCGTGGAGGAGGAGGTCGAAAGCGTGCGTGATGTGCTCGGTGACGATGCCGTACTGGTCGGATTCTACTCGTATGGCGAGATCGCGCCGTTCAGCGGATCGACCGCCTGCGAGTTGCACAATCAGACGATGACCATCACCACGCTCCGTGAGCATTGAACTCCGGCACAAGCTGCTGATCCGTCAGCTCCGTCGGCACTTCGGCAGTGTCGCCGACGTGCCGGCATCGCTGCTGCCGTTTCTCGAAGCCGTGGAAGCGGCGTACAGCGACGCCGACGACGACCGGGCCATGATGGATCACTCGCTCGAGACCGTGTCACGCGAACTCGCGGACCGGCTCGATCGGGTGCGCGCCGCCATCGGCGAGCGCGACGAGGTGCAGCAGGCGATGTCGTTGCTGGAAGCCACGCTCGAAGCAAGCTCCGATGCCGTGCTCGTGCTCGATCTCGAGGGGCATGAGGTGCGGAGCAATCAGCAATTGCAACGGCTCTGGCGCTTGACCACGACGCCGGGCCAGGCGCGTGACGCGGTCCCGGCGCCTCAGCGGATTGCGGCGCAGGTCGAATCGGGGCCGCGCTTCCGCGACTGGATGCATCGTCGACACGATGAGCGTCCGCTCCGCGAGGTCGAGGAGCTGCGCACGAATGACGGACGCGTCATCGAATGGCATTCCAGCCCACAGTATCTCGGCGATACGATCGTCGGATGGGTCTGGAGCTTCCGGGACATGACGGCCCGCCTGCAGCTCGAAGACCAGCTCCGCCAGTCACAGAAGATGGAGGCGATCGGCAAGCTGGCGGGTGGCGTGGCGCACGACTTCAACAATCTGCTCTCCGTCATCGAAGGCAACGCCGAGCTCCTCGCGAGTGAGCCCGACGTTCCCCCAGGGGCGCTCGACCTGCTCTGGGAAATCACCTCTGCCACCGATCGCGCATCCCAGCTCACGAGTCAGCTGCTGGCGTTCAGCCGAAAGCAGACCCTTCGCGCCACTGTCTTCGATCTGTCGCGGACCGTGAACGAGCTGATCCCGATGTTGCGTCGCATGCTCGGGTCGGGCACCGCGTTGGAGGTCGACGCCACCTCGTCGTTCGTGACGGCCGACCGTACGCAGCTCGATCAAGTGCTGCTCAATCTCGTGGTCAACGCGCGCGACGCGACGACAACGGGCGGCTCGATTTCCATTCGCTGCGGCGACGTCCAGCTTGGCGCCCCGCGCGACGCCGTGCAGGGCGATCGCGTGCCACCGGGGCGCTACGCGATGCTCGCGGTGCACGACACGGGCGTCGGCATTCCGATCGAGCTGCAGGAACGCGTGTTCGAACCCTTCTTCACCACGAAGGCCACCGGCGAAGGCACGGGACTCGGCCTGTCGATGGTGTACGGCCTCGTGCGACAATCGGGCGGGTTTGTGTTGCTCGACAGTGCGCCGGGACGCGGGACGACCATCGAGATCCTGCTACCGGTGCATACACGCTCGACGACACCGACGCCCCCGTCGACCCCCTCGACGACCGAGGCGACGGTGGCGGCGTCCGTGGTGCCGACTGGCAACGCGGTGCACCCGATCGCCGCAGCGCCCCACACCGTGCTGGTCGTCGACGACGAGGATGCGGTGCGACGCGTCGTCGCGACCGTCCTGCGGCGCCGCGGTTTCACCACGATTGAAGCCGCCAGTGGGCGTGACGCCTTGGCCGCGCTCGCCGAGCACCCCGAAGTCAATCTGGTCATCAGCGACGTGTTGATGCCCGAACTCGGCGGACGCGAGTTCGCGCGGCAGCTCCAGCGCGACTATCCCGACATGCCGATCCTGTTCATCTCCGGCTACACCAACCAGGAGCTGGCGAACGAAGGCGGCAATCTCGATGCGACGGCGACCTTTCTGGCCAAGCCCTTCTCGTCGCAGCGGCTGCTGCAGGCAGTGCACGCCCTGCTACACTGAGACAGACACGCAGTAGCTTCCCCTGATGTCTTCCGACTCCAGTTTCCTCGGCGATCTCCCTCCTGACGACTTCCGCGCCGCCGCCCACGCCGCGGTGGATTGGATCGCTGACTATCTCGAGCACGCCTCCCAGCTACCGGTGAAAAGCCGGGTGCAACCAGGGGCGATTCGGGCCGCACTGCCCACGTCGGCGCCGGTCACGGGCGAACCACTGGACGCGATGCTGCGGGATTTCCGGGACGTCATCATGCCCGGCATCACGCACTGGAACCATCCCGGATTCTTCGCCTACTTCGCGAATTCGGCCTCCTACCCCGGCATTCTCGGCGAACTGCTCGCCGCGGGGATCAACGCCAACGGCATGCTCTGGGTCACCAGTCCCGCCGTCACCGAGCTCGAACACGTCTCGCTCGACTGGCTGCGCCAGCTCATGGGGCTCGGCGACGGCTGGTTCGGACAGATCACCGATACCGCCAGCGTCAGTACCTTCTACGCACTCGCGGCAGCGCGTGAGCAGGCCGGCTTCGACGTGCGTATGCAGGGCATGGCCGGACGCGCCGACATGCCGAGACTGCGCGTGTACTGCAGCGAACACGCGCATTCGTCGATCGACAAGGCGGTCATCGCACTCGGACTTGGCCACGAGAACCTCGTGAAGATTCCCGCCGACGAGAGCTTTCGCCTGCGTCCCGATGCGCTCGAGGCGGCGATCCAGGCCGATATCGCGGCCGGCTATCGGCCAATCGCCGTGGTACCGTGTGTGGGCACCACCAGCATGACCAGTGTGGATCCCGTGCGCGCCGTGGTGCGCATCGCCCGCGCGCATGGCTGCTGGGTGCACGTCGACGCGGCGTACGGCGGGGTGACGGCGATCGTGCCCGAAATGCGCCATCTCATGGATGGCACCGACGACGCCGACTCGTTCGTGGTCAACCCGCACAAGTGGCTCTTCACGCCGATGGACTGCTCGGTGATGTATACCAAACATCCCGACGCGCTCAAGCGCGCCTTCGCGCTGCTGCCGGAGTATCTGATCACCAGCACGGCCAGCGAGACGGTGAACTTGATGGACTACGGCATCCAGCTCGGGCGCCGGTTCCGCTCACTGAAGCTGTGGATGGTGATGCGCGCGTACGGCGCCGACGGGATCGCCGAACGGATTCGCTTTCACTGCGACCTCGCGCGCGACTTTGCGGGCATGGTGCACTTCGAAAGCGGCGGCTGGGAACTGACGGCGCCGGTCACGATGTCGCTGGTGTGCTTCCGCTACGCGCCCGCCGGCATGAGCGAGCCGGAGATCGCGCGCGTGAACTCGGCGATCATGGAGCAGGTGAACGCCGCGGGCCGAACGTATCTCTCGCACACGAAGCTGAACGGGAAGTACACGCTGCGACTCGCCATCGGCAACATCCGCACCGATCGGAGCCACGTGGAAACCGCCTGGGCGGATCTGCGCGCGGCCGCGGCGACCACGTAGGCGACGAGCTACCGCTTGGTGCGTCGCGCGGCTTTGCGTTCGCGGCGGGTGCGCTGCCAGCGCACGAAGCCCAGCACGGCCACGAAGACCAGGATGGCGCCGACGATTTCGCCGGCCCGATCGAGATGGCCGATGGCGCGTACGGCGGCTTCACCGGCAGCGTAGCCGATCGCGGTGAACACCACCGTCCACAGCGCGGAACCGATCAGCGAAAGCGGCAGGTAGAGATACAGCGGCACCTTGGCCGCGCCACAGGCCATCGGCAGCACGATCCGCAGTCCGAACGCGAAGCGTACCAGCAGCGAGGCCTTGAGCTGGTTGCGCCGGACCACGCGCAGCGCGATGGTGCCGGTGCCACGTACCCGCGGGAAGCGACGGCGGATGAATTCCCATTTCGAGCGCCCCAGTGCGTACAGCAGGGTGGTCGCCACCCAACCGCCGAGGGTGATCGAGAGAATCACCCGGAGCACCCGGAGTTCGCCTTCGTGCGCGGCGATGCCACCGAAAATGGGCGAGAGCTCTTCGGTCACGATCGCCGACGCGCCGAGAATCACGTAGGTCCAGAAGCTGTCGCGGACGACGTCGAGCCACTGCGTGACATCCAGCGCCGCCACGATGGCGCCGAAACCCGTCGTAGCTGACAGCACAACGCTCGCCACCCGCAGCAGCAGCGCGGGGGCGAGCGTGGTCGCGACCAGAACCGGGGACATCAGCGGAATCATACCCCGCCAATGTAATCGACTACATCAGTCACCGGCCTCGGCCACGGGCAATTCGAAGGTGCGGAATTGTCCCGTGTGCGGCGGCGTCAGTCCGACCCGCCGGGACAGGCTCGTCCGCATGTTGTCGAAGATCTCGTAGAACGTCGGGATCACGAGGAGGGTGAGCACCGTGGAGGTGATCACGCCCCCGATGACGGCGACGCCGAGCGGGGCGCGGAACTGGGCGCCTTCCCCGCGACCCATCGCCACCGGGATCATGCCGGCAATCAGCGCGAAGGTCGTCATCAGAATGGGACGCAAGCGAATCGCGCCGGCTTCAATGAGGGCCTCACGCAGGGGCATGCCGTTCTTCTCGCGGGCCCACTTCGCGAAGTCCACCAGCAGAATCGCGTTCTTGGCCACGATGCCGCACAGCAGGATCACGCCGATCAGACTCATCAGGTTGATCGTATTGCCGGTGATCGCGAGGGCGCCCATGACGCCGATCAGCGACAGCGGCAGCGAGATCAAAATGGCGATCGGATCGAGGAACGAGCCAAACTGCACGACCAGAATGAGATACATCAGCGCCACCGCGACTCCGAGCGCGATGAAGATGCTGCCGAAGACCTCGTTCTGCTGCTCGACCTGACCACCACTCGACAGCTTCACACCGGCGGGCAACTGGATGCTGGCGGTCTTCTTCTCGAAGTCGCCCATGACTTCGGAGAGTGAACGGCCGGCGATGTTGCCCTGGACCTTGATCACGTTGTCGCGATCGAGGTGGTTCACGATGGCCGGACCGAGCTCACTCTTGATGCGCGCCACCTGCTGCAGCGGCACGAGCTGCGCGTTCGCGCCCTGACCGAGGGCGATCGGCAACTGCGCGAGGTCGACGCCGCGGGCGCGGGCTTCCGGCGCCAAGCGCACCATCACCTTGCGCGTCTGGTTGGTCGGATCGACCCAGTCACCCGCATCAAGCCCGGCGAACGCCGGTCGGATGGCCTGGGCGACCTGCCCCACGCTCAATCCCAGCGACGCGGCCAGCGCACGGTCCACCTGAACCGTGAGTTCCGGCTTCTGTCCCTTGGTGCTGAGGCTGACGTCCACCGCACCCGACGTGGTCTTGAGCGCGGTGAGGTACTGGTCGGCCACGACCTGCAGCGCCGCCTTGTCGGTGCCGCGCAGCTCGAGGGAGATCTGCTTTTCCTGACCGGCAAAGTCGTTCGTGAACACCGAGATACTGCTGCCACCGACGCGCTTCACATCTTCACGAATTGCGGCCGCGAGCGTTTCGGCGTCGCGCTGTCCGGCCTTGAGTCGATCGCCCTTGGTCTTGAGCTTCAAATACACGCTGGCCATATCGACCGCACCACTGGCACCGCCGGCCGTCACAAACGAGTACGTGACTTCCGGATACTTCGACGTAATCGCGTAGGTCTCGTTCACCTTCTGGCGCAGATAGTCGAGGTTGGCTCCCGGTGGGGTCTCGATGGTCATCTGCACTTCGGCGTTGTCTTCGAGCGGGAAGAACCCGCCGCCGACCAGCCCCGCCGCTGGCATTGCGATGGCCAGCGCGAAGCTGCCGACGGCCAGCAGCACCATCGACTTCGGGTGATCCAGCGCCCAGCCGATCAGCTTGCGGTAATTATTGGCGAGTCCGTCAAACCACTTGTTGAACCGGTCGAGCTTCTTCGTGATCCACCACTTCTCATGCTCCTCCTCGTGCGGATCGGGCCAGTAGGCCGACAGCATGGGATCGAGCGAGAACGACACGAACAACGACACGAGCACCGAGCAGGCAATGGTGAGCGCGAACGGCTTGAACCACTGCCCCGACTCGCCCTGCAGGAACGCAATCGGAATGAACACGGCGATGATCGAGAACGTTGTCGCCGCCACGGCGAGGCCGATCTCGTCGGTGCCTTCACGCGCCGCCGTGTAATGGTCTTTCCCCATTTCCACGTGGCGCACGATGTTTTCGCGTACCACGATGGCGTCGTCGATCAGGATACCGATCGCCAGCGACAGGCCAAGCAACGACATGGTGTTCAGCGTGAAGCCGAACGCCCACACCGCCACGAAGCTGGCCAGCACCGAGACCGGCAAGGCGAGCCCGGTGATCACGGTGGAGCGCCACGAGTTCAGGAACAGGAACACCACGAGCACCGTGAGCACCGCGCCTTCCACCAGCGCATCGCGCACGTTGTTGACGGAATTCTCGACGCGGGTGCCCTTGTTCTTCACGACATCGAACTGCGCGCCCTTGGGGAGCGTGGGGCGCAGCTCTTCGACCTTCTTGAAAATCGCTTCGGCCACCGCCGTGGTGGAGTAGCCGTTGGTCTTCTTGATTTCGATGCCAACAGCATCGCGCCCGTTGTAGAGCGCAATCGTGCGCTGCTCTTCGACGCCGTCGACCGCCGTCGCCACGTCGCCCAGGCGCAACACGCGCCCGTTGCGCTCCGAGACGACCAGCTGCATGAAGTCGTCGGGTGACTGCAAGCGTCCCTGCAGGCGGATCGTGCGTTCGTCGAGCGCGCTGGTCACGCGCCCCACGGGCACCGCGAGGTTACCGGTCTGCAGCGCGGCCACGACCTGAGGCACGCTCACGCCGGCCGATTGCAAGCGCTGTGGATCGAGATTCACCGTCAGCTCGCGCTTCACGCCGCCCGACACCTGCACGTCGGCCACACCGGCGATCGAGCGCAGTTCACGCGTGATGCCGGGGTCGGCGATCTGCGTGAGCTGCGCCGGGGTGAGCGATGTCGAGTACAGCGACAACGTCACGATCGGGGCGTCGGTGGGATTGAACTTCTTGAGAATCGGCTCTTCCATTTCCTGCGGGAGATCCTGACGCTTGGTGCTGATGGCGTCGCGAATATCCTGCGTGGCTTCGGAGAGATCCTTCGCGTACACGAACTGCGTCACGATCTGCGCAAAGCCGTCGCGCGCTTCGCCGTTGATCGATTTCACGCCCGAGATGCTCTGGATCGCTTCCTCGATCGGCTCGAGCACTTCGCGCTCGACCTGCTCGGGGGAGGCGCCGGGATAGATGATCGTGGTCAGCACGATCGGCGGCTGCACTTCCGGAAACTCGTCCGTCTGCAGCTGGCTGAGGGCGACCAGGCCGAACCCCACCAACGTGAGCATGGCCACGACGGTGATGAGGGGCCGCTTGATCGCGAAATCAGAAATGAACATGGGGGCGTGGTTGGATGATTATCCGATGGTTCAGTTCTTCTTCGCGGGCGCGGTATTCGGGGCCGCACTCGGGGTCGCACTCGGGACAGCAGCCGGCGTCGCATCACGCGGCGCGGACACCACCACCGGCGACCCGACCGAGATGCCACGGGCAGCACCCAGCAACACCGTGTCGCCGCTCGCAATCCCGGTCGTCACTTCGAACATGGACGCCGCTTCGTCACGCGCCCCGAGCTGTATGTCGACCTTCTCCACCTTGCCGCCCTTCAGGCGCATGAGGGTGGGCACGATCCCGGTCTGATCGACCGCGCTCTCGGGCACCAGCACGCCGACGCGCTTCTGCGACGCCACGCGGCCTTCCACGAACAGTCCCGCCACGAGCACACCAGCCGAATTCGGCACCGACGCCAACAAACGCACCTGCTTGGTCTGCGGATCCACCATCGGACTCACCCGTGTCACTTTCCCTTCGAGGACGCGATCCGAGCCGTTCACCGTGAACAGCACCGGTGCACCCACCCGCACATCGGCCAGCGCCGTGGTCGGCACCGAGGCTTCGACCCGCAGGCTGCGCGGATCGATCACGGTGAACATGGCCGACCCCGGCGACACAATGTCGCCCGGGCTCACCGCACGCTCCGAGACCACACCCGCGAACGGCGAGCGGATGATCGTATTGCGCAGCATCTTCTCGGCCGACGACAGGCGAGCCTTGGCGTCAGCCAACTGCGCCTGCGCCCCAAGATTCGCGCGATCGGCCCCTTCCACGTCGCGCTCGGCGATCGCACCAGCCGCCGCCAGCGTCTTGGACCGTTGCAGTTCACGCGCCGCCTGTTCGGCCGCCACGGTGGCCTGCGCCACGGCCGAGCGCGCCGACAGCGCGGCGTCGCGCACCATGGCATCGTCGAGGCGGCCAAGCACGGTGCCTTCGCTCACACGTTCACCCTGCTCGACACTCGTCGCGAGCACGGCGCCGCTCATCTCGGCGCGAATGCGGGCCTCACGATCGGCCGACAGGGTGCCGGAGATGGCGGGACCGCTGCGCAACGTATCGGTGCGCGCCACGGCGATGTTTTCCGGGCCGATGGTCTGGGACACCGGCGCCGCGTCGGCGGCCGGCGCGTCCGTGCCTTTACTGCATGCAGTGCCTACCAGCGCTGCCGCCAGGAGAGCGAGGGACGCGGATCGGCGAGTCATGGTCTTCATCGAGTGGGGCCGGTGGACAAGGTGGAACCCTGCGACAGGGGAAGATACGGAAGCAATTCGAGACGCTTGCGAGCGACCTGCAGATTGCGCGCGGCCTGCGCGCGGTTGGCGAGAGCCTGCTGCAACTGATTGCGCGTCTCAGAGAGTTCGAGCTGCGTGGAAATTCCTTCGCGGAAACGCACTTCGGCGATGTCGTACGCGCGTTGCGCCTGCTCGGCGGTGCCCACGCTGGCTTGCCACGACGCTTCCGACTCGGTGAGCTGCGCGACCGCCTGACGGGCATCGAGCGATGCCCCTTCCTGCGCGAGGCGCAACCGTTGCCGCGCTTCGATCACCGACGCTTCCGCCGCCTGCACTTCACCACGCAGGCGCCCGCCGGTGAAGAACGGATACGACAGGCCGATGCCGACGGTCCAGTTCGGGAAGAAATCTCCAAGGCTTTTCGGCAGGATGCCGGCCGGGTACGCAAGGCGCTGATAGTTGGTGGTCGCGCCGATCGACGGCAGGCGCTGCGCCTTCGTGGCTCGCAACTGCTGCTGGGCCACTTCGACCCCCTTGAGCGCCTGCTTGACCGGCGCGCGCGTGCCGATGCCGGTGTCGCTGCCCGCCAGCACACGCGACACGGCGGCCTGCACCTGCGGATCGATGGTGAGCACGTCGGCCACGTTCACATTCACCGTGGTGATGGGCGCCACAGTGGCGACCGGTGCCGACACCGGTGATTCGGCAATGCTATCGGTGAGCGCGAGCGGCTGATCGGGCGGCAGATTGAGCAGCTGACGTAACCGCACGTAGGCCAGGTCGCGATTGGTGCGCGACTGCAGCCAGCCGGGCCGCTGATTGTCACGGGTCACGCGGGCCCGAATGAGCTCGAACTCCGACGCCGACCCGACGTTGCGGGTCAGCTGCACCTGTCGCAGCGTGCGCTCGGATTGCACCAGCGCCGATTCAGAGATCGCCACCAGGCGATCGGCGAGCAGCGCGTCGTAGTAGGACTGCGTGACGTCAAGCTGCACCTGCGCCTGCGCACTCGTGATACCGATCTCGGCCGACTCACGCGCGGCCCGCGCGGCGCGGATGGTGGCGGTGGTTCGGCCGCCGCTGAACAGCCCCTGCGACGCGGAAAGCCCCACGTTGAAGTTGTATTGCGACGCGAAGATGCGCGTGATCGGATTGTCGGCCAGCGACGTGGTGTCGTTGCCGCCGGAGCCGCCACTCGAGTTGTTGCTCGAGCGTTCTGAGATGGCGGCGAACTGATTCTGCAGCTGCTTCTGCCAGTTCATCGTGGTGGCGAGCTGCGGCATCAGCGCCGAGCGCGCCTGACCGAGCTGGCCCCGCGCACGCAGGGCGCCGGCGCGCGCGATGGCGATCTGCTCGCTCTCACCGCTGGCCAGCGTGAGCGCCTCGGCAAGGGACAGCGGGCGTGGCGCGCCGCCGGCGGCGGGCGACGCGGCGGGCTGGGCGACCGCGCGGTGTGGCGCCATCGCAGTCGCGGCGAACGCGACCACGAGCATGGTGGCGGGGCTTGTGAGTGTGCGGCGCAACGCGCGCGCACCGACGAAAGGGATCATTCGGGGACAGTGGTGGAGGTCGAGTCGCGTTCGACCGTACGTGCGGCACGGTGCGCGGGTTCCTGCAAAGCACCGACCCCACGCAAGAAAATGCGCACATAGGCACGCAGTGTTTCCGGCACAGGCTGGGTGAACATCGTGGGCATGATGTCGCGGTTCATGCCGTCTGCGAACACGGCACCCATCAGCATGGTGGCGGCGGCCCGGACTTCCGCCGGCGAGACTTCACCGGACTCGGTAACCCAACCGTGACGGCGCAACTTCACGACGTACTCGCGCACCTGTGCCATGGCCGCACTGGGGCCGTGTGTGGCGCAATTCGCGGCGTCGGGTCGTTCTTCGGCATCGCTCATCATCTGACGCACGATGGCGCGCATCCCGACGAGGGCGGTGTGGTGCACGGTGACCCACGCGAGCAGCTCCTGCTCGGGATCGACCGGTTCGAGCGGAAACGTGGCATCCTGCTCGACACGCGAACACTCGCGCATCATGAGGTCGAGTAGCGCGTCTTTGGAACCGAACTGCCGAAACAGCGTGACTTCATTCACGCCCGCTTCTTCGGCGATCCGGCGGGTGGTCGCCCCGCGCCAGCCGTGCTGGGCGTACACCCGGGCGGCGGCGTGGAGGATGCGCTGGCGGTGGTCGTCAATCATCCTGAGAGGTTAATGCAAGTACATACTTGCCGCAAGCGGGCACTTGCTTACAGCTCATCCCAGTTGAGTTGGGACAACAATCGGGTGGTCACTGCCCTGCGGGTTCGGATGAACAGATCACACAGAGAACAGGAGAAAAGGAGGCCACGGGGGGCCGGTACCCCCGGATGCTCCTTTCCTCTTTTTCTCTTTTCCTCTGTGTGATCTGGCACTGCGGTATCTCAGCGACCTCCGCAACCTCGGCGCCTCCGCGTTATCTGGAAGGGCCGAACCCGACCAACGCCGGCTCTTGTGGCGGTGCCGGCACGTGGTAACGTGTCCGTGTATGGCAACCCACCTTCCCATCGTCCCCGCGTGACCGGATTCCGCGAGCTTGCCCGCGCGGCGGCGGAAGCGATGGCGGCGCGCCCTGACGTGCCGCTCGCTCTGGCCACGCTGGTCCAAGTCGAAGGCAGTTCGTACCGTCAGCCCGGGGCGAGGCTGTTGGTAGACGCCGAGGGGCGCGTCCTGGCCGGCGCGATCAGCGGCGGGTGCCTCGAGGGGGATGTGGCGGCGCGAGCCGCCGACGTCTGTGCAACGGGACGCGGCGTGCGTCTTCTATATGATCTGCGGGCCGACCTCGAGGCCATCTGGGGCTTCGGCGCGGCGTGCGACGGCATCGCCCATCTGCTCCTCGAGCCACTCCCGGACCCGACGTGGCTGGCCGATGTCGAAGCGATCCGCACCCGGCGGCACAATGGCGCGGTGCTCACGGTGCTCGACGGACATGGCGGTGGTAGCAGTTGTGCGGTGCTCGACGGGGACGCCGAGACCGGCAGCTGGCGACCGATCGTCGGGGAGCGGCTTGGGGTACCGGATTCGGAGTTGCTGGCCTGCACCCGTGCGGCGCAGCGCACCGGGCACCCAGTGCTGCAGGGCGTGCGCGACAACGCCATGCTGCTGTTCATCGAGCCGCTGGTGCCGCCGGTCGCGCTGCATGTGATCGGCGCCGGTCGCGGCGCCGACGCCTTCGTGCAGATCGCGCGCGCGCTGGAGTGGGAGGTCACGGTCATCGATCACCGGCCGGCGGTGCTGGCCGAGCTGGCGCTTCCCGAGGGCGTGACGACCCATGTCGCGCGATTCGACGACGCCGAGTCGTTGAATCGGCTGCTGGAATCGCTGCCGCACGATGGCCGCACGGCGATCGCGCTGCTGTCCCACATTTTCGACGTCGACAGCGCGTGGCTCGCGACCGCACTCCCGCTGCCGATCGCGTACATCGGCGTGCTGGGATCGCGAAAGCGCGCCCGGCAGCTGATGGAGGCGGTCAACGCCGCGCTGAGCGAGCGCGGGATGTCGGTAACCGAGCGCATGCGTCACCGCCTGCACGCGCCGATCGGGCTCGATCTGGGTGGCGAGAGCCCGGCGTCGATCGCGCTGTCGGCCATCGCCGAGATCGAAGCCGTGATCCACGGCCGTCCGGCGGGTTTCCTGCGTGAGCGCCTAAGCCCGATCCATGCGCGGACGCCGACGCCACGGGTGTTCAAACACGAAGCGCCGATCATCCCGACCGAGTGTGCTGCGCGACTCGACGACAACCGTGATCGCCGGTGACGCCGTGAGCGTCGCCGGGGTATTGCTGGCGGCTGGCGGATCGCGCCGGCTGGGGTCTCCCAAGCAGCTGCTCACGGTGAACGGCGTAACGCTGGTGGAGCGTGCCGCTCGGCAACTCTTGGACGCCGGCTGTTCCCCGGTTTTGGTCGTCGTCGGCGCCAATAGCGCGAGTATACGTGATGCTGTCGCGATGCTGCCATTTGAGTGCGTCGAAAATTCGCACTGGGAACGGGGGATGGGCACGTCCATCGCGGCGGCCGTTCAGTCGCTGCACGATGTACGTTTTGCCCACACGTCGGCCGTGCTGATCGCCACCTGCGACATGCCGACGGTCACCGTCGGGCATCTACAGTCGCTGTTGGCCACGTCCGATCTGGGCGAGCAGCGCGTGGCGTCGGCGTATGCCGGCGCGGACGGCAGCACCGAACGCGGGCCCGTCCGCGGCATCCCGGCCGTCCTGCCGCGCGCCGACTGGCCGGCGCTGGCGGCGCTCGACGGCGACCAGGGGGCCCGCGCCCTGCTCCGGGATGCCGGGACGATCACGGTGTCACTTCCGAACGGCAATTTCGATCTCGACACCCCGTCCGACGTCGCGGCCTGGCGCACCGCCCACGGTGCCTCCCCGATGTGATGCGGGTGGGCGAGGCTAAGCGCCGCCCACCCGCATGGACCACCGGGTTTTCCAGGAGCGTCTCGGTTACCGGGCCACCGCCATCGCCGTGATGATCCGCACGAGCGCCTCGACGTCGCGCAGGTCCAGCACTTCGCCCGGCGTGTGCGAATACCGCCCGGGCCACGACAGCCCCACGTTCGGCGCGCCGAAGGGCGCGATCGCCGATCCATCGGTGGACCCGTGGGTGGTGCCCTGCTGCACCGGAATGCCCTGCGCCCGCGCTGCCGCCAGCACGCGCTCCCGTTCGGCCGGCGGCGAGATCGCGCCGTCGTCGAGGCCGCGCAGTACGAAGCCCTGACCCAGCGGGGCATACGCGAAGGCTTTGTCCTCGAGCGGCGTATCCGAACTCACAAAGGTGTCCACGCTGTAAATCCGGTGCAGTGAACGGCCGTGGTTCGCGCCGAACGCCCCGGCGCCAAGCAGTCCGCCCTCTTCGCGCACCGACCACACGAACAGCACCTTGTGCGTGAGCGTGTTCGGATCGATGCGCTGCAGCGCATGCAACAGCGCCGTGCTGCCAGTACGATCGTCGCTGCCCCGGCCAGTAAGCCGAGTGCCGCCCAGACGAGACGATCGCTTGTAGCCGGTGACCGCGTTGCCCACGCGCCCCCCCTGCGCGACCAGCGTGGCCGAGTCCACGCCAAACCACGCCGTGCTCACGGCCGGCGCCTTCACGCGGGCGGAGTCGCGCGGCACGAACACGCCACGCAACGACGGCGCGGCGTCGCTGCTCCCCACGCGGTCGAAGTGCAGGGCCGCCGGCTGTCCTTCCCATGCACTCGGTACCACGCCCCCGCGACGGGCCATCCGCACCGTGCCGTCACGGGCGATCGCTTCCACCTCGAAGCTCACTTCGTCCATGTGCGCGATGAACGCCACCGAGTCGCGCTCGGGGCCAGCGGCCACGATGAGATTGCCGGCGCTGTCCACCACCGCACGCGACTTGGCCCACGCCGGCAGCAGCGCGGTGATCGCCTCACGCACGCGCCACTCGTGTCCGGGCACGCCCGGCAGGTCGGCGATCGTCATGAATGTCTTTTCGATGGCGCCGTACGCGTCGCGGCGCGGCCGTCGGGCATTGGCCGTGACGCGCGCCGTGTCGAGGGCGGGGGCGAGTAACCTGGGCGTTCCGGCCACGCCGCCGGCGCGCGCCGCGTCCTGCAACAACGTGCGCACATCGGCCGCCGCCACCGATTCCACGAGCGAACCGGCAAAGCGCACGGACGGCGTGATCACCCGCACGCTGTCGAGGCCCGTGGACGCGATCACGCGCGTCATCGCGCGCTTGCTCTGCCCGAGACGCGCCACCGGGAGCATCGTGGCGCTTCCCACGGCCTTGCCCTCGTCGAGCAGGGTGAGCGCGTCGAGTTGACCCGCCCGCGCCAGAACGGCGGCGAGGCCGACCCAGCCGAAGCTGCGCTGTGACGACAGCACAAAGATCGTTTCGCCCGACGACGACGTCCCGGTGGCGGCCGACGTCGCGGCCTCTCCGGCGCTGGCCACGGCGGCGCAACTCGCGCGCGCACCGGCGGCCGGTCCCGACGCGTAGCCGGCGTAGGTCCAGACCGGCCGCGACGCGACCACTGGATCGAGCAGCGAAATGCCGAGCGATTCGGCCTGCGCCTTGGTGCTGGCGCCCACGTCGACCCAGAGCTGATCAACGCCAACCACGGTCGTGTCGCCGCGATGTTGCCGCGAGAAGTGCCCATTGGCGATCGCCACCACGCCGGTGACGTCGCCGCGCGCGGTGAGAATGCGCAGCTGGTGTGCTTCGTGGAACTGATCCCACAGCGGATGCGACGCGACACCGGTGCGATGCAGCCGGATGTAGCCCTGATCGGTGATGCCACTGACCACGAATGCCGGCACGTCCATCGCGCAGGCGATCATGCGACGCGGCGATCCACGACCCACGCGTTTCACGAGATTGCCCATGTTATCGCGCGTCCAACCGGGCAGTACAGGGCGCAACGCGTCGAGGGCGTGGGCTTCGCCGCTGGGCGGCGCCGCCAGAGTGATCCAGCGGGCCACGGACTCAGCGACCTGCATATCAGCTGGCGGTTCGGACTGCGCGCCGAGTGATGCGGCGGCGACACTACAGGCGCCGGCAAGCAGCGCGACGTGGAACGAACGATACACAGCGGTTCTCGGCGTGAACGGTGAAGCGCATAATGGGCCGTTTTGTCAGCGCGGGGGCAAGTCCGGCGCGTGAAAAAGCCGGGTCGCTGTGGTAGCGCCCCGGCTCGTTCCCCCTGCCCTACAGTCGCGAACTCAGTTGGCCGGCGGAACCGGCGGCGCCGAGTCTGGCGTGTTGCCACCGCGACGCATGCGCGGCATCGGACCTTGCGGCCCCAGCGGGCTCAGCGGATTACCGGGCATCATGCCCGGGCGCATCTGGCCGCCCATCGGAGGCCCCCCGCGGAAGCCTTGACCGCCGCGACCGTTCTGCTGGCCACGCCCCTGACGCATACCGCCCTGGCGCATACCGCTCTGGCGCATATCACGCTGCCGCTTGGCACCCGCCCGGTTTCGGAGCTGCGAGCGCAGGTTATCGACCTTGGTCTTCTGCACCGGCGTGAGCACGGCACGCACATCCTGCTGCGACTTGATCCGAGCGAGGATCTGATCGTTGCGCAGACGGCTGAGCTTGTCGAGGGCGGCACGCGCACCGGCGAGGTTCCCGTCCCCCTGCGTGGCATCGAGCAAATCGGCCCGTGCACGCATGATGTCGGAGGCGTTCGCCTTGAGCGCCGGCGCGGCGGCCAGTGCTTCGAGACGCTTCACCTGATCATCGGTCAGTTCGAGCTGCGTGCGGGCACGGAGCAGCATGGCGGCCGGATGACCACGTCCGCTGGGGCCACGCATGCGATCGCCCGGTCCAGACTGCGCATTCATGGGGCCGGCAGCCGGCGCCACGGCGGCGCGTGGTCGCGGCGCAGGCCGCTGCCTGGGAGGCGTCTGCGACGTGAGCAGCGATGGAACGAACGCGCTCATCGCGAGCACGAGCGCATAAGAACGGAATTGTGAGCGTCTCATGGGATCTATCTCCAGTGTGGGCCGCGTTCGCCAAGACAGGCGCCCGCTTCACCCCATTGGACGAGGCTGCGCATCGGATGTTAAGGGGCACCAGCGGGAAATGCCCAAACCCAACGGGATGACCCACGATTGCGTCACGGGGTAGACGCGTCGTGCCCCACGGTGCACTCTCGTCTGCTCCATGGTGTCCCATTTGTTGGCGTGTCGACCACGCCGACTCCCGCCCCCGCCCTGACTATTCCGTGGGAAACTGGTTCGAATCCATCACCACCCTGCTGTTCAAGTATCCTCCGCGCGTGTTCGCACGGGGTGATCTGGTGATGGCGCCGGTCGTGCCAGTCCTGCTCGTGGCGGTGGCGGCGACGATTGCGCTGCTCATTGTGATCGTCGCCTACGCGCGCGTTCGCACGCTGCGTCCGGCCGATCGCGCGATCCTCGCAACCCTGCGCGCCGCGGCCGTGCTGTTGGTGATCGGCTGCCTGTTGCGTCCGGGGCTCGTGATCGCGTCGGCCGTGCCGCAGCGCAACGTGCTGGCGGTCATCATGGATGATTCGCGCAGTATGCGCATTCGCGATGTGAACGACGGCACGCGTACCGCGGCCCTCCAGCGCACGTTCGCCGACACGGCATCGCTTTCGAAACAGCTGGCGGAGAAGTTCGCCATCCGTCGCTTCCGGTTCGCGGCTGATGCCTCGCCGATCGCCGGTGCAGCCACCCTCACGGCAAACGGCACGCGCTCCGATCTCGCGCAGGCGTTGAACGATGTGCGTGAAGACTTGAACGGCATGCCGCTGGCCGGAGTCGTGATCGTCTCCGACGGCGCCGACAACGGCAACGGCGCACTCGATGATGCGCTGCTCGCGTTGCGCGCGCGTCGCGTGCCGGTGTTCACGGTGGGCGTCGGCACCGAGCGGTTCGACCGTGATGTCGCGATCGAGCGCGTGCAGGCGCCGCGTCGCACGCTGGCGGGAGCATCCAGCGTGGTGGAGGCCGACGTGCGCATTCGCGGCGCCGGTCGGGATCCGGTACCCATCACGGTGGAAGCCGATGGCCGCCTGGTCGCCACCGAGGCAGCACGCGTGGGTGAGAAGGGCGATCTCACCACGGTACGCTTTCGCATTCCGCCGCTCGATCCCGGTGTGCATCGCATTGCCGTGCGCGCCAAGGCGCTGCCCACGGAAATCGTGACCGAGAACAACGAGTGGCAGACGAGCATCGAAGTGCGCACCGGCCCCGACCGCATTCTGTATCTGGAAGGTGAACCGCGCCCCGAGTTCGCGTTTCTGCGCCGCGCGGTCGCGAACGACAGCGCTGTGCAGGTCGTGGGGCTCATGCGCAGCGCTGAACGCAAGTTCCTGCGACTCGGCGTGCGCGACAGTCTCGATCTGTTGGGCGGCTTTCCCACCAGCCGCGAAGAGCTGTTCGGCTATCGCGCGATTATTCTGGGTAGCATCGAAGCGTCGTTCTTCACCACCGACCAGCTGCGTATGCTGGCCGACTTCGTGAGCGTACGCGGCGGCGGCCTGATGGTGTTGGGTGGACGCGCGTCGCTGTCGGAAGGCGGCTATGCCGGCACGCCGTTGGCCGACGTGCTGCCGCTCACGATTTCGGCTGGCGGTGTGAACGTGGATGGCGCGGCCACGCCGGTGCGGGTGCGCCCCACGCGCGCCGGTGAAGTGCATGCGGCGTTGCAGCTGCGCTCCACGCTGGCGTCGTCGCGCACGCGCTGGGATTCACTGCCCGCACTCACCACGGTGAATCGCCTGGGTGCGCTGCGGGCCGGTGCGACCATGTTGCTGGCCGGTACTGCTGAAGGCGGACGCAGCGACGTGCCGATTCTGTCGTGGCAGCGCTACGGCCGTGGCATGAGCGCCGTGTTCGGCGTGCAGGACAGCTGGCTGTGGAAGATGGACACGAGCATTTCGGTGGACGACGTCACGCATCAAACGCTCTGGCGTCAGCTCGTGCGCTGGATGGTGGACGAAGCGCCGGCGCCCTTCGAGATCATGGCGTCACCGTCGCGTGTGGCTCCGGGTGAGCCGGTATCGCTGCGTGCGCGCGTGAGCACGCCGTTCTTCACCGACGTGAACGATGCCACCGTCACCGTGACCGTCACGTCGCCCACCGGCACCACGCAGAACGTGCCGCTGGAGTGGACGCTGCGCGAAGACGGCACGTACGCCGCGCGCTTCACGCCGAACGACACCGGCCGCTACGTGCTCGACGCCGTGGCCGCCCGTGGTCGCGATTCGGTGCAGACGGCTACCAGCTCGCTGCTGGTGGATGAACGCGGCGCCGATGTGGCGCAGGCGGAACTGCGCGCCTCGCTGCTGCGCCGCATCGCCGAAGAGACCGGAGGTCGCTACTACCCGCTGGCCGATGCCGGCAAGCTGGCCGAGGACGCCGTCTTCACCGAAGCGGGCGTGACCGTTCGCGAAGCGAAGGACCTGTGGGACATGCCGGCGGTATTCCTCGTGGTAGCGCTGCTGCTCGGCGCGGAGTGGGGATATCGGCGGTGGAGGGGACTGGCATGACGGGGACGATGACGCGGTACGCACGGACGCTCGCGATGCACGGCGCACTGGCCCTGGCCATCGTGCTGCCGTTGCAGGCGCAGCGCACGCATGTGCTGCTGGTCGTCGGCCTCTCGGGGGAGCCGCAGTTCAAGCGCTCGTTCGAGGAATCGGCGCAGTCGGCGCGCGATGCGGCGAAGAATCGGTGGGGCGTGAGCGATTCCAGTCTGATCGTGCTCACCGAAGACTCGGTGCGCACCGCGCTGTCGTCGGGGCGCTCCACGCGCGAGAACGTAGCGAAAGCGTTCCTCTCGCTGTCGTCGCGCGTACAGCCCGGCGACGTGCTGTTCGTGATGCTGATGGGTCACGGCAGCGGCGAAGGGGCGCAGTCGAAGGTGAATCTGCCCGGCCCCGATGCCACGGCGGCCGAGTACGCGTCGTGGCTGGCCGGCTTTGCCAAGCAGCAGGTGGTGTTCGTGAACGCCGCCACCGGCAGTGGTGATTTCGTGCCCGTGCTCAAGGCGCCGAATCGTGTAGTGGTGACCGCCACCAAGACGTCGAACGAACGCAACGAGTCGGTATTCCTGCAGTACTTCGCCGGTGCGCTCGAGATTGACGCCGCCGACGCCGACAAGGATGGCCGCCTGTCGGTGTTCGAAGTGTTCCGCTTCGCGCGCACCGAAGTGGGCAAGGTGTACACCAGCAGCAACCGCATGCAGACGGAGCACGCGCTGGTGAGCGATTCGCTGTTGGCCTCGCGCGTGGCCTTCGGTAAGACGGCCGCATCGGCCGACCCGGGCATCGCGGCGCTGATGGCCGAACGGCAGGCGCTGGAGTCGGAAGTGGCATCGCTGCGCACGAAGAAGGCGACCATGATCGCCGACGCGTATGACGCGGAGCTCGAGCGGCTGTTGCTGGCACTGGCTGAAAAGACGAAGGCGATTCGCGCGGCCGGAGGTGGTAAGTGAAGCGGTCGGCATGGATGCTGGTGGCGCTGTCGGCGTTGTCGCCGCTATCGGCCTGCGGGCAGGATCGCGCCGCGGCACAGCCCGCAGCGCGCGTGGCGCCGCTGCCGCCCCGGGTGCCGGGCCCCGATCGCTGGGCCACCGAGATCGCCGCCGCCGAAGCGTCGGCGCGGCGCGGCGACCGGCGTGATGCCACGCTGCGCGCGCGTCGCATCACGGCCACCTACGAACAGGGTGGCGCGCGCAACAGCGACGAATACCTCTCGGCCGGTCGCGCTTACGTGCTGTTGGGCGTGGGCAATGCGCAGGCGGTACGCTCGGCGTTGGCCGCGTTCGACCGCGCGACTGCGGCGGACTCGCTCAACTTCGACGCGCAGCTTCGGGCCGGAGAGCTGTTCCTCGAGAAGTACAACGCGCCCGACGCGCGATTGTCGTTCGAGGGCATCCTGCGTCGCTCCCCCACCGACGCCAAGGCGCTGCTGGCGATGGCGCGCGTGGAAGAGTTCGAAGGGAAGGGCAACCCGATGGCCACGGCGCGGTTGAGCATCGCGAGCAATCCACGCTATGCCGATGCGCTCGCCTTCGTGGCGAAGATGCATCGCGACGCCGAGTCGTACGATTCGGCGAAGGTGTATGCGCAGCGCGCCATCGATGCCGACTCGACTTCCAGCGCCGGCTGGTCGGTGCTGGGCTCGATGGCGTTCCTAAACGGCGACAGCGCCACCTTCCGGAAGTCGCTGGCGGCCGTGACCGCGTTGCAGCCGGCACCGGCCGAGTTCTACACCGACCTGGCCGAAGCGTCGGTGCGTCAGCGTCGCTACACGGAAGCGGTGAAGCTCGCGCAGCGCGCCGTGGGCTACGACTCGCTGTATGTCCCAGCCTACGGGGTGATGGGCACCAATCAGCTGCGCATCGGGCAGATGGACGCCGGACGCGCCGCGCTGGAGCGGGCCTTCGCGCTCGATCCGTTCAACCTGTGGCACAAGAACACGCTCGACCTGCTCGACAAGATGAAAGCGTTTCGCACGATCGATCGCGGACGCTTCCGCGTGGTCGCGCCGCCGGACGAGGCGGACTTGCTGGCGCTGTATATCGTGCCGCTGCTGGAGCAGGCGTACGACTCGCTGGCCGTGCGCTATGGCTACAATCCGCCCACGCCGGTGCGTCTCGAGTTCTATCGCTATCACGCCGACTTCTCCGTGCGCACCGTGGGATTGGCCGGACTCGGCGCGCTCGGCGTGAGCTTCGGCAGCCTGCTGGCCATGGACACGCCCAACGGCCGCGAGAAGGGGCAGTTCAACTGGGGCAGCACGGCATGGCACGAGCTCACGCACGCCTTCACGCTGGGCGCGTCGGACCATCGCGTACCGCGCTGGCTGTCGGAAGGACTGTCGGTACTCGAGGAGCGTCGGGTCGGACGAGGCTGGGGTGCCGATGCCACGGTGTCGTACGTGATTGCCATGGCCAACGGCAAGCTGCGCCCCATCAGTCAGCTCAGCGATGGCTTCCTGCGGCCGCGCTTTCCGGAGGAGACGCAGTTCAGCTACTACGAAGCGAGTCTGTTCTGCGAAATGGTGGAAGCCTCGCGCGGGGCCGCGGCGTTGCCGGCCATGCTGAAGGCATACCGCGACGGCATGGATACCCCGGGCGTGTTCCAGAAGGTGCTGGGCAAAACACCGGCGCAGATCGACGCCGAGTTCGAGGCGTACACGCAGCGCAAGTTCGCGGCGGCGATCGCGGCGGTGCGCGGTGCGACGCCCAACGACAGTAGCGGCGGCAAGTTCGTAGCCACCATGCGCGAGGCCGCGTCGAAGATGGGCAGCGACCGCAACGCGGCACGGGCGCTCTTCGAGCAGGCGCGCGCCATGTTCCCCGAGTACGGTGGTGATGACGGCCCGTCGTGGTATCTGGCCGAGATGGCGCGAGCGGCCAACGATACCACGCGCGCGCTGTCGCTGGTGGAGCAGGTCACGAGTCGCAACGAGACGGCGTGGGAAGCGAACATGATGGAGGCCGATCTCCGCGAAGCGCGCGGCGACAAGGCCGGCGCCATCCGTGCGCTCGACCGGTTGAACTGGATCTGGCCGTACGACCCAACGGTGCACGTGCGCATGGCCACACTGGCGGCGGCACAGGGGGATCGCACCCGTGCCGTGTTGGAGCGCCGGGCGATCATTGCCATGGGTCCTACCGACCTGCTCGATGCACGCTACGAACTGGCCCGTGCGCTGCGTGATGCCGGTGATATCGCCGGCGCGCGTCGTGAGTTGCTACAGGTGCTCGAAGAGGCGCCGTCGTTCGAGAAGGCCCAGGCCCTGTTGCTGGAGCTTCGCGGCAAATGATGTCACTCACTCGCGCCGCGCTGTGTGCCGGCCTGCTGCTGTTGTCCATCGCCCCTGAAAACACGGCGCAGGCGCAGCGACGCGGCCAGCCGGCGTTCCTGCCCAACGTGCCGTACGACGGTCGTCTTACCTTCGTGCGCGTGAAGTACCAGATGCCGGAGTTTGGCGGTGGTGGATTCCGGGGCGGCCGCGACCTGCCGTGGAGCCACGATTACCCCCGCGGCGAGCGGCACTTCACCAAGATCGTGAGTGAGCTGTCGAGCACGCGCGTGCGCATCGACGCGAGCAACATCCTCACGCTCGACGACCCGCAGCTCGGTAAGTACCCCATCGCGTACATGGCGGAGGCGGGCTTCTGGCGTCCATCGGACGCCGAAGCACTGGGGCTGCGGAATTATCTGGCCAAGGGCGGCTTCATCATTTTCGATGACTTCGCCGGCGAGCACTGGATGAACTTCGAAATCCAGATGAAGAAGGTGCTGCCCAATCTGCGGCCCATCGAGCTGCAGCTGTCGCATCCGATCTTCGACTCGTTCTATCGCATCAAGAGCCTGGAGTACGACCACCCCATGTACCGGGGGGCGAAGTCGGTGTTCTATGGCGTCTTCGAGGAGAACGATCCGACGAAGCGCATGCTGGCGATCGTGAACTACAACAACGACCTGTCCGAGTACTGGGAGTTCTCCGATACGGGGATGTTCCCGCTCGATATGTCGAACGAAGCGTACAAGCTCGGCGTGAACTACATCATCTACGCGTTGACCCGTTAGCCCCCGAGGAACTAGGTGACTGCTCCGGCCCCTTCCACGTCCGAACTCGACCGTCTCGATGACGGCGTCCTTGCCGACCGCCTGCAAGGCGCCGGTCAACGCATCGCAACCGAACTGCGCAAAGTCATCGTCGGCCAGGACGTCGTCGTCGAGCAGGCGCTGATCGCGCTCTTCGCCGGCGGCAACTGCCTGCTGGTGGGCGTACCGGGGCTGGCGAAAACGCTGCTCATTTCCACGCTGGCCCGCGCGCTCGATCTCAAGTTCTCGCGCATCCAGTTCACCCCCGACCTCATGCCCAGCGACGTCACGGGCACCGACGTGATTCAGGACGACCCGGCCACCGGCCAGCGCCGACTCGCCTTCATGCCCGGCCCGGTGTTTACCAACGTGCTGCTGGCCGACGAAATCAACCGCACACCGCCCAAAACGCAGGCCGCGCTGCTGGAAGCCATGCAGGAGCGTCGCGTGACCGTGCAGGGACGCACCTACGAGCTCGACAAGCCGTTCTTCGTGTTCGCCACGCAGAACCCGATCGAGCTGGAAGGCACGTATCCACTGCCCGAAGCGCAGCTCGATCGCTTCATGCTTGAAGTATTGCTGGACTACCTTCCCGAAGAAGACGAAGTGGCGGTGGTGAAGTCGACCACGTCGCTGCCGCCGGAGGCCGTGCAACCGGTGGTGTCGAAGGAAGAGATCCTGGCCTATCAGCGCGTAGTGCGTCGATTGCCCATAGCCGAAGCCGTCACGCGCTACGCCGTGAAGCTGGTGCGCACCACGCGCCCGGGCGACGGCGCGCCCGACTACGTGAAGCAGTTCGTGTCGTACGGCGCCTCGGTACGCGCGGCGCAGGCACTGGTGATTGGTGCCAAGGCGAGGGCGCTGCTGCAGGGGCGGGCCAGCGCCAGCTTCGACGACGTGCGGGCGTTGGCGCGGCCCGTGCTGCGGCATCGCGTGCTGGTGAACTTCACGGCGCAGTCGGAAAAGGTGACCACCGATTCGCTCATCGGGCGCCTGCTCGAGAGCGTGCCGCTGCCCCGCTCGTCGCTCTGAGCCATTCGTGGCCACCGCTCCCGCGTCCTTTCTCGACCCCGCCATGCTGGCGCGCCTCTCCGATCTCGCGCTGTTGGCGCGTACGGTCGTGGACGGCTTCATGCACGGCCAGCACCGGTCGCTGCGCAAAGGCTCGTCGCTGGATTTCGCCGAGCATCGCTCGTACCAGCCCGGCGACGACCTGCGTCGCATTGATTGGCGCGTGTATGGGCGCACCGACCGGTTCTACATCAAGGAGTACGACGCCGACACCAACGCCGGAGTGATCTTCGCGCTCGACGCGTCGGGATCGATGGACTTCGGCAGCGGTGCGGTCACCAAGTTCGACTACGCACGGTTTCTCGTGGCGTCGCTGGCCTGGCTGTCGAAGTCGCAGGGCGATCGCATCGGGTTGGCCACGTTCAAGGAAGAGCTGGTCGATGTCGTGCCGCCCTCGGTGCGTCATCTGCAGCTACTGCTGCACACACTGGCGCGCGCCAAGGCGGCGGGACCGAGCCGGTTGGTGCACTCCATCGGTCGTATCGGGCATCTCACCACGCGCACCGGCATCGTGGTGCTGGTCACCGACTGCTACGAGCAGCCGGAAGCACTGGGGCGCGCGGTGGCGGCGCTCCGCATGGGCGGGCACGACGTGATCGTGTTTCACATCGTCGACCCGGCCGAGACGCAGCTGCCCGGTGACATGCCGGCCACTTTCGAAGACGCCGAGAGCGGAGCGCTGTTGCCGCTGCGTCCCGGCGACCTGCGCGACAAGTACACCACGTTGATCACCGCGCACCACGCGGCGCTGCAGGAGCGCTTCACCAGCGCCGGCGCCGATTACGTGCGTCTCGACACGAGCGAGCCGCTCGACCGTGCCCTCCATGCGTACCTCGACGCGCGACTCTCGCGCAGTCGGGTCCGCTGACGATCGACTAACCGACTTCATCGCGCATGGGCATCGGATTCCTCGTTCCCGCATTTCTGGCCGGACTCGCCGCACTGGCGATTCCGCTGCTGATGCATTTGCGGCATCGCGACAAGGACCGGCCGTTCCGGTTCCCCTCGCTGATGTTTCTCGAGCAGTTGCCCATCCGGACGTCGCAGCGACAGCGCATCACCGACTGGCCATTGCTGCTGTTGCGCGCCCTGGCCGTAGCGGCCCTGGTGTTCGCCTTCGCGCGCCCGGTGCTCACCGATCGCGCGGCGGCTGGTGGCGACACGCGTCGGCGGGCGGTGGTTCTGGTGGTCGATCGTTCGCTCAGCATGGGTTACCAGGGCGTGTGGCCCCGTGCGCTCGATTCGGCGCGCGCGGTCGTGAACGCACTCGGCACCGGCGATCGCATTGGCGTGGTCGCCTACGACGATGCCTCCGAAGTGCTGCAGCGCATGAGCGACGACAAGTCGCAGGCGCTGGCGGCCATTTCCACGCTCAAACCGTTGTCGCGTGGCACGCGGCTGGCGCCGGCGCTGCGCACGGCGCGCCAGATGCTGCTCGACGCGCCCTTTGCGGCGGCCGAGATCATCGTGATTTCCGATCTGCAGCGGGCGGGCGCGGCGGGCATTGCCGGCATCGATCTGCCAGCGGGTGTGAAGCTGCGCAGCATCCCCGTGGGGGCAGCCACGCGCGCCAACAGTGCCGTGCGCGTGATCGAAGCACGGCGGGTGCTCGATGGCACGCGCTCATTGCTGGCCGTGAAGGCGCGGGTGCAGTCGCACGAATTGCCGGCAGCGCGCCCGGTGAAGGCACGCCTCACGGTGAACGGTCGCGATGCCGCCACCAGCGACGTGTCGTTACAGCCTGATGGCGAAACGGTCGTGACGTTCGCACCGGTGCCGGCCCCGGATGATGCGGTGGCGTTGCTGGTGTCGCTGGAGTCCGACGCGCTGGTGGCCGACGACACGCTGCACGCCGT
>JBBARJ010000010.1:0-26951 GCA_040399825.1 Gemmatimonas sp.
CCCGTTTGTCCGGTCGGCAGGCCGTCAATGCGGATGACTGGAGATGGCACGAGACGAACAACCCCGTCACCGAACAGCCGTGCTTCGATCGACGCAACAGGGGCTTGTTCGAACGCGAGAGTTGGTCGTTTCCATACGGCCCATGCGAGGACGGTCGACGTGATGGCCGCCACGATCGAAACTGTTGCCACTGCCCTCAGCTTGAGACTCGCGTGGCGCAGGTGCCATGGCACGCACGCAACGACTCGCGACGCTAGTTCGGGTGAGACGGCGCCAACGAGATCGTCGAGGAGCTGCGTCGCGTTTCGCGGATCACGACGAGCGCGGGCGCCGCGCACGAGGCGCAAGAATGCGACACCCGCAGCATCCACATCTGCGGCGAACAGCCAGTGGCGGATAGCACCCGCGATTCGCTCATGCTCGCCACTGCGATACAGTGCCTCGGCAAGTCGTCGATGCGCCTCATTGCGCACGGATTGATTATCCCGCGCGAGTAGTTCCTCGACAATTCGATCGTGTGTCGCTGACCACCTGCCTTGAGTACACGTGAGGAACCCCTTGCTCTCGAGCCTCGCAAGCAACGCCGCATCCGCAACGTTCGGAACGAGGATGCCGTTGGCAATCGGAGTACCCGCGACGGCGAGAACTCGCAGAAGACGGTGTTCCTCGTCCGAGCACGCTGAGAGTCGTTTCGCCAGCGGGGAGTCGAGCGTGAGATCTCGTATAGCCGCGTGCCAATCATCGGATTTCCACTCGCCATCGTGCAACTGCACGATTCCCGCATCAACGGCGAGGGACAGGCGCTCGACGAGGGTAAGGGGTAGGCCATCGCAATCCTGCGCGACGTAGGCGACGAAGTCATCGGCGTCCTTCGAGTCTGGCCAGAGCCCTGAGCCTCGAATAGCTATTGCGAGATCAGTTGGGCTCAGCGGCGGAAGAAGGTGGTGGGTGGCCCCGTCAACAACCAACCGACGCGCGCCTGGACGCGTGGTGGCGACCATCAGCAAGGGAACGTCTTGCACGCGGGCAAGCACCAGCAAAAGCAGGCGTCGCGATACGTCGTCGATCCAATGGCCATCGTCGATGACCAGAGCAACTGCGCCCTGCTCAGTGACCGCCTGCACCAGATCGACAACCGCGAGGACGCGACGTCGGAGGCCGCGTTGGGCATCGTGTCGCGGGCCAGTCGTTTCCTCGACATGGAATTCAGCCTCACGAGTTCGAGCGCGCTTTCGGTGCTCACTCCCGCGGCGCCTGGAAGCACAGCCAGCTCACCCACCAGCGAAGCGGCGAAGCTGTAGGGTAGTGACTGCTCCCCCGGATTCGCGCGGACCGTCACCGTAGACGCACGTTGCCGGCGACAGTGCTCAGCGATCTTGTGCAGTAACCGAGACTTGCCAACACCTGCCACTCCCTCGAGCACGATCCCGCGAGAGGTCCCCTGGCGCACTCGCATCCATTCTCTCGTCGCGAGGCTCAGCTGTTCGTCGCGCCCCACGAGCTTTAGGGTGATCGAGGCAGGGGAATCGGTCGGAAGGTCGGCTGAAGGCTCTTGGGTCCTGGATCTCTTGATAGCGTTGACCATAGCCAGCGACATCGTCTGGTTCTGTGCGAGTGCGAGCGATTCCAAGGCGTCGGACTCACGACGACCGCGTACCGGATCGCCGCCGGCCAGCAACAGTTCCACGGCAAGTCGCCTGGCCTCCAGCGAATCCGGGGCGCGTTCAACCAGTTGGGCGGCAACGCGCTGGAGTTTCGTCGGCTCGTAGTCGTTCAGCCGGGCACTGACGGTCGCCTCGATCAATCGGATCAGGGTCTTCTCGAGACGGCTCCGTTCCCCCGTTGCCCAGTCCTCGAACTCGTCGGCACCCGAAAGAGAGATTCCCGGTAGGAATGGGCCACGGTAATGCGCGAGGGCGGCATGGAGATCGCCGCGGGCCTCTGCCTCGAGAAACAGATCGCGGTCGGATACGAGCTCGGGCGCGACCCCCGTGACGAGATCGCCCTTCGTCAGGAGGCGTTCCCCGACCACTCGGCGGAGCCTCCAGAGTGCTTGGCGTACGTTGTGCCGAGCACGTTCCGGCGGCGTATCGGCCCAGAGTAGGAGAATGAGAGCGTCCCGATTGTGGTGGCGCCGTCGCTCCGTGATGCAATAGGCGAGCACGGATAGGGGCTTCCCCCGCTTCATTAGTGGAGAGCCGTCGCGACCATCGGTCAGCAGGAAATCGCCAAGCGTCCTGAGGAACGGCTTTGCGTGAACAGCTTCGTCGGTCATGCGGTGAGCCAGATGCGAACAACAGCCGAAAGACAAGGAGAGACGACGGAGAGACGATGTAGCGACACCGTCACTCCACCGTCACTCCGTCAACCAGATCCAGAGAGCAGACCGAATTCGGCTAAACGGCTTTCCGCCTTCTCACACGAGAGATGGCATGGAGACGCCTCTCTTTGAGCTTAGTCCCGAACATGGGTTGACTTCCGACCCACCGGCCGACCGCCGCGTCTGCCAATCCCCGTGCGATAGGAGCCCCCAAATGACTTCTGGCCCATTCGGCGCTGGCCGAAGAGGACTTTTCCTGAGCGCAGGTATCGCGGCGCTGATTCACTTCGCGATGCCGTTCACGGCCAGTCGTGCGCAGACCGTTTCTCGCGTGGACGGCATCCCGTTCAGCGCTGGATCTATTTGGGGATCGAGCCCGTCGAGCCTCTATGCCGTCGGCGGAGTCGGTGGAATCGCCTACTACAACGGGAGCACCTGGACCGCCCAGCCAGTCGGCGGGGCGAATCGGTACAGCGTCTTCGGAACGGGTACCGGCACCGTGTATTCCGCTGGGCAGGCCGGATACCAGACAGGTGCGCTCTACCGCAGCGACAACGGGGGCGGTTGGACGCAGGTATTCGGTGCCGATACCGAGCTGGCCGGCCTTTGGGTTGGGACGGATGGAAGCGTTCTCGTCGGCGGAGACGGGCGTTTCTTCTTCAGCGAAAACGGCTCAAGCTTTCAAGAAGTCGCCACGGGCATAGCATCTGGCTACCAGGTGAACCGATTCGAGAGCATCTGGGGACGCTCCGCGACCGACGCGTATCTCGGGGGATGGGGCGGGCTCTTCCATTGGAACGGTGCAACCGTCACGAAGGTCAACCTGCCGACGGTCAGTATCGCTCGGGTGCACTACAGCGGTACGTCGTGGTGGGCGGCGGGCACGAACGGTGAAGTCTTCCGCGGACATGGAGCGGACTGGACGCAACTCGACGCGGGCGCGCCCGGGGCGCTTTGGGGCCTCTGGGCCTTCAGCGACACCGATGTGTGGGTCTCCGGCCAGTACGGGGCGCTCCGTCACTTTGACGGCAGTAGCTGGACCGCATACGAGTCTGGGGCACCGAGCGGGGTCTGGCAGTTGTTTGCCGTCGATGACGAAACGCTGTTCGCGGGGACCTTCGAGAACCCTGGGGCGGTCCTTCGAGTGGATATTCCACGCACGTCCGTACCCGAGCCGCGGGCGTACGTGCTCGTCGGAATCGGCCTCGTGACTCTCCTCGCCCTACAGACCCGACGGCGCTCCGTGCGAACCTCGTGACCCCAAGTCTGTGGCGTGTCTGTCATCGCTCTCACGCCCAGTGAAGGGAGCACAGTCGTTGATCGCCGTTTTTCAACGACGCTGACCCCTTGATCCCATGCGAGGGCAGTGCGACGCTACGCGAGCACGCGGATCGATATCGCAGGAACCCCAGCGATCGTTGCCATCGCCTCGCGATCGAATTCGAGCACGGTCGCCGGGTGCGAGGGCGCGGTCACTTCGAGCGTTGTCCAGCCATCGGCATCCGACGCCCCGATGCGTAGCTGCAGCCCCGGCTCGGCGAGCGTCATGAGTCGGGCCACGCGCGACGTCCACGCCACGGCGTCATCCACTTGGGGCAGCATGGCGACCGAAGCCGCCGCGCGCACGAAACCACGCGGCTGCCACTCGAGATTCCACGTGCCACGAATCACGTGCGCGTTGTCGCCGTCGCCGATGATCACTTCGCCCTTCCACGAAAATCGGGACGCACGCGCATAGTCGTGCTCCCCGATCTGTGCTTCACGCGGTCGGCGTGATTCTTCGGCCATAAGCTCCCGCTCAAAGTCTTACGGAACGCATCGATGGTCACGCGCAAACTGCACCGATCGCGAGATGTTTGATCACGAATAAAGAGTGTCGCGCGGTCACGCGCCGCGCCACCGGGTGACAACGCCGGCTAGGCGAGCGCTATTGGCCAGCCAACAGCGCGTCGAGCTTGTCGAAAGAAGCCGGTAGTACAGTATGAGCCACGCGGCGGATCCGACTACGTTTCGCGGTGGTCGCCGCAACGCTGGCGCTCGTTGGCGCGCGCGCCGCCGCCGCACAGGAACTGGTCGTGAACGGCGGGTTCGAGACCGTGACGGGAAACTCCACGTTTCCCGATTGGCCCGCCGAATGGAGTGCGAGCTGCCCCGGATTGGGCGGGATCGGCATGAATCACGCACAGACCGGGACCTACGGCGTCTACCTCGGGAACGGCTGCACGCTCAGTCAGTCGATCGCCACGACCGTCGGGCAGAGCTACACCTTCTCGTTCTGGCTCAGGAGCCTTGTTTTGGGTCAATCGATATCGGCGAGCTGGAACGCTGGCCAACCGATTTTTGTCAACGATACGATCACGGGCGGCTTCGTCCAGCTGAGTGCCGCCGTCACGGCGGTGGGCGCGAGCAGCACCATCGAGTTCGCCTCGACGATCAACGCAGGACAGTACCTGTCGATCGACGACATCAGCGTGCAAAGCACGGCGCAGACGCCGGACGGACCGAGTACCACCGTGCCGGAGCCTTCGACGGTGGCGTTGACGGCCGCGGGCTTGCTCGGTGTGGCCGGTGCCGCCCGTCAGCGTCGCCGACGGGCGTAAGGTTCCAAGGCGGGCGAGAGCTCAGAACGGGCGTCCGAGGTGGGACGCCCGATTGCTTTGTGGCCACTCGCTGTAGGCATCGTGTCGGAGCGCCCGCAGCAGAGCGGGCGTTCGCGGCGTATATACCGACAGTCGGATCACTTCCTCGCCTCTCGACGCGCCCGCCTCCTCCGTGTCCAAAGCTCGCGGCAACAACCTGGTCGCTCTCGGTTCAGCGGCCGTGCTGATCGTGTACACGGCCGGCTTCGCGAAAACGAAGCCGGCAGCCGATCGCATGGCCGCGGAAAGCGCCGAACGCCGTCCGCGCAGTGCGTCGCGGGCGGGGGCGGGGGCAGTGGGCGGGCGCACCGCCGCAGGGGAATCGGGAGAGTCGATCGTCCCGGCGACAGCCGCGGTGGCGGTGGTGGACGCGCCAGCGGCCGCGTCGCTGCCGAACACTTCCAGTGCGGTGGGCACGCCCGCAGGAGTCGCCACTCCGACGGCTCCGTCGAACGTAGCCGTCGGCGGGACGCCGGCGGCCGGAGCGACGGCCTCCACGCCTGCTGGTGCGACACCGCCGGTGTCGGCACCGGTGGCCACGGTGGAGACTGCACCGCCGCCTGTGGCGAGTGCACCGGTGTCCGTGGCGGTCACTCCGCCGGTGGTTGCGGCGCCCGCGGCCGCGCCGAATGCACCGCCGCCGGTGCAGGCGACGCCTACGCCTACGCCGGCTCCGTCGCCCGCTCCGCCCGCCGCGGCTCCCGCTCCTGCACCCGCCGCCAAGACCGCCGGCAAGACGACGTACAAGGACGGCGTGTACCTCGGCCGCGGTACGTCGCGACACGGCGACATCGAGGCGATGGTCGAGATCCAAGGCGGACGCATCACGAACGCCGTGATCTCGCAGTGCCTCACGCGCTACTCGTGCTCGTGGATCGCGGTGCTGGTACCGCAGGTGGTGGCGCGGCAGTCGGCCGAGGTCGACTACGTGTCGGGCGCCACCGTCAGCTCCGACGCGTTCTACTACGCGGTCACGCAGGCACTCGCGCAGGCGAAGTGAGTCGCGCCACGCTTGAGCTGCCGCGTGATCTGCTGATGGATCTCCCGCTTGCAGCCACGGCCGTGAGTGCGCCGAAATCATCACGAGCGCGCATGGGCACGGTGGTCACGATCGAAGTGGTCGGACACGATCGCAGTGCGCGCGCCCGTCGCACCCGCGATCTCGCCATCGAGCGGGCCTTCGCCTGGTTCGATCGCGTGGAGTCGGTGTGTTCGCGTTTCGATGCGGGCAGCGAACTGCGGCGCTTGTGTGACACGCGCGGTGTTGACGTGGAAGTGTCGCCGATGCTCTTCGAGGCGGTGCGCTTCGCCGTGGCGGTGGCCGGAGAAACACACGGGGCGTTCGACCCCACGGTGGGCGCGCGCATGGAAGCTCGCGGCTTCCATCGTAATTATCGCGATGGCGCGGACGTGCGTTCCGGTGTGCGTGATGCGGAGCCGGTGTCGTTCCGCGATGTGGTGCTGAACGAGTCCGCGCGGTCCGTGCGACTCGAGCGCGCTCTGCTGCTCGACCTCGGCGCCGTGGCCAAAGGACTCGCCATCGACATGGCGGTGCAGGAGCTGCGGCCGCTGGCGAATTTCGTGGTCGACGCCGGCGGCGACCTGTATTGCGGCGGACACAACGCCGCCGAACAGCCGTGGACGGTCGGGATCCGGCATCCGCGCGAATCGCATGCGCTGCTCATACGCGTGGCGATCACCGACGCCGCGCTGTGTACGTCGGGCGATTACGAACGCCGCGTAGCCGACGATACGGCGGGTGAGCATCATGTGCTCGATCCGAGTACGGGCGCGTCGCCGCGCGACGTGATCAGTGCCTCGGTGATCGCCCCGACCGCGATGGTCGCCGACGCCCTCGGTACCGCAGCCTTTGTATTGGGCTGCGCCGAGGGGCTCGGGCTGCTGGAACATCATGGACTTCGCGCGTGCCTGGTGGATGCGCAGCTCGTTCGTCACACAACGCCGGATTGGATCGATGTCTGAAGTAGTCGCGACCATGTCGCCGATGCCGAACAACTCGTACAAGTCGCTCAAGTCGATCAACAAGTTCTTCAAGACACCGAAGGGGTTGTTGGTGATCGCGCTCGCGGTGCTGATGCCGATCGCGGGTGCGCACAGCGGCTTCGCGGTGCTTGCACCCGGTGTGGCGGCGGCGGCCATCGCCGCGATGCTGGTGGATGCACCGATCCTGCGCTACCGCGAGAAGGCGTGGTCGTTCCCCAGCGGCGCACTACTCACGGGACTGCTGGTGGCGATGGTACTCAGCCCGTTCGGCTCGTGGAAGGTTGCCGCTGCCACTGCTGCCATCGGAGTGGTCAGCAAGTACGTGGCGCGCGGACGCTCGGCCAACGTGTTCAATCCCGCGGCACTGGCGCTGGTGGTGAGCTACTTCGCCTTCGACACGGGGCATTCGTGGTGGGGCGCGTTGCCGGAGCTGCCGATCCTCGCCATCGCCGCGCTGTTCGTGACCGGCGTGTTCATCACCGATCGCGTGAACAAGATGCCGGCGGTGTTGGCGTTTCTCGGGGTGCACTTTCTGCTCTTCACCGTCACCGCGTTCGTGGGCGATCCGGCGAAGGTGGCCGAGCTGTATCGCGAGCCCGACCTGCACGCGGCGCTGTTTTTCGCGTTCTTTATGGTGACCGATCCGCCCACCTCACCGCCCAAGGCGCGCGACCAGATCGTGTTCGGCGTGATCACGGCGGTGGTGTCGTACTTGGTGTTCGAGCTGGTGGGCGCGGTGTACTTCCTGCTGGCGGGACTGCTGGTGGCCAACGTGTGGGAAGCGTGGAGAAGGCACCGCGTGCGGGCGCTGCGAACGGCTCAGTAGTCTGAGTTCAGACGGTCAGGCTCAGGCGTCAGACTGGGTATAGTGGTCAGAGTTCAGCAGCTACAGTGCTCAGTTTCGAGAATTTCCTTGGTGGCGTGCGCGGCGCTGGGTTTGCCGCGCACTCATCGCCGCGCCGCCAGTCAAACTCTCGGCACTGAGCACTGTCGTTGCTGAATTCTGACCGCTATACACAGTCTGACGCCAGAATTCAGTTCACTGACCACTGGGCAGTTGCGCAGTTCACTGCCGGCACAGCGGCGCTACTCCCAGCACCGCGTCCGCCCGCATCGGCACCACCGTGAACTGCTGCACTCGCGCCGGTTCCGTCGGCGCCAGCGTAATGCCGACCGAAAGCGCCCCGTTCGCACACTGCATGCGCCACACGCCGCGCAACGCGTTCTCGGCCCACAGCTGACCCACGGCCTTGCAGTTGCCACCCACCGCGTTCGACATCTGCTCGATCGCCGCCGCGCGACGCGGGCCGGATTCGTCGAGAAACAGATTCATCGCCGCGATGCTGTCGGCCAGCGGCTGCTTCCAATCCTGCACGAGACGCGTGACTTGGCTCTGCATGGCCAGCAGCACCGGTGCCGGTTGTGGTTCACGCGGCTTGAGCCCGCCGCTTTTCGACAGGATCTCGAACGACTGATCGAGCACGCCCGTCCAGCCGGTGTACGTGAGGTTGCCGAGCGCCACGATGCCCACGCCGTATTCGGGGAGCCAGCGCATCTGCGAGCCGAAACCCGGGAGGCCACCGGAGTGCGACACGATATGCGCGAACAGACAGTTCGACGCCGAACGCAGGCCGTAGGCGTAGCCGCCGGCATTCAGTGACAACACCCCGGCCGCATTGCGCGCGGCCGAAGCGCCGCTGAAGCGCGCGATCTGCTGCATCTCGCGCAGCGACGAGCGCTTGAGCACCGGCGACTCGGCGCCATCGCGCGCCGGCCAAGCGTCAAGCATGAGTGCGACCCAGCGCGACAGGTCGGCGCTGCTGGTGAGCATGCCGCCCATGGCGCCAAAGGAGCCGTCGGGCAGTGCGGCTTCTTCGAGCCATGCACCGTCCTGCAGGCGATAGCCGTGCGCCAGGCGATTGGCCGGCACGTCACGCGCTTCCATGGTGGTGGAGGTCATACCAAGCGGGCGCAGCACCCGTTGCTGGATGTAGCGGGCGTACGGCATGCCGCTCACGTTCTGCACGATACGACCGAGAATCGCAAAGCCGAAGTTCGAGTACTCGTAGGCCGTGCCAGGCGCGTTCGAAAACGGAATGCCCGCCTTGATCATCGCCGACAGCTGCGCGTCGGTGGCGGCGAGCTGCTGATCACCCCACGGATTGTCTTCCGGGAATCCTGCTGAATGCGACAGCAAGTGCCGAATCGTGATGCGCGGCGCATCGCTGGTCGCGTAGCGCATCGCCTTCATTTCCGGCACATAGCGCTCGGCCGCGTCGTCGAGTGACAGCTTGCCGGCATCGCGCAGCTGCAGAATCGAGAGTGCCGTGAAGCTCTTGGTCATGGAGGCGATACGGAACACCGAGCTGGTGTCCACGGCCGCCTTGCTCGGCACCTCGCGCAGACCCAGCGCGGCTACGTGAAGCAGCTTGCCGTCCACGATCACGCCGTAGGCGATGCCCGGTACGCGCGAGTTCGTGGCGAAGGCGCGCATGACGCTGTCGACTTGCGGGAGCGCGGCGCGCAGCTTGGTCACCCGGTCAGGATCGGTAAAACGCGCCGGCGGGGCGATGCTCGACTGTGCGGAGACGGCGTTCACCACGGTCGTGGCGAGCAAGGCGATCGCGGCAGCACGCACGGCGAAGGATGACGAAGAGCGGCGCATCAGGATCCCGGCTGCAGGTTGAGTAGGGCGGTACGTGGGAGTCTAGCGCGCGGATCCAAGCGGGGTAATGCATCCCAGGGCCGGCCGTGCGTTGCCCCGGTATCACCGGCGGGAAAACGATGACGCGTGGTGCGTCGCGGACGGCCATAGTGGCTCGTGACCCCTTGCCATCTCCCCCCGCCGCTCGGCACACTATGGCCATGTCCGCGCTCCTGCCCCGCATCTGGACTGCCGCCGACGTGCAGGCGCTGCCGGACGATCCGTCCAACCGGTACGAGTGTGTGGACGGGGAGCTGCTGGTGAGCCCGACGCCACGACTGGTTCACCAAGGGGCCGTATCCGCGCCGATGTTCGTGCTGGAATCACTGGTCAGGCCTGCCGGCATCGGCACGCTCTTCGTCGCCCCTTCCGACTGGGTGCTTGACCCGCGCACGCTCGTGCAGCCCGACCTCTACGTGGTGCCGCTGGTCGACAGTCGTCGCCCGCGCACCAACGAGGAGCGCGGCCACCCGCTGTTGTTCATCGAGATCCTGTCGCCGAGTACGGCCCGCTTCGATCGCGTCGTGAAGCGTGGCCGCTACCAGCGGGCGAACATCGAGTACTGGATCGTGGACCTCGACTCGCGCCTGATCGAGCGATGGCTGCCGGGCGACGAGCGCCCGAGCATCCACGCCGAGTGCGTGGAGTGGCAGCCTGTGGGCGCCGATGCGCCCTTCGTGATTGCGCTCGAGCCGTTCTTCACCGAGGTGCTGGGCCCCGCCTGACGCGGCTACTTGCCTTGCGTCTTCTCCCAGAGCGCTGGGTATTGCTTCTTCAGCGCGTCGATCTTGGGGAGGTCGTTGTACACGATGTACGGCTGATCGGTGTGGCTGTACAGGTAGTTCTGATGATACGTCTCGGCGTCGTAGAACTTGGACAGCGCCGCCACCTGCGTCACGATCGGCCGCGGGAACACCTTGGCCTGAGTGAGCTGCGCGATCACGGTCGTGGCGCTTTTCTGCTGCTCGGCGTTCATGAAGAAGATCGCCGAACGGTACTGGGTGCCCACATCGGGCCCCTGACGATTGAGCTCCGTGGGGTTGTGGGCTACGGTGAAGAACACGGCCAGCAGGGTTTCGTACGACACCACGGCGGGGTCGAAAGTGACCTTCACGACTTCGGCGTGCCCGGTCCGTCCGTTGCTCACGGTCTCGTAGTCGGGGTTCACCACGGTGCCGCCGGCGTAGCCGGAGACCACCGACTTCACGCCTTTCACATGTTCGAACACGGCTTCGACGCCCCAGAAGCAGCCGCCGGCAAAGACGGCCGTCTGCAAGGTGGCGGCGCGCGCGGTGGACGCGAAGGACAGCGTGGCGAGCACAACGACAGCAACGAGCGCGCGAATCATCAGACGTCTCCTGAAAAGAAAATCCGTACCGACCCCGGCCACAGGCTGCAGAACATAGCCGGAATCGGTGCGGGAAGTTCCCTCTGGGGCGGTTGACCGTTACCGGCGCCGCCCACCGCCGCCGCGCGGGCCGCCGCCCACGATGATCGGCACGCCGACGAAGCCGGTGTAGAAGGGGCGGTAGCCGAAGGCGCCGTAGAGCGCGCTGAATCCATATCCTGCGCCGTACATGAACGGGTCGTAGTACGGGTTGCCGCGCCCGTAGGCGTTCCCGTTGTCCTTCACGGTGGCCGCCACCTCCAGCGGTGCCACCAGCACGGACGCGTTGCCCTGCACGTCTTTGCAGGCGCGCTTCTCCTTCACGGCCTTGGCCACCAGCTTGCCGCCGATCCACAGTTCGAGCGGTTCCTTGGCCTTTGATTCGAGTTCCACCAGCTCCCGTGCATTCAGCGTGAGCTTCGTGTGTTCGGTGCCCTTCTCGACGGCGTACTCGAGATCCACCGGCTTGGTGCCGTCGTTGCGGATCACGAAGCGGTCTTCGCACCGCTGACCGAATGTGATGTGCACGGCGTCGTCCATCGCGGTGCGCGTGAGCACCGACACCTGCGCTGATGCGCGAGACGTCATCGTGAGTGACCCGAGGGCGAGCGCGAGCAGCGCCGTCCATCGCGTGGAGTGGTGCGTCATGGTGCCTCTCTATGTGATGAGTCGAGATAACCGCGGGCGCGGGGATGTCGTCGCGCGACGGCGGCTCAGTGAGAGAAACACGCGTCGTGGTGCGATACCCTACATCGTCGTTACGCCGAGGCGTTCCGATCGGCGGCATCCTGCCGACGCTGCGCTTCCTGCCAATCGACGATCGGCGCCACGCTGCGATCGTCGAGTGACAGACTGGCCAACGCGCGTTCTACGACGGGTGCGCCGAGTGACGGTGGCAACGCCTGCCCGAACGCCAACTCGGCCCGCCGGCATAGACGTTCTTCGCGCGGCAGTTGGGCTTCCGTGCGATACACGCCCATCGCGTGCACGCGCGCATGCACCCCTTCGTGCAGAATCGACGAGGCCACCGGTGCCGCGCTGATATCGCGTCGCGCGAGAAATGTGAGTTCCGTGATGATCACGTTGTCCTGCGGCATGAAGGCGCCGCGGCAGGCGAAGCGTTCCACGCGGATGCCGCGGATGTCGCGCTGCAGATGCGCCAGACGCCACGGCTGATACGTGGCGATGAGCGCGAGTGCCTCGTCAAGTCGGGCAAGTACGTCGGCGGTGGTGATATCGGCACGCGTATTGATCACCTCCACCGGTACGCCGTGCAGCGTGGCGCGCACGGTCACCGGCGCCGACGTGCCCTTGGTGGCAGGTGCGCTAAACAGGGCGGCGAGTCGATCGAAAAATCCGGACATGACGGATAAGTATGGAGGGACATCACGCGGGCGCGCGACCGTCGGGCCGGTCGTCGTTCATCTCCGAAAAAGCAACCGCCAAAACACGGAGACCACGGATGACACGAAAACAACACGGATAAGCAAACAGCGCGTTTCATCTTATCCGTGTTGGTTCGGTGATTTCGGTGTGATCCGTGTTCTGGCGGTTGTTGTTGCGGTTGCCGTTGCCGTCGTAGTCCAGCCGATCTACACCGACGTCGGCTCGCGGTGATATTGCTCGATACGCAGCACTTCCTCACTGGATCCGAATACAAAGCCGCTGCGCTGATGCAACCCCGTCGGCTGTTCATCCATCATGCGACACGCGCCGGTGCTCGCCATCCCTCCGGCCTGCTCGATGAGGAACGCGATGGGATTGGTTTCGTAGAGCATGCGTAACCGACCATGCTTCGTGGTAGACTTGCTGTCGCGGGGATACAGAAACACGCCGCCACGCATCAGAATGCGATGCGCTTCGGCTACCAGCGACGCGATCCAGCGCATGTTGAAGTCGACGCCGCGCGGGCCGCTGGCGCCGGCGAGGCATTCGTCGACGTAGCGTCGAACGGCCGGCTCCCAGAAGCGGTGGTTCGAGGCATTGATGGCAAACTCGCGCGCGGCCGGGCCGACACGCAGGTGCGGATGTGTCAGCACCCACTCGCCCAGGTGGGGGTCGAGGGTGAACCCATGTGTGCCGCGACCGAACGTGAGGACGAGCATCGTGCTCGGTCCATACACGGCGTAACCGGCGCAGACTTGCGCCGTGCCGGGCTGCAGGAAATCGGCCACCTCAGCGTGCGCCCCCGGCGTCGGCGCGCGCAACACCGAGAAGATGCTGCCGACCGACATGTTCACATCGATGTTCGACGAGCCGTCGAGGGGATCGAACAGGAGCAGGTACTTGCCACGCGGGAGATGCGGGGGAATCTGGTAGGGGAGTTCGAGCTCCTCCGACACCATCCCGGCGAGATGGCCGCCCCACTCGGCGGCCCGCAGGAACACGTCATTGGCGGCCAGATCGAGGGGTTGTTGCTCCTCGCCGTGGACATTGCGGGTGCGCCCCGTCGGTGTGTCCTCGGCGAGCACGCCGAGCGCCACGCGCTGGGAAATTGCCTTGCACGCCAGCGCAATGTCGGTGATCAGCGCATCGAAGTCGCCGGTGGCCGCCGGTGCCCGTCGGCGTTCTTCGATGATGAATTGGGCGAGGGTGGGACGTCCGCCGGTCAGCATGGTATTAGACTCTACGGATCTGCACATGCCGCGCTGCATCGCGCTGGCCAAGGATTCGCGTATTCTAGCACCGCGTGCTGCGGTGCGGAGGTCATCGACCCGATGGTGATTGCTGCCCTGATGGCGCTGATGGTCGCGCCACTCGTTGCTGATACGTCGCACTGTGAGGCCGCGGCGCGCTATTTGCGCGACGAGCGGCACATGGTCGTCGAGGTCGAGGTCGATACGATCGACGACTGGCGCACGCAGAAACGGGTTCCCGGATGCCGGATTACCGCGGCCGGCAGCACGGAGCAGGGCGTGGGCCCGGAAGCGGTCCGCTTCTACGAGCTGCTGCGCGCGGCGAAGTGGGTGCGTACCCCCGAGCCGCGCGATTCCCCGAACGAGGGATCGCTGCGCTTTCGCTGGGAACAGGCCGACTGCCTGTTCAACATCAACGCCGAAGCGTTGTTGGGGACGGATGCCGAGGCGCGGGTGAACGACAGGCTCCGGCTGCCGGCGGGGCAGACGCGCTACCAGATGTTCGTGATGTGCATGCCCGCCATGCCGGCGGCGCCGCGGTAGCTAGTGGTCTGCGGGCCACTCCACCGCGCCCGAGTGCGTCACCGCGCCCTGATGCGCCGGGCCCACCAGGCGGGTGTACTTCTCCAGCACCCCGCCGAGTCGCACCGGCACCGTCTTCGGTAGCGCCGCCAATCGCGCCGCCAATTCCTCGTCGCTCAGCTCCACGGCGATACGACGCGCCTCAGGGCGCGCGTCGATCGAGATGATGTCTCCATCGCGGAGCAGGGCGATCGGGCCTCTATCGGCCGCTTCTGGCCCGGCATGGCCGATGCACAGGCCACGGGTGGCGCCGCTGAAGCGGCCGTCGGTCAGCAGCGCCACGTCGGCGCCCATCCCCTGCCCGTACATCAACGCGGTGATGCCCAGCATTTCGCGCATGCCCGGGCCGCCTCGAGGGCCTTCGTTGCGGATCACGATCACGTCGCCGCGCTCATAGCGCCGGTCGCGCACCGCCGCTTGCGCCTGCTCCTCCGATTCGAACACCCGCGCCGGGCCGCGATGGACCAGCGTGGCCAGTCCCGCCGTTTTCAGCAGCGCGCCGTCGGGGCAGAGGTTGCCGGTGAGCATGGTCACACCACCATCGGCGGAGCGGGCGTTCGCCACCGTGCGCACCACCTCGCCGTCGGGGAGCGCCGCACTCTCGAGTTCTTGCGCCAGCGTACGCCCGGTGTACGTGAGGCAGTCGCCGTGCAGGGCGCCCGCCTCGAGCAGCGCGCGCAAGACCACGCCGGCGCCCCCCACGTGGTAGAGGTCGCGCGCCAGGAAGCGGCCGCCAGGTTGCAGGTCGGCAATCAGCGGCGTGCGGGCAAACACCGCCGCGATGTCATCGAGGTGAAAGCGGATGCCGGCTTCGTGCGCGATGGCCGGCAGATGCAACGCGGCGTTGGTGGAGCCACCGGTGGCCGACACCACGGCGCAGGCATTCTCGAGCGCGGCGCGCGTCACGATGTCGCGCGGCAGCGGACCGTCGCCCATGACGGCACGCATCAGCGCCACGCCGGCGCGTCGCATGAGGGGCGCGCGTTCGCTGTACACCGCCGGAATCATGCTCGAGCCAATGGGTGCGAGCCCCAGCGCTTCCGACACCATGCCCATCGTGTTGGCCGTGAACTGCCCGGCGCACGATCCCGCCGTGGGCAGGCATGAGTGGGTGATCTCCTGCAGATCGTCCGGCGTCGCCTCGTTGGCGAGCACCTTGCCGATCATCTCGTACGTCTCGCCGATGTTCGTGTCGCGTCCGCGGAAATGCCCCGGCAGCGCCGCGCCGCCGTGCACGAACACGCCGGGCACGTTGCAACGCACGATGCCCATCATCAGGCCGGGCAGGTTCTTGTCGCAGCCGCCGATCGCGAAGATGCCGTCCCACTGATGCCCGCGCGTGGAGGCTTCCACGCTGTCGGCGATGATCTCGCGCGACACCAGCGAGAAGCGCATGCCGCTGTGCGCGATCGACAGTCCATCCGACACCGACGCCACCGGACATTCGTGCGGCATGCCGCCGGCGGCGTAGATCCCCGTCTTCGCATGCAGTGCCTGGTCGCGCAGCAGCATGTTGCACGGGCTCATCTCGCCGCCCGTGTGAAACACGCCGATGTGCGGACGCGCGATCTCGTCGTCGTCCTGCCCCATTGCGTGCAAGAAAGCACGCGTGGGCGCGCGCAGCATCCCCTCGTGGATATTGGCCGAGCGGAAGCGCTTGGTCATGAACGGATCACGGGGTTCCCGACGCGTCGTCGGCGGCGTGCGCGAGAAAGAGGTGGACGATGCGCGACACATCGGGATCCGTCCCGATGCTCTCCACGCGGCTCGCTTCCAGCATTACTTCCGACGCGCGCGTCGCCATCGGGGCGAACGCGCCGACCTCGCCAGCCAAACGGACGACCTGGTCGATGTCCTTGCGGAAGGTGCCGAGCCCGCCAATGCGCGGCGTGTCGATCCCAGCGGCCATGCGCGGTCCGAAAATCTGCAATGGCAGCGAATCGGCAAAGCCACCGGCCAAGGCGCCCGGCAGCCGGGTGGCGTCGATGCCGGACTTGCTCGCAAACGCCAGCATTTCGGCGATCGTGACCAGATTGCACGCCACGATCATCTGATTGCAGCTCTTTGCCAGCTGACCGGCGCCGTGCCCGCCCATGTGCGTCACCCGCTGCGAGAGCGCGTCGAACACCGGCGTCGCACGCGCAATGTCATCGGCCTCGCCACCGGCAAACACGGTGAGCCTTCCGGCACGCGCCAGCGGCAAGCCACCCGACACCGGCGCGTCAATCCAGCGCGCGCCGCACGCGCTCGCCAACCGCTCCGCCATCTCACGCGTGCTGTCGGGGGCGATACTCGACAGGTCAATCAGCAATTGCCCGGCGCGCAGCACCGCGTCGATCCCGTGTGCCCCGAACACGACCTCATGTACCGCGGCGGTGTTCGTGAGACACAGGCACACAATGTCGCACGAGGTCGCCAGCGCGCGCGGCGACTCGGCCAGTGTGGCGCCCTCGTGCACCAGCGACGCGGCTTTGTCGGGCGTGCGATTCCACACCGTGACCGGCAACCCGCACTCGAGCAGCCGCTGCACCATCGGCGTGCCGATCAGGCCCGTGCCGATGAACCCGATGCGCGGACGCTCGGCCTCGCTCGAGCGGGGCTCAGGCATAGAGATGCAACCCGTTATCCATGCGGATCACTTCCCCCGTGATGCCGGGGGCGCCCGCCACGAGAAAGTACGCGAGCCCCGCGACTTCATTCACGCCGAGCAACCGCGGCAGCGCCTGCGTGACCAGGTATTTCGCTTCCACCGCTTGGAGGGCATCGCCGTCGAGGACGCGGCTGGGCAGTCCGCCGCTCACATAGCCCGGGGCGATCGCGTTCACGCGAATGTGCGGTGCGAGGGCGCGGGCCAAGGACAGCGTGAGCGTACTCACGGCGCCCTTCGACGCGGCGTAGGCCACACTCGACCCCAGCCCCGCCGTGCCGGCGATACTCGAGAGGTTCACTACCGCCCCGCGTCCCGACTCGCGCAGCAGATCGCGACAGGCGCGGATCATGCGAAAGGTCCCGGTGAGATTCACGTCGTACGTGCGCGCGAACTCACTGTCGGGCAACGCCTCCAGATCGGCGTGCGGAATAAAGCGCGTGGTCCCGGCGCAGTTCACCAGCGCATCGGTGCGTCCGAACTGTGCGCGCATGGTGGAGGCGGCGGCGCGGCAGCTGTCGTCGCTGGTGACGTTGAGCAGCACCACCTCGGCTCGCGCGCCGAGCGCGGTGCATTCGGCCGCCACCACCTCGGCGGCGGGGCGGGTGTCGTCATCGAGCGAGCAGATGCCGACGTCCCAGCCGTGGCGGGCGAAGGTGCGGGCGCAGGCGGCGCCGATACCGGTGGCCGCACCGGTGATGAGGCAGACGGGTCTTTCGGGGGAGGTCATACGGGAGAGCTTACCCGTGGGGAGGGGAATCGTCCACTCGCCCAGCGGGCCAACTTCGCGGATCCGTGCCCGCGAAATGCGCTACGTGAGACCGCGCCGCGGAACGCCGCTGCGTCGGTCAACGCACGGCTCCTCATGTTTCGGTCGCAGCACGACAAGGTAGAGCCTACGCCGGTGGCGTCGCACTCAGAAAGGCGTCGGCTGGGGTGAGCAGCACGCCCGGCATAAAGCCGAGCACGAGCAGGAGAACGAGGAGCGTCGCCACGACCATGCGCTCGCGCGTGAGCAGATCGGGCGTGATGGACGGCGTGCCGTGGCCGAGAAACGTCTTCGCGTACGCCGTGAGCGTGGCGACCGCCAGGAACGCACTGGCGAGAATGATGGCGACGGTGCTGACCGGGCTCTCCATCCAGAGCGTGTGCAGCAGGAGGTCGTCGGCCACGAAACCGGCCATGCCGGGCAAGCCGACGCCGGCACCACCGAACAAGGCAAAGGCGGCCGCCAGCACCGGGAACGCGAGGACACGGCCGCCGGGGCCGCTGAACGACACGGGACCGACCCGTGACTCGAGGGCGCTGGTCATGATGCCGATGCCGCCGAGCGCCAGGCCCATCGTCACCATCACCAGTAAGGCCGCCGCGAATCCGCCGGCGCTGGCGGTGCCAAGCGCGGCGAGCACCATGCCGCCGTGCATGGTGGTCGTGCCGCGATAGAAGCCACGCAGGTCCTTCTGGACCAGTGTGATCAGGGCGGCGCCAATCGCCGCGACGGCACCGCCGCGGATGAGCCAGGGCGCCAGCGTCATCGCGGCGGCGTGGTGATCCACAAAGCGCAGGTGGATGAAGACGAGCGCGATCGTGGAGGCGAGCTGCTGTGTCTGCACGGCGGGCGCCCGATCGCACAGCTGGGCGACGCCGACATGCAGTGGCATGACGCCCGTACGCATGGCGATCGCGATGCACGACAGCACCAAGGCTATGGTGAGATGGCCGAGATGGAGACTCACGGCGGCAGCCGCGGCGAGGCCGCCCGTCGTGAGCAGCATCAGTGCTCCGGTGCGCGTGAGGTGCCACGCCCCCGCTGCATGCACCAGCGCCCCGCCGGCCACAGCCGCGTAGGCGATCGCGCCGTTCCCCGAAAAAAACGCAATCGCCTGCGTGAAGATCAGCGCAAACAGCGGCAACACCGGTCGCCGTCCGGGCAGGGCGAGCACGGGTGCCGCCAACAGGACGACGCAGAAAATGAGCGCCTCCCACGGTGCTGAGAATGATGTCATGAATCCGCGCCCGACTCGATGGAGAGTGCGCGGCGGACGCGCTGATCGACGCGGTCCAGTACGCGGGCCGTGCCGAGTATCGGCGACAGCATCGCGTCGATGAGATCATCGAGTCGGAGTCGATGCACCGATGCGGCATACACCCGTGCGGCCAGTCGCGGGGACCGTCGCTCCAGCCAGCTCGGCCGGCGATGCGTGTGTCCAAGCCGATGGCTGTCGTGAATCATGTTCGGCGCCTTCAAGTACTGCCCCAACCGCAAAAACGCGTGACAGACGAGGTGGGCGAGAGCGAGCGTGGTCCAGCCCATACCAATCTCGGCCAAGATCAAGCCGACCTGCGCCAGCGTGGCGTGCGCCAGCGCCCCCTTGGCGTCGGTGTGCACGCGCACGACGGCCGCTGCATACACCGCCGTGCTGAGTCCGACAATCACCGCCATTGTGCGGGCGATCAGTGACACGTCCAGTATCGGCCAGACGCGCAAGAGCAGAAACAGACCGGCATGAATCGACACGGCGCCGTAGAACAACGCACTCGACGGAGTGGGCCCTTCCATCGCACGCGGCAGCCAGCCTGAAAATGGCAGCTGCGCCGACTTGCCCATGGCCGACAGCAGGAACAGCAGCGCGATCGCGGTGGACTGCATCGCTGGTAACGTGGACGCACCGCCAAGCGCAGAGAATCGTGCGGATCCCAGCGCTTCGAACGTCATCACGGTCGCGATCAACAAGCCGGCGTCGGAGAATCGATACGTCGCGAAGGCACGCACCGACGAGCGCACGGGTTCGTCGCGTTCGTGGAAGAAACCGATGAAAAAGGCCGATGAAATGCCGATCAGCTCCCATCCCGCGAAGAACAGCTCCAAGGCGCCAGCCAGCGCTACGAGCTGCGTGCCGGTCGCAAAGAGCCCCAGCAGCGTGAAGAAGCGCGTGAAGCCCGGCTCTTTGTGCAGGTATGTGCGTGAGAAGCGCGCCACGAGGGCGGTGAGCACCGAGGCGAACAGCGCGATCGTGATGGAGATACGGTCTACCAGCAACACGGCCGGTATCCGAAAGTCGCGGAGGCGGAGCCAGTCCCCGAACTCAATGTCCCCGCTGACCGGTGCGCCGATCAGCCCGAGGTAGCCCGCAAGCACCATTGCGCCGGCGCCGATGGACACGAGGAGTCCACTGTGCACCACCGCCGTCACGAATCGCTCCGACGTGGTGCGTCGCCAGAGCAGCACGCGCATCCCGATCAGGAGCACACTCACAAGCGGGGCTAGAATCGCGAGCGCCAACGCGATGCGAACGACCAACACGGAGTCGGTCATGCCGAGTGGTGGAGACGAGGACCGACCGCCGAGAGCGGCAAGGCACTGCGAACCAGAGCCGGCGGCAGGTGCGCGCGGCTCTGCATATGCCAGTCGGGGGAGCGCTCGACCACAGGCAGCAGCATCGGCTGCGGGTGGTACGGCACGAACCCGCCGTCCTGAAAGAGCGACATGGCACCCGTCTCCGGATGCACCGCCACCAGCTGTACCCACTGCTTCGTCACCAACTCCGCCACCTCGGCCTGACGCGAGGCGACCGTCAGCAGTGACTCCGGTGAGGCATCGACGATCAGCAACAGGCGCATCGGCTCGTGAATCTCGACCATCTGCCGGGGCAGTCCGGTGCGGAGATCACTTTGATGTCCATTCATCACGCCGATGAGTCCCGTGACGTTGTGCGGCAGCTTCGTACCGCAGCCGAACGTCTCGTTGTCCACCGACGAGAAGTAGTACTCGAGACTGATGCCCGCCCCGACGGGGCCCACGGCGGCGAGAATTCGCTCGAGCACCGTGTCGTGCTCGTCGACGCCGGGATCGTAGCTGACCAGGAACGCCCGCCGATCGAGGTGTAGTCCGCGGGTGAGCTGTCGACGGCCCACGATGCAGATCGCGTTGGTGCAATGCCCATACTCCGGCCGCGGCTGCGCGAGGTGCGACGAGCGTGCCTCGACGTGCAGGAGCGCCGCGTCGGGGGTGAGATCGAGTGGGGCATCGTCGAAACGACGGCTGCGCTCGCGTGCATCCTCGCGCCGCGCGATCTCGAGGGCTCCGAACACTTCTTCGAACGCCGACACCAGCGATGTCGGCAGCGTTTCGAGATCGTAATAGCGCACGCTGTCGCTGGCGGTGTCGTGCAACGCGCCCACGAACCAGGTGTCGTTCGGGATATGAATGCCACGCCGCCGCACCCCTTCACGCACATCGGGCCGGTTCGCCATGTCGGCGAAGACGCGCGCATTCGCGCCGCCGCGCCGTCCGCCGCAGGCGCCGCAGTCGTGCGCCGACTCGTGCGGATTGTTCAGGCTGGTGGACCCGTGCCCCAGAAAGACGATGATCGGGGCGAAGTCGCGCACGAGGCCGAGGTTCGTGAGGACAGCCGTGACGCGGTCGACCGACTCGTCGAGTGAGAAACCGACCGGCTTGCCGCCGTCCACGATGCGCGCGCTGTCGTCCACGCGGAACGCGGAAAGTCGTGTCGTGGGGACCGGCGACAGGCGCGACACCAGACGCTGGCCCCATTGCAGCGACGAGCGGGGCGCAGCCACGCGCGCCAGCGTTTTCAGGCCGGAGAGGGGCCCGAGCAGGAAGGACAGGCCGGCGCCGCCGCTGAGCGTGCGCGAGGCCACCGCCGCGCGCCGCTCCCAGCCCAGCCAGCGATCGCGCACCCGCTGCCGCAGTTCGTGTCGTGCGAGCGCGGTGTACACGGGCTGCTCGTGTACTTCGTGCGCAGGCGTGACGACGACCGGACAGTGCGCGGCGACGGCATGGTCGTCGAGCCCCATGTAGTCGATGGCGACGCCGAAAAAGCCAGCGGTGCCGAACGTGATGTAGCCGGGGTGCTGCTCTTCGAGCGCGCGACGGATCGACTCTTCACGTTCATCGATGCAGAACACGAACTGGCCCCGTGGGCGCTCGCCGGTCGGCGCATCGTCGGGGAGGGCACGTCGGGCCGCCACCGCATCGAGAATCACCGTGCGATAGGAGCGCTCGTAGGCCTCTTGAAAGATCTGGCGGCGCGCGATGTCGGTACATGCCACGCCCTCGTCCCAGAGCGTCGCGAGCGCCACGTCGGTGAGGGCGAGGATCGCCGCGGCATCGAGCTGTGCCGACGTCGCGAGCGAGAACAGCAGCCAGGCGTCGAGCACCGGATGGCGCAGGGGGAGTGGTGGCGCCAGATGTCGGAGCGCCGACCAGTCGTGCGGCAATCCAGCCGATGCGCAGGCGCGCCGCACGGCACGATGTTCGAGCAACAGCCGCACGGCGAGAAACTCCTCCAGCGACACGGCCGCGCCGTCCGGATGCTCCTCGGGGTGGCGCTGCAGGCGCGCGAACATGCCGGTCCAGCCGGGCAGCGCGAGCGCGGTGGCGAGTAGGAACGGTTCGACCGCGTCACCCACGACGCCGAGGGCCGACAGCATGCGATGAATCACCGCGGTCGGCGGTTCGTTGGCCGCGAACACGGCGCGCATGTCGTCGTCCACGCCGCGGCACGCGCGGGGAGGCGACGCACCATCGGCATAGCTTTCGGACACCGCGCGCAGGAAGCCCTTCTCGCGATAGGGCGCGCTCACCTGCGCCTGCCCCTGATCGAGGAAGCCCGACGAGAGCCGAATCAGTTCGCCGTGTACGGCGACATCGGTGTCGGCCTGACCGAGTGCCACCAGCATGTCACGATGGCGTGGCAGGCGTCGCGTGTCGTGCGGCGTCAGGCGCGGCCCGCGCGCGACGCGCTCCACGCATGCCGCCCAGCGTGCCGGCTCGCGACACGGCCGGGCTGAGCCCGCGCGAAGCAGATACGCGAGTGCCGCGGCATCGTCGCTGTCGGCATCGGTCAGCGTGAGCTCGGCCCACAACGCGCCGCGCGACAGGCCGGGCAGCACCAGCTCGCGTGCCCGATCGCCCAGCGCCCGATCGATCTCGTGGCGCACATCCGAGTCCGCCACACGACCGACGGCGAGCGCCGCGCGAAATTCACGCAAGCTCAAGTACGGACGCGCCCCGAGCGCAGCAGCACCGGCCTGCACGCCTTCGTGGAACGGCAGGTGCTGAAAGGCGTGCAGCGTATTGTGGTGAATGAACACCCCGATCGGGCCCTGATCGGGGAGAATGCCGTGGGCCGCGGCGAGCGCGCGCGACACGGGATCGGCCTCGTGTGCGTCGGCCGTGCCGTGATGCGCCGTGGACGACATACTCAGTGCCCGCCGCCGCCCTGCGCCTGCGTAAGATCGATGCCGCGCACCGTCACGGTGATGTTACGATGCTGGGCATTTTCGACAAAGGTGGCCAGCACTTCTTTCACGTCATGATCGATGTATTCGTCGTGGCCGTCGATGATGACCGTTTCACCATCATCCACCTCATCCAGCGTGGACACGATGCCGGGCTTCGACACGAAGGTGCCGTCGCGACGGAAACGCAGCTGCCAGACACCGGCGTCGTCCTTCGTGGCGACCACGGCACGCTTCGAGTTTTCATACAGCACGAAGGCGATGCCCATGACGATGCCGATGATGACACCCTTCAGCAGGTCGAGCGCCAGCACCGCAGCAATCGTGATCGCGAACGGCAGGAGCTGCGTGATGCCCAGCTTGATCTGCGTGGTGAAGAGCGCCGGCTTGCAGAGGTTGAGACCGACCTGAATCAGCACGGCGGCCAGACAGGCGAGCGGAATGCGATTCAGGAGCGGGCCGGCGAAGAGCACGGCGCCAAGGAGCAGCAGGCCATGCACGAGCGCCGACATGCGCTCGCGTCCACCGGCGGCCACATTGGCGCCGCTTCGCACGATGACCGCGGTGACCGGCAGTCCGCCGAGCAAGCCGGACACGGTGTTGGCGGCCCCCTGCGCGAGCAACTCACGATCGGGCGGGCTGTGCCGCTTGAGCGGATCGAGCCGGTCGACGGCCTGCAGCGACAAGAGCGTTTCGATGCTGGCCACGACGGCGATCGTGGCGCCGGCCGCCCAGGCCGCTGGATTCATGAACGCTGCCCATTCGGGACGCGGCAATGCCGCGTACAGCGCACCCACGCCGCCGAGTGGCACGTCCACGAAATGCCGGGTATCCAGCGCGAACGTGGGCGACGAGGCCAGTGCCGCCGCCATGCCGCTCGCCACGAGCACGACCACCAGCGCCGGCGAGATGAGCTTGATCTTGGCCAGCGGGGTGTGCTTCCAGCCGTACAGAATCACGAGCGACACGAGCGCGATCGCGACCGCGCCGGCGTTGTGCTGCGCGAGCATGGTTGAGAGCCCTTGATCCGATCCCACGGCCACGGGCAGCTGCTTCAGGATGATCGTGATACCGATCGCGGCCAGCATGCCCTTGATCACCGACGACGGCACCAGCGCCGCGAAGCGACCGGCCCGAATGACGCCGAGCAGAAACTGCAGCAGGCCGGCGATGATGACCGCCGTGAGGAACGGGTTCACGCCCCCGAGCTTCTGCACTTCCACCAGCACGATGGAGGTGAGGCCAGCGGCCGGCCCGGTGACCGAGAGGGCAGACCGGCTGATCCACGGCACCACCAGCCCGCCGACAATGCCGGCGATGAGCCCGGAGACGGGTGGGACACCACAGGCGATCGCGATGCCGAGGCAGAGCGGCAAGGCGACGAGAAAGACAACGAATCCAGCCACGCTGTCTTCTTTGGCGTGGCCGAACATGGACGGGTGCTGATGCATGGGCGTCGATCAGGGGCGGGAGGCGTGATACGAGCGTATAGTCAATCTAGGTGCCGGCGCCCTGAAAACCTAGTAAATCGATCGGCTTTTTCTGCCGCGAGAGGCGCTGCTTACACGGTGGCCGAAACGAAGCCGCCGGTGGGTCCGGCGAAGAGCGCGGTCACGAGTTGCGCATGGACCGTGAAGACGGCGTCGAGGCGTCGGCAGCCAACGACCACGGCCACCACGTCGAAGGACTGACCGACGATGCGAACGATCCCGTGCGGCGGCAGTTCGAGGCCGCTGTACACACTGATGCCGTCGAGCGAGAGATCGCGCATGCGCACATCGATCGCGTCGGCCTGCCAATCCATGTACATGATCGCCCAGTCCGACTTGCTGACGCGCGGAATGCCGCGGCGATCCATCGGCTTTCCACTCGGGCCGGCGGCGCGGACCCGCGCGAGCGGCGCACGACAGCGCGCACATCGCGTATGGCGCCCAATCGTCGCGGGGAGGCCGAGGTGACACATCGGGCAGGCTTGGGCGGGCGGTGAGGCGGGTGGTGACGGCCGAGGCGTCGGTGACGGGGAGGCGTCACGTTCACGCGAGGCGGCGCGCGCCGCGCGACGCGCATCGTACACCGCGCGCTTTTCGGGATCGGACAGCACCGCGTAGGCGTCATTCAGCAACGCCGCCTGGTATGCGTCGCCACCGACATCCGGATGCCGGGTGGCGATCAACGCCCGATACGCGGCCTTGATGACTTCAGGCGGGGCGTCCGGCTGCACATGCAGCAGTCGGTAGTGATTCCGTCGATTGGTCGGCACTGCGGCTATCGCGGACGGGCGCGTTCATACTGCGGCGGCCACGTGATCTGGGCGCCCAGCGCGTGGGCTGCCAGCAGCGGCCATCGCGGATTGCGCAGGAGTTCACGCCCGAGCAACACGATGTCGGCGCTGCCATCGGCGACAAGCTGCTCGGCCTGTGCGGCCTCGGTGATGAGCCCAACCGCCGCGGTGGCGATGCCGACGTCGGCGCGAATGCGACGCGCGAAGGGCACCTGGTAGCTTGGGCTGATCGGGACCTGTTGCTGGGCGGCGAGCCCGCCCGACGAGCAGTCGATGACATCGACACCGCGTGTCTTCAGCAGCTTCGAGAGTCGTACCGAGTCCTCGATGTTCCAGCCGCCGTCGGCCCAGTCGGTGGCCGAGAGACGCACGATTATCGGCAGTTCCAGCGGCCATTCGGCACGCACGGCATCGGTCACCTCGAGCAGGAGCCGCACGCGATTGTCGAACGACCCGCCGTAGTGGTCGATGCGCTGATTAGCGAGCGGCGACAGGAATTCATGCAGCAGGTACCCGTGCGCCGCGTGCAACTCGACCACCTGGAACCCGGCGTCGACGGCACGTCGCGCCGCCGACTGGAACGACGCGATGACGTGCGCGATGCCGTCAATCGAGAGTGCATGCGGCCGCGCAAAGTGTGGCGCAAACGGCACCGCGCTTGGCGCCATCACGTTGTCCCATCCACCCTCGGATACGGGCACCACGCCACTGGGTTGTTCCCACGGACGGCGCGCACTGGCCTTGCGACCGGCGTGGGCCAGCTGAATACCCATCACCGCGCCCTGCGCACGGCAGAAATCGGTGATGTGCCGCAGTATCGGAATGTGCGCGTCGTCCCAGATACCCAAGTCATGCGAACTGATGCGCCCTTCCGGAGTGACCGCCATCGCCTCGGAGATCACCAGTCCCGCCCCGCCGGTGGCGAACGCCCCCAGATGCACGAGATGCCAGTCGGTGGCGAAGCCGTTTTCGCTGGAATACTGACACATCGGCGACACGCCCACGCGATTGCGCAGGGTGACGGAGCGGAGCGTAAGCGGGGAGAACAGGGTAGACATACGCTCCGGTCAGGAATGCGCCACGTACGGAACCGGAAAGTTACCAGCTTCGCAGCACTTCCGCGGCAGACATCCGGGTCGGACCGGGATACGGGCGGGATGATCCCTTGATGGTCCGCCAGAGAATGCGATTGAACAGATCCTCTTCCGCCACGTCTTCGTAGCGCAAATCGAGTTGGCGTGAGTCCTCGGCGTCCCGGCCGCTCGTGGCATTGCGGTCGGTGAGTGGCACCGACGGTGTCAGCGCCCGATACGGCCTGAGGTCCGGTGACGAGCGCCAGATTTCCCGGAGCGGTCGTCCGAAGTGATCAAAGGGCGACAGCGCGTCGAGGCCGAGGAGGGACTCCATGGTCGCGATGACATCGGTGGTGTTCACGAAGCGGCGGTGTAGCCCGGCGCGTGCCCACGGGGAGATCACGAGCAGGAGCG
>JBBARJ010000011.1:0-23790 GCA_040399825.1 Gemmatimonas sp.
CAGCCGGCGCACATGGCCAGGCCGATCGCCAGCAGTACCCGGGTAGTCAGCATACGCATCTCATGCCCCTTGCGCTCCGCGCCCTGTAGATTCGGTGTGAACCCTCGGCCTCTCACCGTATGCCTAGTCTATCCCACCCCTTGGTCCGCCGCACATTCGCGCGCTGGGCGGCCATCCTGCTGCCCCTCGCATCGTGCGTGGGTGAGCGTGACCAGTTGCCCGATACACCGATCACGGCCCCCAAGGCGCCGCTCGAGACGCATCTCCGCGGACGCGTGCAGGATCTCGCCACGGCGCTGCCGATCGGCGGTGCCCGGGTCACGGTGGACGCCGTCTCGGATACCAGCCACGATGATGGCCGCTACAACCTGCAGCGACTCCGCGTGGGCGCCTCCGAGATCATGACCGTACGGGCTGGCTACGACACGGCGCGCACGCTGCTGCCGCTGCTTGGGGGCGATCAGGAGTTCATCGTGCGACTGCGGAAGGCGGTGCCGTAAGCGCGAACGGTCCGCGCATCGGCCACCGTCCCCTCAATCCTCGTCTTCCACCCACAGTACCGCCGTCACGCCATCGCCCACGCACACGATCCCGGCGTCGAGCGCCGACTCCGTGAGCGGATCGAAGCTGAAGCCATCGACGTGCTGCGACTCGTCGCCGAACACATCGGCCCAGTCACCGTTGGTGAAGCAGGCGAACGGCTCCGGCACCATCGCCAGGAGATCGCTTACCAACGCCTCGGCCTCCGCCGCCGGAACAAGCACGGCGTTACTGCCGAGATCCCGGCCAAGCACCCCGGCGGCAATGCGGACCGCGTCACTTTCGCTCACCTCGAGCCAGCCGTCGCCGAGCGTACGCAGGCCGAGGCCTTCCACGGCCTGATCGGCGAGGATCCGCGATTTCGCCCACTGCGGTTGCGGCACGAGCGCGCAGGTGACGCGTCCGCTGGTGCGGCGCGCGATGATGGTATCAGTCAGCATGATGAATGGTGTGAGGGTGTGTGCAATATGCCACGGGGATTGGACGGCGCGCGCCGCACCACCGAGATTGGAGGCATCCTCACTCCTCCCCCACACCGTGGACATGCCGATGGCTCGTTCCTCCCTGTTCGCCACGCTCGCGTTGGCGGCGCTCGCTTCCCCGCTCGCGGCGCCGTTGTCAGCCCCGCTGTCCGCGCAGGCCCCCGAGGCGATTCCCGCCAAGTACGCCGACATCGCGAACCGCATCATCGCCGCCGCTCAGGCCGACTCGGCTGGGGCCTGGAATCGCATCGCCGAACTCACCGATCGGTTCGGCCATCGCTTGTCGGGCTCGAAGGCGCTTGAAGACGCGATTGTGTGGACCGCCGCCACGATGGAGAAAGATGGCCTCGCCAACGTGAAGCGCGAGAAGGTCATGGTACCGCATTGGGTGCGCGGCGCCGAGTCACTCGAACTGGTCGCGCCGCGTCGGCAGTTGCTGCCGATGCTCGGCCTCGGCGGCAGCATCGCCACGCCGGCCGCCGGCATCACCGCCGAGGTGATGGTGGTGGCCAGCTTCGAAGAGCTCACGCAGCGCGCGAGTGAAGCGAAGGGCAAGATCGTGCTGTACGACGCCGAGTGGCGCGACTACGGCTACAACGGCTCGTTCCGTCGACTCGGCGCCATTGCCGCCGCCAAGGTCGGTGCCGTGGCGTCGCTGGCGCGCGCCGCCGGTCCGTACAGCATGCGCACGCCGCACACCGGCAGCATGAGCTACGACTCCACGGTGCAGAAGATTCCGCACGCCAGCGTGACGTCGGAAGACGCGATGATGATGCGTCGCATGATCAACCGCGGCGACAAGGTCCGCGTAACGCTCAAGATGAGCGCGAAGATGTTGCCCGACGCGCAGAGCCACAACGTGATGGGTGAACTGCGCGGTCGCGAGAAGCCCGACGAAATCGTGGTGATGGGTGGTCACATCGACTCGTGGGATGTGGGTCAAGGCGCCATGGACGACGCCGGCGGTGTCGTGGTGGCGTGGGAAGCGATTCGACTGCTGAAGAAGCTCGGCCTCACACCGCGTCGGACCATCCGCGCCGTGGGCTGGACGAACGAAGAGAACGGCATGCGCGGCGGCAATGCGTATCGCGACGCACACCAGAACGAGACGCACCAGCTGGCCATCGAATCCGATGGTGGCGTGTTCTCACCCCTCGGCTTCGGCTTTACGGGGTCGCCCGCTGCTCGCGCGATCGTAACGGCGATCGGTTCGTTGTTAAACCCGATCAACGCCGGCAAGATCGAAGCGTCGGGCGGCGGCGCCGACATCGGTCCGATCATGGCCACCGGCGTGCCGGGCATGGGACTCAACGTGGACGGCTCGCGCTATTTCTGGTTCCATCACACCGATGCCGACACGCCGGACAAACTCGACCGCGCCGAAGTGCAGCGCTGCGTGGCCGTGATGGCGGTCATGGCGTACATCGCGGCGGATATAGAGCAGGGGTTGCCGAGGTAAGTGGCGACTCCCAACGCATAACTCCCTAGGGAGCAGGAGGGAGGGTGTCAGGATAGAGGAAGCAGGAAAGCCGCGCGCCGTTCACCTGCTTCCTGCCCCCTGATACCCTCCTCCCTGCTCCCTAGGGAGTGTGCGGTTTCGGTTCGCAGTTTCAATGTGCAGTACCGCTCAAAACGGTACCGGGCTCGTCAGGATCAACTCCTGCCCGGTGTCCGGATGCACAAACGCCAGCGACTCGGCATGCAGCAGCAGTCGCTCGCCATGCTCCGGCGCGGTGCGTCCGTACAGGCGGTCGCCCACGATCGGCGCGTCGAGACCGAGCGGATTGGACGCATGCACGCGTAACTGGTGCGTGCGCCCCGTGTGCGGGGTCAAGGCCACCTTGGTGCGCCCGACGGCACGCTCGAGCACCTGCCATGCGGTCACCGCGTGCTTCCCATGCACCGGATCGTGGATTTGCCGAGGCCGGTCGTCGATATCCATGCGCATGGGAAAGTCGATCATGCCCTCGTCGCCCACGACCTCGCCGTCCAGCCACGCCACATAGCGTTTGCGGATCTCGCGCAGTGAGAACAGTCGCTGCAGCGCCGAAAACGTGGTGGGGTTCTTCGCTGCCAGCAACAGCCCCGACGTGTCGAGATCGAGGCGATGCACGACCAGCTGTCCGGTGGCATCGGGATAGCGTGCCCGAAGCCGTGTGGACACCGAATCGCGCAGTAATCCACTCCGACCGGGCACCGACAGCAGCCCGCACGGCTTGTCGACGACGACGAGGTATTCGTCTTCGTACACCACCCGTGGCTCGGACTCCGCGATGGCGGCCGCCCCGAACACCGGCGGCGGATCGGCCGGGAGCCCGCCCAGCATATGCGCGAGAATGGGAGGACACTTGCCCTGGCAGGCGGGATAGAACGAGCCGGCGCGACGATCCCCCGTGCGTGGCGGGGCGCCCCACCAGAACTCGGCCAGCGCCAGCGGACGCAGCCCCAGCGCATACGCCTGCGCGAGGAGCTTCGGCGCCGCACAGTCACCGGCGCCACCCGGTGGCTCCTTGGGCGCGAACAGGTCGCGCAACGCGCGCACCTCGCCCAGCGCATTGGCGAAGTGATACGTGTTCTGGATGGCGGGCAGCAATTCGCGCGAACGGGCGGTGCGGGCGGCGTCATCGTCGCCGAGGTCGTACAGCTCGGCCTCGCCGGGAATCCAGACGAGATCGCGGGCGGCGGCACCGTAGGCCGGTGGTGCCCAACCGTCGATCGTCCACAGCCCCGCCATCATCCCCGAGAAGGCCCGCAGATAGCCCACGGTGCCGTCAGGAGCCAACACCACCAGCACCCCGAACATTTTCCCGTTCCCCGGCTCGTTGAGCCTCCACGGGGCCATGACGGGCCATTGCAGCAGTTCCATGGTGTCCATGGCCGCGCGTCGAGCGAGCGGGTGGACCGCCGCGCGGTCGAACGGGCTCGGGAATCGCGCCGGGAGGTCGCTGACGTCGGGTGGCGAGGGGAACCGGATCACCCGTGCACGTTAACCAAGTCACGCCGCCACGGACTTATACCCGGCGCGTTTTGCGTTATCATAGGCACTTCGCACGGCAGGTCAGGAGCTCATTCACAGGAGAACCGCACATGCGTCGTTCAGGCTGGCTCGTTGCACTTCCTTTCGCGGCCACGATTTTCGGTGGCTGCGCGAGCGCCTCGAAGTCCGCGCCCGCCTCTGCCTCCGAGAGCGCAGCACTGACCCTGTGGAAGTCCGGCGCCTCCGCTTTCGGTATGTTCGTGCCGAATGAGCGGCCGGCCGCGCCCCCCGCCGCCGGCGCGACACGTCTCCCACCGCTGTATACCGAAGCCGGTGCGAAGGCGCTCGCCGAAAATCCGCTGCTCGACTACCTCTTCCTCAATCTTGAAGGGGCCTACGACGCGAACGCGGTACGGGCCATGGTGAGTGGCATCAAGCTGAGCAGCGCCGCCACACGGCCCACGCTGCTGGTGCGTATTCCCACCATCGAAGACGCCGGCGTCGAACTCACCCGCGCCCGCGTGAAAGAAGTGCTCGGCCTCGGTGCCGACGGCGTGGTGATTCCGCACGTGCGCAGCACCGCCGAGGCGCGCACGGCCGCCGCGTTCTTCACCGAGGCCGGCGCCAACGTGTGGTCGCCCGCGAATCCCAAGGGCACCGTGATCGCGATGCTCATGGTCGAAGACAAAGGCGCCATCGCCGAACTCGCCGACATCGCCGCCGTGAAAGGCTACAGCTTGCTGTCGTGCGGTATCGGCAGTCTCACCCGCGACATGGGTGGTGACGCGCCGGGTGCAGAAGCCGCGTGCCAGCGCGCCCGAGACCTTGGGGCCAAGGCGGGCATGCCCAGCATGATGACGGCCGCCGCTGGCTCCATCAAGGACCGCATCGAGAAGGGCTACCTCGGGCTGCTCCTCTCGGGCAGCGCCGAGCAAGCGTCGGCGATCATCCGCACCGGACGTCCGCTCGCGAAGCGTCCGTAAGGCGACCGGTGCGTTTGCGCCATGACCCAGCCCACCGACTCCGTCCCCGCCTTGCTGGCCCTGCTCACGGTCGAGCGCGATCAGCTTCTCGCGCAGTTCGCCGCGATACCCGTCGATCAGCGTACACGCCCGGACGGCGCGGGCGGGTGGTCCGCCGCGCAGATCATTGAACACGTGGCGCGCGTGGAAGGCAACGTGGCCCGCATGATCGCCAAGGGCGCGGAGATGCCACGCACCGCCACGCCCGAGGAGCTGCAAGCAGCCGTGTTCACGGAGCAGAAGATCGGCCGGGTCCGCGATCGCGGCACAAAAGTCGAGGCGCCGGAGCGCGTGCGCCCCTCCGCCACACTCGACGCCGACGCCGCCCTCGCGCAGCTGCACGCCTCGCGCGCCGCGATCCTCGAGGCCTTCACCGCCGCTGAGTCGGCCGTGCTCGACGGCATCATCGTCCCGCATCCGTTCATCGGTCCGCTGACCTTGCGCGCGTGGGTGGAACTCGTGGCACATCACGACGCGCGGCACGCCGAGCAAATGTCGGAGTTACGGCGCGCCTAGCCCGCGCGGCACCCGCCCCTTCACCGCGTTGGCCCTGGCCGCGTAGGTGATGCGCCCGCGGTCATCAGACGGCAGACACTCGCGCAACCGAGCCGTGAGCTGCGCGATTGACGCCGCCGACATCGTCGCGACGGTCTCAGCCACGGCGGCCCACCCAACGACGATGGCCCAGAACTCGTCGAACGACGCGAACGTGCGGTGCACCGTGATCTCGTGCAATTCGACGTCGGTCAGGCCGGCGTCGCGCCACAGCGCCGTCATGACCTCGCCGCGCGAGGCCTGCGGACTCGGTGGCGCCGGCAACACCGCACCAAGCGCACGCATCTCACGCTGCACCATGTGGTAGGGAAAGCCGCCGCCGTGCATGTCCCACGCGTACGCGGTCACGACGCCACCGGGGCGCACGACGCGCGTCATCTCGGCAATGCCCTTGGCCGGATCGGGCACGAAGAACAGCACGAGCGGCATCACGGCCACGTCGAACGTGTGATCGGGATACGGCAGGGCGATCGCATCGCCTTCGCGCAACTCGGCGTCGCGTAACGCCGCGCGTGTGCGCGCATATGCGAGTTGCGCTGCCGAGGGATCGACGCCGTACACGCCTCCTGGCGCACCGCGCACGGCGAGCAATTCGGTGAACGCCCCGTTGCCGCAACCCACGTCGAGCCACCGGAGTCCCGGGGACAACGCCAACCACTCCAGGAATGCGGCACCGGCCAGCTGGCTCCATGCCCCCATGTAGCGCTCGTAGGACGCGCCATCGTCGAAACGGATCGGATCGGTCACGGGGCGTCTCCCTTCTGGAGAGTGAACGGCGGCGGTGGCACTTTCAAGCTAGCACCCACGTAGGGCGTCGGGCGGTGTCGGGCGCCGCGCCCTCTTTCTTCCCTCCAGCGCACGGAGCGTGCATGACGCGTCCCACGTGGTACCTACCGGTAGTCATCATCGCCCTGCTCTGGAACCTGATCGGCTGCGCCGCCTATCTCATGGACGTGACGCTGACCCCCGAGGCCGTCGCAGCGATGTCGCCCGACCAACAGGCGTTGTACTCCGCGCGCCCCGCATGGGCGGTGGCCGCCTACGCGATCGCGGTCTGGGGCGGTGCACTCGGTTGCGTGGGGCTGATCATGAACACGCGCTGGGCGAAGGGTGCGCTGCTCGCGTCGCTGCTCGGACTCATCGCGCAGGATATCGCGCTATTCGGCCTGAGCCCCGTGGCCATTGAAACATCGGTGTACGCGCTCCAAGGGATGGTGCTGGTGATCGCCGTGCTGCTGCTACTGCTGGCCAACCGGGCAGCGCAGTGGCGTCCGGTTGGTGCCGCCACTCACCAGGCCACCGCCGTCACGTCGGTGTACGAAAAGTCGTCACCAACGAACAGCAACGGCTCACCGCACGACAGCGCAAGCGCGTAGCTGAAGCAGTCGCCGAAGTTCAGCGCAGCCCGGTGCCGTCCACGACCAAACGTGCGCGCGGCATCACGCGCGATCATCAGCTGATCAACGTCGACGGCCATCACCTCGGCCTTGAGGGCGCGCAGCAGCACGTCGAGCTGGGCTTCCCCACGCTCACCAAAACGCCCCAGCAAGACGAGTGAGGCTTCGATGACGGTACCGGCGGAGACGAATCTGCGGGAAGACCGTTCGATGGCGGCGACGAGTCGGGGCGCACTCGACTCGTTGCACATGATGGCGACGAGCGCCGACGTATCGATGACCATGGCGCGTTAGCGAGGCACGCCGTGGTCGTCGTAGCCAAGGAGCTCGTCCGGATCGCGGGGGTCGAGCACCGGCAGGCCGATCAGTCGTTCCTGAACCCGCCGAACGGCGGTCTCCAGGCGGTAGTGCGAATGGCGCATGGTCTCGCGCGCGAGACGCTCCTCGAGTGCCCGACGGATGGCCTCGGTGATGGACTCACCGGTGGCCTCGGCGAGGGCACGCGCCAACCGGTCGGTTTCGGGGTCTTTAATGCTGAGGGCCATGTCTATACCTATCTATAAATTTTAGTAGAATTATATATACCCTCGCCGGAGAGGTTCGACAGGTCGAGGTTTCAGGGGTCAGCGTCGTTGAACCAACTGGCTTGAACCGCCGATCGCGCGTGCATCACGCCTCGATCCACCCGAGGCTCACCTCCGAATACGCCACCCGTGCCAATCATCAAGCGCCGTGTGAATCACCTGGGTCTTCTCGCTGGACTGCTCCTGCCAGCGTGTGCCGCGCACGGCCAAAGCGCCAACGCTTCCGTCGCGCGCGGGTCACCGACCGCCGAGCGACTGCCCATCTACGTGGTGGACCCGAGTTGGCCGCCGACGCTGCCGAACGACTGGACCTGGGGGGATATCCGCGGGCTGTTCGTCGACGACCGCGATCACCTCTGGATCATTCACATGCCGTCGAGTCTCACCGACCAGGAAATCGGCGCCGCGTCCAAGCCGCCGATTGCCGATTGCTGCTTCCCGGCGCCACCGGTGCTCGAACTCGACGCCAACGGCAAGCTCGTGCAGGCATGGGGTGGGCCGGGCGCGGGATACACCTGGTTCAGCCAGGAGCACGGCATCTACATCGACCATCACGGCTTCGTGTGGATGGGGACCAGCAACGGCATGCACGTCATGAAGTTCACGCAAAGCGGCAAGTACGTGATGACGATCGGCGAGCCGGGGGTGAACAAGGGGAGCAACGATTCAACACACTTGGGTGGTCCGGCCAACTTCTACGTCGAGCCCAAGACCAATGAGCTGTTCATTGCCGATGGCTACATCAACAAGCGCGTGATCGTGTTCGATGCCACCACGGGCGCCTACAAGCGGCATTGGGGCGCGTACGGCAAGCGACCCGACGACACGGTGCGCTACAGCTATCCGGTGAAGGCGGCGTCGCCACCGCAGCAATACTCCACACTGCACGGCCTCGTGGGCACCAAGGATGGGCTGCTGTACGTGTCGGACCGACGCGGAAATCGCATTCAGGTGTTCCGGCAGAACGGCGAGTTTCTGATGGAGCGCTTCGTACGCCCCGAAACCGGCGGCTCGGGGAGCGGGTTCAGCCTGCAGGTCTCGCGCGATGCCGAGCAAAGCCTGTTGTACCTCATCGACGGCACGAACCAGCGGGTGTGGATTCTGCGGCGGAAGGATCTGGCCATTCTCGATCGCTTCGGCCGGCCGGGTCGTCAGTCGGGCGAATTCATTCGCGCGCACATGATCGCGATCGATTCGAAGAACCGCATGTACACCGGCGAGGCGGGGAACGGCCGACGCATTCAGCGGTGGATTCTGCAGGGGACGCGACCGGCAGCCTCGGTTACGCCACCGAAACCATGAGCGCGCGCGCCAATCGCCGAACCCCTTCCTCGAGCTCCGGCGCCTCGTAGTGCGCGAAACTCAATCGGATGTGCTGCGCGAACCCGCCGCCGCTGCTGAACCGCACGCCCGCATGAAAAGACACGCCACCAGCCCTCGCGACGGGCAGGAACTCCGCCGCCGATCGCACTGCCGGAAGCTGCGCCCACACGAAGTAGCCGCCCGTGGGTTCGACGAACGTCGCGGCGGGCAGCAGCTCGCGCAGCGCGCGGCACAGCACCGCCGACCGCTCGGCGTACACGGGTCGTAGTCCGTCGAGCACTGCATCGGCCAGGCCGAGATCGATGCAGCTGCGCATCACCCCCGACACGAACGAACTCAGCCCACCACCGCTTTGCACGACGCCCGATTGCGTAATGGTGTGCAGCGGGGCCGGCGCCCCCTGGATCCACCCCAGTCGCAACCCGGGCGCGCAGATCTTGGAGAACGAGCCGAGCGAGAGCACGCGCGCGGTATGGCAGTGGGCCGCGAGCGGCGGGGGTGGTGCCGTGCCGAAGTCGAGGAGCTGATAGACCTCGTCGGCGACGATCAACAGGTCGTGCGCTTGGCTGACGGCCATCAGTTGCTCGCGTCGCGCCGCCGACATCGTGGTCCCTGACGGATTCTGGAACGACGGAACGGTGTACAGGAACGCGGGGCGATGATGCACCAGCGCGTGCTGCAACGCCTCGATGCTGATGCCATCCTCGTCAAGAGGAATGCCGACTACCTGCAGGCCGTGATCGCGAAAGATCTCGAGCGCGAGAAAATACGTCGGCTCTTCCACGAAAATCGTGTCACCCCGACGCGCGAATCGGGTGCACACCAGATCGAGTGCCTGCGAGGCGCCGGCCGATACCACCAACTCCGCCGCCGTCACGGGAATGGCGTAGCGCCGGCTCAGGAACTGCGCCAGCGAGTGTCGAAATCCGGCGTCCCCCTCTTCGACGCCGTACTGCAGCAGCGCGGCATCGCCTTGCGCCAGACAGTGGTCGGTGGCTGTTCGCCAGGCCGACAACGGCAGGAGCGACAGCGATGGCTGTCCTCTCCCGAAGTTGATGAGGTTGGTGTGCAATCTCATGGCGTCGAGGGCTTAATACCGGAACAGCCGATTGAACTTCACCACCAGTGCGCGGTTCTTGAGTCCGCGCACCGTGGTCGGCGTGGCGTAGCGATCGTCGCGCACATCGCGCTCGTCGGTGTACACCAGAAACAGTTCGCTGCCCGGCGCATACTCCCAGCGAAAGCGCAGGTTCGTGCTGAACGCGCGGTCGGCGGAGTTGTATTGCACCAGCCCGCTCGCAAACATCAACGGCGTAAACCCGTAGTCCACCCGCACTCGGGCGAGTCGGGTCGTGAACGACGACGTGGGGCGCTCGACGCGGGTGATCGAATACGTAGGTTCCAGCGCGAGCCGCTGCAAAAGGGCAATCCGCGCTGAGGAAAACGTGCTGCCCGGTCCGATCGTGATGCTGCGAATCGTGCCGTCGTAGAACTGCCCGGCTTGCACGCGGATCGTGCCCGAGGCCCGGCGCTGTGCCCCAAAGCCGTACGACAGCGCCACGTCGGAGAAGCCGTATCCACCCGGCGCGATGGCCGCTGGTGCGCCTGACGGTGTGAACGGCTGGCGCAGGAACTCGTAATTGCGCGTGACGTCGAGCCCTACCACATCGCTGTTCGCGAACTCGGTGTCGAAATGGCCGCGCCATACCCGAGTTTCGACATTGCCCAAGCCATTCTCGACGTACTCGCCCGAGGCCGTCCCGGTGAACTTGCGCACCACCGTCTGATTCACCGGCCGGGGACTGAACCGCACTTCGCCGAACGACCGGTTGATATCGGAGCGTCGGCGAAAGCCAATTTGCGGATCGAAGTTGCGCCCCACGGCGAGAAACTCAGCCTTTGCACCGAATCGATCCACACTGTAATCCAGCCGGCCCTGATAGCTCTGATCGTCGCCCGTCACACCCGTGGTGTGACTCTGCGCCCAATACGCGCCGGCCGTGAGCGCCTGCGACAGCAGGAACGCGCCGTCGAGACCGTACACGGCATTCGATCCCGTACGCGACGTCGCAACCGATCGGTTGGTGATCATGGCGCCGATCGAACTGCGCTGCAACACGTCGCGCTTCACGCGCACCACTGTGAAGTTGGTCGGGTCGGCCTTGAACGCTGCGTCGCCCGATGTGCCGATATTCATCAGACCGATCGCGTACTTGCCCAGCTTTCCGGTCAGTCGACCGCCCACGTTGATCGGCACGACGCCACCGTTGTCGAGGCCAATGCGGCGTGTGTAAAACAGCTGCGGCGTATCGGCGCCACCGCTGCCGCCGAATGCGCCGTTGCCGCCGCGCGCGAAATCGAAGATGCCACGACCTTCCAGGAAGAAGTCGCGCTTCTCGGGAAAGAACAGGCTGAATCGCGTGAGGTTGACCTGCTGTTCGTCGGCCTCGACCTGCGCGAAGTCCGTATTGACCGTGAGATCCGCCGTGAGGTTGGGCGTGACGGCGTACTTGATGTCGCCGCCGATTTCACTGCCCACGCTGTTGTTGATGGCCGGCGTGCGCACGCGGTCGGTCGTCGTCCTGGCAACCACGTATGGCTTGAGCTCGATGTTCTTACCGGTTTCGGGGAGATCGAGACCCACCAGCGTTCCGCCAGCCGACACACGATTCAGCGCCTGCGGACCGGCCAGGATGCGCGGGACGGGCGTGAGGTAGTCCCATTCGTTCTTGTGACGCACCGATCGCCGGATCTGCATGCCCCACACTTGATCCAGCCCCGCCCGATAGCGCAGCGACTTGAACGGAATCGCCATCTCCACGGTCCATCCGCCATCGAAGCGGCCCGTCTTCGACGTCCACACCGGGTTCCAGTCGGTGTTGGAGGCGCCCTCATCGACGATGGAATAGTCGGCGCGCGCGCCGAGGGGATTGGTGTAGAACGCAAACCCGCTGCGGCGATCGTAAAACGTATCGAAGAGGACACCGATGTGTTCGTTGTTGCGCAGACCACCGGTATCGCGCCGCAGTTCGTTCACAATCCATTCCGCGGGCGCCGATGCGTCGTAGCAACGACAGGACAGGTAGATGTTGCGATCATCGTACGTGATCCAGATGTCGCTGCGCTCGCTGGCCGGTGCGCCGGCGTCGGGCGCGACCTGAATGAGGCCACCGAACGGCGCCTCCGTAGCGTAAACCGCCTCGTCGAGTACGCCATCCAGCGTGAGTGGTGTCGCGAGCTTGATGGCGCGCACCGTGGCCTGCTGCGCGGAGTCGCGGGCGATCACCGCCGGGGCGACCGGTGCGGGCGGGCCGGTGACCACGGCTGATGGCTGCGCGAACGCGGAGGCAATCGGGAGCACCGTAAACACGAGCACGAACGCGAACGCCGCGGCGCCACGTGCCGAGGGCCGTTGATGGCGGACGTCGGCGCGTGCGGATCGGCCCCGGGTCGGATTCTTCATCCGCGAAGGATACGGCCGCAGCGCCGCCGGGGCGAGTCAGCGGGACGCGCCGCCTATTTCGTGACCACCGTGGCGTCTTCGATGAGCACCGCGTACGTGGAGCCCGCACCCACATCGCGATTCAGGCGCACCGTGCCGGTGATCGTCACCGTGGCGCCCACCGTGACCGCATTCAGCGTGGTCACGGTGATGTCGTGCGTGCCCGTGGCGGCGTCACCGCTGCCGTCTTGCAGGTGAATCCAGTTCTTGCCCATCACGGCGGCGTTGTACTTCACCACGGTGCCGCGCACCGAGACCACCGTGTTGGCCAACCGATCCTTCTGCGTCCACAGCTCGGCGATCGTGCGCGCGTCGGCGCCGGTCGCCTTGGCCACCGGTGTGACCTTTGCGTCGGCGGGCACGGGTGCGCCCGCGGTGGTGGGCTCGGCGCCCGTGCCCGCCAGGTCGGTGGTCTGCGTTCCCGGTGCGTCGAGCGACCCGAAGTAGATCCGGTCGAAGGTACGATTAAGCGTCTTCGACTCGAACTGCTCCATGAGCAGCGCGTTGTACACGGTCACCTGCGCGCCGACGGTGAGCGGTGCCTCGAGCACCGCCACCCACAACTCGCCCATCGCCGTCGTCAACCGGAGGTAGACATAGGGCGAGACCGCGATCCGCTCAACCAGTGTCCCGGTGATCGCGTGGCCGAGTGGTTTGGCCGATGTCGTGGCTGATGCCGAGACCGGTGTGCGCAACGATGTGCCGGGTGTGGCCCCGTCAGCCTGGTCGCCGGCGGAACAGGCGACGGTGAATGCCACGACGCATACAAATGGAGCAGACCAACGCATGAGGACTCGCAAAAAAGAGACGAAAGAGACGGAGCGATGCGCAGACCACGCTGCTGCCACGCCGCTAGGGAGCGGGGGAACGCCGTACGAGAGCAGTTGGGCCGTCGAAATAATCGACGACGCGCTGGGCGGCCCGTCCGATCATGTCTTCCGTTTCGCCCAGCGATCCGGTCACACCATTTACGAAAAAGGCGATGATGATGGTTCCCGAACGCGCGTAGATCATCCCCACATCGTTGGCAATGACGGGGCTATCGCCCGTTTTGTGCGCCACCGGCACATCGAGAAAATGCGGGAGGCGTCGGGCGCCCGCTTGCTGGCGACGCAGCATCGTGCGCATCATCGCCGCGCTCGAGGCCGAGGTCATGGTGCCGCGCTCGATGGCCTCGAGTAGACGCCCGGTTTCGCGCGGATTCATGTCGCCCAGCCAATAGGCATGATCCTGCACCGGCAGGCGGCTCCGGCCGTCGGCAAGAATCTTCTTGTTGGCCGGGTCGCGGACCATGTCCACCCACGCGGCGCGCGCACCGGTGAACAGCGACGCATACAGCTCAAACAGCGCGTCGCCCTGCTGTGCGTACTGCAATCCCGTGGTTTCCTCGGCCGTCAGCGTGTCGAACGCCGGATTCACCAGCGCCAGAATCTTGCGACGATACACATGTCCGCGCGCCACCATGCTCAAGTGCGAGAAGCCCGAGCGCTTGAGCCACGTGTTGAGACTGTCCACGCCGCCGACGCGCGTGAGCATGAGATCCGTGGCCACGTTGTCGCTCGTGATCACCATCTCCGTGAGCAAGTCTTTGATCGTGGGGGTCTGACCGAGATCGTGATACTGCAGCACGCCCGATCCATCACGCAGCTCGGCTCGACGGATCTCCACGCGGTCGTCGAGCTTGATCTTACCCTGGTCCACCAACTGAAACGCGCGGACGAGAATCGTCAGTTTGATGACGCTCGCACTGCTGAACGCCTCGTCGGCCCTCACGGCCGCCTCTTCACCGGTGGTGAGATGCTTTACGTACACGCCGGTGCGCGCGGGCATGCGCGCGAGCTCGGATTCGAGCAGGCGGGTGAGGCCGCTCGTAGTGGGCTGCGCCGACGCCGAGGTCGCCGAAAAGGCGGAGAGGGCGCAGACAGCCACACCGGCGATGGTGCGCCGCAGGATCGCGTGGCATGCGTTCGCAACGTGGTGAATCAACATCATCGGTTCCGGGTGACGAGGGCGGGGCATCGGGTGCTCGGCGTGCGGACGTGCAACGACTCTGACCCCTTGAACCCCTTGAACCGTGCGCGACGAGCCATCAGACCGGCGGCGCCTCGCAGTCACGTCGGCTTCAGGGGCAGGGCTGCCCGTTGGGGTGACGCACGACCAGTTCAAGACACGTCTTGCAAGTAGCGAAGTCGCCACGGGTGGGGCCACCGCCGGACACGTACTCGAGGGCGTCGCCTGTGAGCGACTCGTCGTCCGGCGTCGGTGTATGCTGCGATTCGTTGTCCATGGCGGCTCCCGGGTGGTCAGTCCGCGTGATGGTACGGTACCCGGGTACCCCCGTGAGAACGGCTGGACAATTGTAGGCCACACCGGGCGCCTCCAGCAACCGCGACGACGCTCCTCTCCGCCGGTGATGTGCTGGCGAGCACGCGCCGATTGTCCGGCCCGACGACAATCATTACCGTAATACGTATTACCATTCGTACGTCTTACGGAGGAGCACCATGCCCGTGTCCACGCTCACGTCCAAGTACCAGGCCACCATTCCCCGCGCCGTGCGCGACGCACTCACCCTCGGCGCCGGTGACCGCATCGAGTTCATCATCGAGCGCGACGGGGTGCGCGTGCGGCGCGCCCTGCCGGCCGACGCTGAATTGCAGGAGCTCGAGGCCACGCTGGCACCGGAATGGGATTCGGCCCGCGACGAGGCGGCCTATGCCGACCTATAGCCCGGGAGACGTGGTGGTCGTGCCCTTTCCGTTCTCCGCTCGCGAGGCCTCGAAGCGGCGGCCGGCGCTGGTCTGTTCGGCGACCGCGTTCAACGACCGTGCCCACCATCTGGTGCTGGCCATGATCACCACGGCCTCGCACAAGAAGTGGCCCGGTGATGTCGCCATTCGCGATCTCACACCGACCGGGCTGCCCGTAGCGTCGATCGTGCGCTGGAAGCTGTTCACGCTGGATGCGTCGCTGGTATTACGCCGCGCCGGTACGCTGTCAGCGCGCGACCGCGCGACCTGCCGAAAGCGGCAGCCGATCGCGCTGTAACGCCGAACCCAGCACCGTGTCACCGTTTCAACGGCGCAGCGTCATCGAACGGTGTCGTTGACCGGATTGGACCAGTGCCGCGACCGCGTATTAGACTTGCCGGTTGAGGCGCCGGTCCCCAACCGCTCCGCCGCGAACATCCTTAGCCGACGGAGTTGTATCACGATGTCGAGTCCGGCCGTGAGAATGTTGGTGGCGCTGGCTGTGGGGTTGCTGGCCGCTATGGGTCACGCACCGGCGGCGAGCGCGCAGTCGCAAGCCACCACCGGTGTTATCCGGGGTGTTGCCGCGCAGTCCGACGGCGGGCCGATTGCCAACGCCGTCGTGACGCTGCGCCATCAGGAAACGAATGTGTCCCGCACCATTCGTACGTCCGATCGGGGATTGTTCGTCGCCACGCTGCTGCCCCTCGGCCGCTACGAACTGACCGTACGCGCCCTCGGATTCGACGCGGTGTCACGCGGCGACATCGTGGTGCGGGTCGGCCAAGTGGTCGAATCGTCATTCACCCTCGAGCGCCGCGTCACGGAACTGGCGGCCGTGAATGTGACCGACAAGACGAGAACCCCCGTCAATGCGTCGCGCACCGAGGTGTCGTCCACGCTGTCCGAAGCAGCCGTGAAGGGTATTCCGAACAACGGGCGCAATTTCCTGTCGCTCATCCTGCTGACGCCCGGTGTCGCCACCACGCAGGGCCCCGACGGCGACGCGCTCTCGATTGCCGGCCAGCGCGGCATCTACAACAACGTGAGCGTGGACGGAGCCGACTTCAACAATCCGTTCTTCGGCGAGCAGCGCGGCGGACAGCGCCCGCCCTTCACGTTCAATCTCGATGCGGTGCAAGAGCTCGTGGTCACCAGCCAGGGCGCCAACGCGGAGTTCGGGCGCTCGGCAGGCGGGTTCGTGAACGTGGTGACCAAGAGTGGCACCAACACCCTCAAGGGTACTGCACACTATTTCGGCAAGAACGGTGCGTTATCAGGAGATTTGAAGGGCAATGGCGTCACGCTCAATCCTGATTTTCGACAGCACCAGCTCGGATTCACGCTGGGCGGACCAATCGTTCGCGACAAGGCCTTCTTCTTCGCCGCCTACGACCAGCAGTCGTTTACCGAAACGAAGCAGCAGAACCGTGCGCGCACCGCCGCGTTCGACAGCCTCACCACATTTTTGAGCACGGCGTTCGGCGGCGCGCTCGCGAATGACTTTGCACCGATTGACCGCACCAACGACGCGCAGGTGTTCCTAGCCAAGGTCGATGTGCGATTGAACGACCGGAATTTCCTGTCAACCAAGTACAACTTCACCAACAGCCGCCAGGTCAACGGAACGTTCGACGTCGACACGTGGGGAGCGAGCGCCAACGCGATCGAGCGCAGCTTCAGCCATGCCCTGAGCGGGTCGTTGACGAGCCAGCTGACCAACACACTGTCGAACGAATTGCGCTTTCAGGTATCGCGTGAGGACCGGCCGCGGGATTACGACGCGCCCACGCTTCCCGGGGGTCGCGACTTCCCCGATATCGCCATGGACTTCGGGAGTGCCTACCGCGTGGGGCGCCCGTTCTTCATTCCCGTGGACTACTACGACACCCGCATCCAGTTGCTCGACAACGTGAGCGCGGTGCGTGGCAATCACCTCGTCAAGGCGGGCGCCGAGGTGAACCTCGTGAACTCGACACAAACGTTCGTGGGCTTCGCGAACGGTCGATTCATCTTCAACAGCGTCTCGGGATTCATCAATTACGCGCGGCAGGGCAATAGCTACGTGCAATGCTCCAACGGCACGTCGAACATCACCGGGGCATGTCCGGCCGGGAGCACTATCAGCGGGCCCGTGTTGCTGTATTTGCAGCAGGCGGGCGTGGGCGGACGCACCGTGGAGCAATCGGGCACGCAGTCGCTCGCGCAAGTCGACATGGCCGTCTTCCTGCAGGACACGTGGAAGCCCACACCCAACCTCACGGTGAATTACGGGGTGCGGTGGGAAGCACAGCAACAGCCCAGCGTGCTGACCGACCCGAGTCAGGTGTTCTTCGCGCCCTTCATTGGCCAAACGGTCACCAATGCAACCGGGAGCTACACGTTTCCTTCGGATGGTACCATTCCATCCGACCTCACGATGTTCCAGCCGCGGTTCGGCGTGGCCTGGGATCGGGCTGGTGACGGGCGGGAAGTGTTGCGCGCCTCGGCCGGCGTGTACAACGCGCGCGTGGCCGCACTCAACTTCGCGGCTGTCCGCAACAACAATGGATCCATCGGTCAGACGATCTTCCGGAACAGCGCCCTGACCGGCGCCCTTGGCCGTCCACCGCGCATCGACGAGCTGTTACCTGCCCCCGCAGCCAACAGTGTGCCGTTCCAGCCGGGCATCTTCGTGGTCGACAAGGACTACCGGAACCCGCGCACCTTCAGCGCATCGACCGCCTATGAGCGGGCGTTCGGTCCGCAGGGTCTGGTCGCCTCCGCCTCGTATACTTTTGCCAAGTCGGATCGACTCACGCGATTCGTGAACCGCAACGATGCGGTGTTCGGCGCACCGTTTTCCACCGGACTGCCGAACGGCAACGGGATCGGCGATCTCACCACGGTGGAAAGCAGCGCCCGCAGTGAATACCATGGCTTCACGATCGGTCTGGCGCGTCGTACCGGCACCGCGCTGCAGTTCGATTTCAACTACACGCTCGCGTGGGACAAATCGGACGACGACAACGAGCGCGACCCGTTCGTGTTCCGCTACGCCAACGCAAGCCGCTTGGACCGGGAGTTCGGCTACAGCGATCGCGATCAACGTCACCGGCTCAACGTGTATACGATCTCGCGGTTACCCGGCGCGTTACTGCTGAACAATCGGGTGAGCTACGCGTCGGCACAGCCCATCAGCGAGAAGTGCGAGAACAATCGGCCCAGCGGCAAGCGCGCGGCCGCCGCGAGCGATCGCGTGTGCGCGAATGGGACGATCCTGGACCGCAACACCCTGCGCCGCGGCAACGAGTTCGCCACGTGGGATCTCAAGCTGTCCCGTCCGCTCAATTTCAAGCGTGGACAGCGCCTCGAGCCCACACTCGAGATTTTCAACGTGCTTGGCCGCAACAACTTCCGCGACCCCGCGTTTGGATCACTGCTGTTCAACTTCGACGGCACGATTCGCAGCGGGCTAGGCGATCCGCGACAGATTCAGGCTGGAGTGCGGTACACGTTCTGATCACACGGGACTGCGCGTACAACAGCGGAAACGCGCGATTCAGTGGTCAGTGATCAGTGGACAGACGTCTGGCGTCTGACTGGGTATAGCGGTCGGAATTCAGCAACCACAGTCCACAGTGCCGAGCGTGTTTCATGGCGCTGGCGTTCCGTGAATTCAGCGCGCGAAGCAGCGATCCCCTCGCGCGCGCCGCTCGCATTGCGTTCCGCCTCACCGTCGTACGGCACCACCAAATAGCTCGGCACTGTGCACTGTAGCTGCTCAATTCTGACCACTATAAGCAGTCAGACGCCAGACGCCTGTCCACTGACCACTGAATCATTACCCGACTCGCACCACGTCCCTCACGCACTCCACAAACGCGCGGGCCGGCGCCGACTGCACCGCTCCGCGTCGCCACACCGCCACGATCTCGCGCTGCAACACGTGGTCGGTCAGTGGCACGTACGCACACTGCGGCGTGTTGTGCCGCACCGCGGCCATCGCTGGCACGATGGAAATGCCCACGCCCGCCCCCACCAGCTCCAGCACCGTCGCCAACTGCGCGCTGCGGCACACCACACTCGGCGAGACCTGCCGGCTCGAGCAGAACCCCGCCACCTGTTCGCCGAGGCAGTGCGCCGGGTCGAGCGTGACCGCTGGCGCATCGCGTAACTGCGCGAGCGAAATGCGCCCCGCCCGCGCCGCCGCATACGACGCGGGCACGGCGACCACCAACGCATCGCTGCCGAGCACCTCGGTCTCCAGATGCTCGAAGGCGTACGGCAGCGCCGCAATCACGACGTCCAGCGCGCCGTCCAGCAGCAGCTTGGCCAGCACCGCACTGTAGTCCTCGCGCAGCTCCACCCGCATGGCCGAATGACGGGCGCGCAACCGCTGCACCGCGGCCGGCAACACGTACGGCGCCACCGTGGGAATCGCCCCCACGCTCAGCGTCCCCGCCCCGTCCGCGCCCTCGCGACGAATGACGTCTTCGGTGTCCCGCACCTCGTCCAGAATGCGGCGCGCCCGCGGATAGAGCGCGCGCCCCGCCTCCGTCAGCGTGACGCCACGCCCGTGCCGCTCGAACAGCGACACGCCCATGTGGGCCTCAAGCCGCTGGATCTGTCCCGTGAGCGACGGCTGCGACAGCGCCAGATGCCGCGCCGCCCGGCTCAGCGACCCGGCATCGGCGGTCTCCACAAAGGCGCGAAGGAGCGTCGTATCCATGCTCAAGTATAAGCATGGGCTATGACTTGTATAGCGTTTCCCCGATTGCGGGCTATAGCCGAGCCCCGTAATTTTCATGGTCTTGCACCACATCAGGACAGCTTCTCGGTCGCTGACCGAGCCGTTTACGACCCGTAGCCACGATCGGAGCAGAATATGGAAGGGAATTCAGGGACCGGTGCGAAGTGCCCGGTCATGCATGGCGCCTCGGCCCCTCAAGTCACGACGGCCGGCGGCCGCTCGAACCGCGACTGGTGGCCCAATGCGCTCAATCTGGGCATCCTGCACCAGCATTCGCCCCGCTCCAATCCGCTCGGCGCGACGTTCAAGTACTCCGAGTCGTTGAAGTCGCTCGACGTTGCCGCGCTCAAGCAGGACCTGTTCGCGCTCATGACCAACTCGCAGGACTGGTGGCCGGCTGACTACGGGCATTACGGTCCGTTCTTCGTGCGCATGGCGTGGCACAGCGCCGGCACTTACCGCACGGCCGACGGCCGCGGTGGCTCGTCGTCGGGCACGCAGCGCTTCGCGCCGCTGAACAGCTGGCCCGATAACGGCAATCTCGACAAGGCCCGTCGCCTGTTGTGGCCCATCAAGCAGAAGTACGGCAACGCGCTCTCGTGGGCCGACCTCATGATCTTTGCCAGCGACTGCGGCATGGAATCCATGGGCTTCAAGCCCTTCGGCTTCGCCTTCGGCCGCGAAGACGTGTACGAGCCTGAGCAGGACATCTACTGGGGTCCCGAGGCCGAGTGGCTGGGCGACAAGCGCTATCAGGGCGACCGTGAACTCGAGCACCCGCTGGCGGCCGTGCAGATGGGGCTCATCTACGTGAACCCGGAAGGCCCGAACGGCACGCCGGATCCGATGGCGTCGGCCCGCGATATCCGTGAGACGTTCGGCCGCATGGCGATGAACGACGAAGAGACGGTGGCCCTGGTGGCCGGTGGACACACCTTCGGCAAGGCGCACGGCGCCGGTGACACCGCCCACGTGGGCCCGGCGCCGGAAGGCGCCAGCATCGAACTGCAGGGCCTGGGCTGGGCCAACACCTTCGGCACCGGCAAGGGCGGCGACACGATCACCAGTGGCCTCGAAGGCGCCTGGAAGCCCAACCCCACCACGTGGGACGGCGGCTACTTCCAGACCCTGCTCGGCTACGAGTGGCAGCTCACCAAGAGCCCGGCCGGCGCACAGCAGTGGACGCCGACCGACCCCGCCGCCGCGACCACGGTGGTGGACGCGCACGATCCGACCAAGCGCCACGCACCGATGATGTCCACCGCCGACTTGGCGCTGCGCACGGATCCGGCGTACCTCGCGATCTCCACGCGCTATCGTGACAACTTCAACGAGTTCGCCGACGCCTTCGCGCGGGCGTGGTTCAAGCTCACGCACCGCGACATGGGCCCGAGCACGCGTTACCTCGGTCCGCTCTCGCCGACGGAATCGCTGATCTGGCAGGATCCCATCCCCGCCGTGGACCATGCGCTGATCGACGCCCACGACATCGCGGCGCTCAAGAGCACGATCCTCGCCTCGGGGCTGTCCATCGGACAGCTCGTGAACACCGCGTGGGCATCGGCCTCCACCTTCCGCGGCTCGGATAAGCGTGGTGGTGCCAACGGCGCACGCATCCGTCTCGCGCCGGCCAAGCAGTGGGAAGTGAATCAGCCGGCGAAGCTCGCGCGCGCGCTCGAGATCTTCGAGAGCATTCAGCAGCAGTTCAACGCCGCGCAGACGGGCGGCAAGAAAGTGTCCATCGCCGACCTGATCGTGCTGGGTGGCGGCGCGGCCATTGAGGCGGCCGCGGCAAAGGCGGGTACGCCGGTCACCGTGCCGTTCACGCCCGGCCGCATGGACGCCACGGCAGAGCACACGGACGCGCATTCGTACGCCATGCTCGAGCCGCAGGCCGACGGCTTCCGCAACTACCAGAAGACCGCGTTCACGGTCACCGCGGAAGAGATGCTGGTCGACAAGGCCCAGCTGCTCACCCTCTCGGCGCCCGAAATGACGGTGCTGGTCGGCGGCTTGCGCGTGCTGAACGCGAACGTCGGACAGGCCAAGCACGGCGTGTTCACCGATCGCCCCGAAACGCTCAGCACCGACTTCTTCGTGAACCTGCTCGACATCGGCACCACGTGGAAGCCGATCGCCGATTCGAAGGAGGTCTTCGAAGGGCGTGACCGCACCACGGGTGACGTGAAGTGGACGGCCACGCGTGTGGACCTGATCTTCGGCTCCAACTCGCAGCTGCGCGCGCTCTCCGAGGTGTATGCGCAGGACGATGCGAAGGAGACGTTCGTGCATGACTTCGTCGCGGCCTGGACCAAGGTGATGAACCTCGATCGCTTCGACTTGGACTGAGAGTACAAACCGGCGTTGCGACGCCGCGCAGGAACAAAGGGATAAAGTGAGTGCTTGAGGGTTCACCGCGTACGTCAGCTGTGAACCCTCAAGAGCATCCCATGTCGACTCGTCCCAACTTTCGCCGGTTCGCCCGTTCTGCCGCTTCCCTCGTTGGCGCCCTGCTCGTCGGTGCCGTGCTCGCCAATTGCAGCGACGACGAAACGGTGGTCGCCCCCGCACCGCTCGTGAAGTACCGCGCCACGTTGGTCGGCACGGAAGAAGTGCCCCCGGTGACCACGACCGCCACTGGCAGCGCCGAGTTCACGCTCAGCCGCACCAACGACACGCTGTTCGTGAACGTGACGGTGAACGGCCTCAACAACATGCGGTTTGGCCATTTCCACACCGGCGCCCGCGGTGCCAATGGCTCCGTGGTCGCGTTCGTGGTTGATGGACCCACGGTGGCGGGACCGTCCAACGGTCGCGTCGGCAAGCAGTTCATCACGGCCGCCAACCTGAGTGGCACGCTCGCCGGTCAGCCGCTCAGCGCCCTGGTCACTCAGCTGAACGCCGGTGGCATTTATGTGAACATCCACACCGACGCAAATGCCGGCGGTGAACTGCGCGGCCAGGTGGCGCTGGTCCCGTAACATCTGGTGGCGGTACGTGGGGAGAGGTAACCTTGGGCACCGGATCGGCCATCGCCACCGGTGCCCTTTCCCTTTGCCCCTCAGCTGAGCGCCCCATGTACAGCCGTCGTGAATTCATCGGCACCGGTCTTGCTGCATTCGGCGCCGTGTCCGCCTTCGATCCGCGCGTGCTCGTGCCCGCGCGCGCCGCAAAGAAAATTCTCATCCTTGGCGGCACCGGCTTCGTGGGCCCGCATGATGTGCGCGAAGCGCTCAAGCGCGGGCATCAGGTCACAATCTTTAATCGTGGCAAGAGCGCGCCCGGCATGTTCGGCAAGGATGTCGAAGAACTCGCTGGTGATCGCGCCAACGACCTCAGCGCGCTCAAGGGTCGCAAGTGGGACGCCGTGATCGACGAGTCGGCGTCGCTGGCCAGCGCCCCCGACTGGGTGAAGCTCTCGGCCGAACTGCTGCGCGACCACGTCGATCAGTATCTGTTCATCTCTACGCGCTCGGTGTATCAGGATCTCAGCCGCGTGCCGATGTCGATCGAGGCACCGGTGCTCACACTGGAGAATTCGCCGATCGAAGCGGGCAAGCCGCTCAGCTACGGTCACGCCAAGGCGTACGCCGAGAAGGCGGCCCATGCCGCCATGCCGGGTCGCGTCACGGTGGTACGCCCGGGACTGATCGTCGGTCCTGAAGACGACACCGACCGCTTCACGAACTGGCCCGTGCGCATCGCCCGCGGCGGTGAAGTGTTGGTGCCGGGTGATGGCACCGACCACGTGCAGATCATCGATGCGCGCGATCTCGTGAAGTTCTGCGTCACGCTCGTTGAGAACCGCACGTACGGCGTGTTTAACGGCGTCGGCCCGCAGATGGGAATGCCGTTCCAGGAGTTCGTGGCGCGCATTCAGAAGGGCGTCGGCAGCAATCCCACGTACACATGGGTGGATGCCGACT
>JBBARJ010000012.1:0-23582 GCA_040399825.1 Gemmatimonas sp.
GCTGCGCAAGGAGCTTGAAGTCGCGATGAAGCAGAGCGGCACCCGATCACTCGCCGAGATCACGCTCAAGCACATCACGCCGTCGTAGCGGGACCACGCGATCGCGTTACACGATCGCGTAGTTCATCATCATGCCCATGTCCTCATGCACCATGTTATGGCAGTGCATGAGGAAGCGGCCGCGGTAGCTGTCGAAGGTGGCGGCCACCGACACGCGCTCGCCGGGATAGACGAGCACCACGTCCTTGAGGCCGCGCTCCCACGGCATGATGCGGGCGCGGCCCCCGATGCGTTCGACCACGTGGAACTGCACTTCATGCATGTGCACCGGGTGTGGAAACGGGCTGTCGTTCACGAACGTCCACACTTCGGTGTCGCCGAAGCGCACGGTTTCGACGATGCGCTCCATGTCGAACTCGCGCCCGTTGATGTTGTGCTGCATCATCGCACTGTTGAAGTGAAACGTGCGCGTGCGCTTCGCCATGCGCGGATCGGGTGTGGCAATGCGCGGAAGCGGGCGCCGCTTCCACGACACCGGCGTAACCGCGCGGTCGACGGTGAACTCCACGAGCTCCATCGCTGCGCCCTGCGCCACACCGCCGGCGCCCATGCGCCCAATACCCATGCCGCCACCCATCCCGCGGCCCATGCCCATGCCGCCCATGCGCACAGGCGACTCGAACGCCGCCGACATCAGCATCACGCGTGAGCCAACCGCGACGTTGCTGAAGTCAATCAGCAGATCGACGCGCTCGCCGGTGCCCATGTCGATCTGCGTGAGTGATTGCGGCGCGGGCAGCAAGCCGCCGTCGTTACCGATCAGCGTGAACGGCTGACCGTTCGACAGCGCGAGCCGCAGGATGCGCGACGTCGTCGCGTTCACCACGCGCACGCGGTACGTGGTCGTCTCGACCGAGTGCGACGGCAAACGAATGCCGTTGGCGAACGCCGCATCGCCGAAGAAGCCTTCCATCTGCTCGTGCATCGCGGGTTCGTACGCGAACGTGCCATCGGCCGCGAGCCGTCGATCCTGAATGAGCAGCGGCAACTCGTGCTCGCCGTTCGGCAAACCCAGCGCGTCTTCCGCCGCATCGCCGATCACGAGCAGACCGGTCATGCCGCGATACGCCTGCACGCCGGTGCGATGATGCGGATGCGCGTGGTACCAATAGGTACCGGCGCGATCGATCACCGGGAACTCATACTGGTAGGTGGCGCCGGTCGGTATGGCGAGACGTGGATGTCCATCGGCCATCTCGGGAACGCGCAGACCGTGCCAATGCAGGATCGTCGGCTCGCTCAACGCATTCTCGAGCGTGATGCGCGCCGTGTCACCGGTGCGAACCCGGATCGTCGGCCCCACCGGCCCCTCGCCCGGAGTCCACGCCTCGACCGGCACCCCCGGCGCGATCTCGACGCGGCGGGCCGCAGCCCGGAGCGTGAGCCCATCAGCCGACACCGTCACGGGCATCCGCAGCGGTGCCCGCTCGAATGGAAGGGAGCGCTCGGGCAGGCCGAGCACGCGGCGCAAACGCCCGCCATCGGTGAGTGTGGCGGCGAACGCCGTACGGGAGGCGAGCGCGGCAAGTCCCGCGACGCTGGTATGGGCAAGAAATTGGCGACGGTCCATCGGTCTACAATGGCACGTGACGGCGCGCCGTGCATCAGGAAATCGCCCGCCTGTGTCGGGTGATTCCCTGACGGCGCGATGTTCGCCGGCGGGACTAATGCCGCAACGCGATGAAGTCCGCGTACTGATCCGTCGCTACGAAATCGACGCCGGTTGCCACGGCGGCGCGCCATCGGGCCGCCGCCGCGGCGCGTGACCCGAAGTTGTACGCGGCGGTAAACCCGCGGTCCTCAGCGGTGGTGAATCCGTCGAGCGTGTAGAAGCGGATCCAGAAGCCCTTCGCGTGCGCCCGTTGCACGAAGGCATGGAGTCGCGTGGAATCGGCCGGCACCCACGCGCCGGCGGTCGCCTGACCGCCCGCCTCGATCACGCTCCACGGAAAGTTCACCCATCGCGCGAAGTTGTCGGCACGCGCATCGATGTGCTGCGCGCTCGTCATCTGCATGGCACGACGCGCCCGCAACGCCTTGGTGGCACCGCGCACGGGAACGGGCGCCATGGCACCGAACGCACGCAGCGTCGCACCGACAGGCACCTCGTCATGAAAGCGGCGGCGCTGCGCGGTATCGGAGCCCGTGAGCACCAGCAGCGGACCGACTCGCAACGGCGCCGACAGAGTCGGCGTGGCGGTGCGCGGCGCCGTGGTCAGCCACGCTTCGTACTGTCCGAGCAACGCCCACACCGCGTCGAGATGCGCCGGCGTGTTGTCTTTGAAGTCGAGATTGAGCGTGATCAGCGGCCACGTGTCTCGCCGATTCTCGGTCAGCGCGCGCTCCATGATGGGCCGGATGCGCGCGAAGAAATACGCGTCGAGCGTGGGGGCACCGTCGAGCGCGTCGTCGTCGTGGGCCACAACCGATTGCGGGGCAGCTCCGTTCGCGACGTACCAGTGGAGATCCTGCTCGATCGCGAGCGGCAACCCGGTGGCGAGCGCGTCGTCGAGGCGCGTGCCCCACTGGCCCCGCTCAGGATACGCGTTGTGTGCGTCGAGCAACACGCGGGCACCGGGACCGAAGCCATCGCCTGACCACCCCACGACGAACGTGAGGGCCAGCAGAGCCGTAATTCGGATGTGCGCGCGTGACATGAGGAGTAAATTACCCTTCTCCCTTGGCCACGACAGAGTGCATCCATCTCCGCGGTTCCGACGGTCGCTCCGATACGCGCTGTACACGCTCGCCCTGCTGCTGATCGCCGCGCCGATCGCGTGGTCGCAGCGTCAGCGCTTCATGATCGAGCCGAACGTGCCGTACGACGGGCGCTTCACGTTTGTGCGGTTGCGCTATACGCAGGGCTATCGCATGGCCTGGAGTGCGGACTATCCGCAGATGGAACGCAACTTCATGACGATCCTGGGCGATCTGTCCACGCTGCGGCTGCACAAGAAGGCCAGCAACGTGCACGTGCTCGACGATCCGGCGCTCAATCACTATCCCATCGCGTATCTCACCGAGCCGGGCTACTGGATGCCCACGCCGCAGGAGGCGGAGGCGCTCCGTCGCTGGATTCAGAAGGGCGGCTTCCTGATCGTGGATGACTTCTATTTCGACCGACAGTGGGATGTGTTCGAAAAGGCCATGTTATCGGTGCTACCCACTGCGCGCATCGTGCCGATGGACGTGTCGCATCCGATCTTCAATGCGTTCTTTCACATCAAGACACTGGATGGGATGACGCACCCCGCCACCCCGTTGGCGAAGGCCGAATATCTCGGGATCTACGAAGACAACGACCCCAGCAAGCGGTTGCAGGTGATCATCAACTACAACAACGACATCGGCGACTACATGGAGTGGTCGGGCGAAGGCTGGTATCCCGTGAACTTCTCCAACGATGCGTACAAGTTCGCCACGAATTACGTGATGTACGGGCTTACGCACTGACGAAACCGCACTAGCGCGGAAAGTCGGGCTTGGTCGCGTGCAGGATTTCCAGAATGGCCGCACGATCGCTCGCGCGCAGCTGCTTGAACTCCGCACTCGGATCGGCACCGGTCAGCACGTCGCGCAGCTGCCGATAGACGTCGCGCTTGGCCAGCTCCGGCAGCGCGTTGAAGCTCTCGGAATAGATCAGGAAGCTCAGCGGATACCTGAAGAGCCGCGTCTCGAGATCGAGATCCCGCAGTGACCGTCCCTTCGCATCACGCGGCCCCGATTTCGCGAAATCCTGCGCGTAGGTGGTGGTGCCTTTCACCGGGCCGTCGAGTGTCGCTTCGCCCACGAACAGCATCGCCCGCACGAGTTTCTCCACGTCGCGGCGCAGCTGGGAAGCGGGCCCGCCCCCGCGCTGCGCACGCGACGTGGTGTCGCGGCCACTGACTCGCGACATGGAGTCTTCGAACACCGCATCAGGCGCTGCGTCATGCACGGCCGTGATGAGGTTGTGCACGACCGTCTGATGCACCAGCACCATCAGCGCCACGATGTCACTCTGCGCCGACAGATACGGCGCCGAATCGAACTTGCCCACGAGATCGGTGCGCGCGCTCTCGGCGTGCATGTCGAACTGCGCGCGATACGCCGGCTTGTCGGTGATCTCGTGTGCCAACTTGGGGGAGTACACGTTACCCGCATGTCCAGCGGGTCCCGCCGAACCCGTCACGTACCATCCCGCGAATCGCTGCGTCATGGGGGTGGCGTCGGTGGTGCTGCCATCGTGCATGCCGACGACGGGATAGCCGTAGCGATCGGCGAGCGTGGAGATGACCATGAAGCCCGGCACGCCGCCCGTGGCAGCGCGCGACTGGTGGCACATGAGGCACGTGGTCGTCTCGCGGGAAAACACGGGACGGGCGCGCGGTTCCTGGCTCAGTGTGTAGAACACCGCGCCGCGCACGGGATCGACGGCGGCGACCTCGAGGAACGTGCTCTCCTGCACGTAGCCGATGTAGACGTCGTCGTTGAAGTAGATCGCACGCGGCGACCACGGTGTGATCTTGTCGGTCTGCAGGCTGGTGCGCGAGAACACGAGCCCCTGCGACGACACCGGGATGTGGAGTGTCTTGAGCAACGCCGGCAGGTAGCCCAGCAGCGAGTCATGGGCCAGGGTGACTTCACCGGCATCGAGCTGCGCCTGCAACCGGGCGATGGGGTCGCGCGTGGCGAGGGCCGACACGCGTGACCGCCGCGCCACCGACGTGGGCGTGCCACCCAGCGTCGCCGCCGCCCCAAGCAGCGAGACCACTGCCGCGAAGGCTCCGAGAGTCCGACGCAATCCGGTATCCATAGGTCCCGGTACAGTGCGCCCGCGCGTGTACCCCCGTAACCGGTGTTTCCCTGACAGGCCGTTCCGTCCTGCGGAGTTCGTCCGAGCGACCCTCCTGCCCTTGCAGCTCCAACACCCAGCTGACTGATCCCGCCATGCCTTACTTCTTTTGCGACATGCGGGAACGTGACGACCACGCCACGCTAGCCGATCCAGCTCCACGTCAGGCCGCCGAGACATGCCAGCACGAGCGCAAAGCTGATCCAACCACGGACTTGCGCGCCGACGGACAAGCGCGCGTCTCCCATAATGTCCGTGTTCCCCGCCAACAGCAGCAACGCCATGAGATGCAGCGGCAACACGGCCGCGTTCAATACCTGACTGCTGTAGATCAGCGAGATGAGCGGGAGTCCCGGTAACGCGACCACGCTGACGCCCGCCACGGTGAGCCCCACGAAGGCTGCATAGAACCAATGAAAATGCTTGGCGTCGAGATCGAGCGACGCGGGCTCACCGACCCCTTCGGCAATCGAGTACGACGTCGCAATCGGCACGATCGCCGCCGCCAACAAGGACGAGCCCAGGAGTCCGACCCCGAAGAACATCGTCGCGAACGAGCCCGCCAGCGGACGCAGTGCCGCGGCCGCATCGCCCGCGCTCTCGATGTGCACCCCGGCTTGGTGCAACGTGGCGGCACAGGCCACGGCGATCGCGAGCCCAACCACGCCAGTGAGTAGGGAGCCCACGATCACGTCCACGCGCTCCCAGCGGAGCGACGCCATCGTGATCTTCTTGTCCACGGCGTACGACTGAATGAACGCCAACCCCCACGGCGCGAGTGTCGTGCCGAGCGAAGCCGCGAGGGCGATCCAGCCGTCGCGGTTGATGGGCATTCGTGGCACGACGGATCCGTACGCGACGTCGGCCCACACCGGTCCGGCGAGAATGCCGTCTACCACGTACAACGCGAGCGTGGCCGAGATGGCCAGCAACACCTTCTCCACGCGCGCGAACGAACCCAACACCACCACCAGCGTGATTAACGTGCCCGCGGCAATGGCGCTGAGCCACGCCGGGAGACCGATCAGCGATCCGGCCGCGGCGACACCGGCATATTCGGCGCAGATCGTGCCGAAGTTGGCGAACAGCAGCCCGAGCACAGCGGCGTACCCCCACGTGCGCCCCCACCGCTCGCGCACCAGCGCCACCAAGCCTTTGCCGGTGGCCGCGCCAAGGCGTACCGCCACGAGGTGGAACTGCACCAACAGGATCGTGGACGCCGGAATGATCCAGAGCAGCCGATAGCCATGCTCGGTGCCGAGGATCGAGTACGTCGTGATACCGGCCGGGTCGTCATCGGAGAGCCCTGCCAGCAGACCCGGCCCGAGTACGGCGAGGAACGACGCCAACGCGCCGGCTCCCGCCACCCGCATCGCCGCGAAACGCGCCGTGATGCCTCGCCGGTGATGCGCGACGGCATGGGCTGGGGCGCGCGTCGCGCGGTGTGTCACTATTTGGCGGCGGCTGTGGGTTTGCGGTTATCGGGCACAAACTTGTCGCGCGCGGGCATGCGGACCGCCCGCAGCGTGGCCGCATTGAGCGTCGTCGTATCGGGAATGATGGCATTGGCCGACAGCAGGTATGCGGTGACCGCGTACACGTCGTCGTCAGTCATCGAGCCAGGCGCGGCGAACGGCATCGCCCGCTTGATGTAGTCGAATACCGTCGTGGCGTGCGGCCAGTAGTTGCCGATCGTCTTGGTCTTGTTGGTGGTGGCGAACTGAAACTCCGGTGTGGGAGCGCCCGCGGAATCACGACCGACGAGCTTCGGGAATGTTGGCAGTCCCTCGCCGTTCGCGCCGTGACACTGCGCACATTGCGCCGCGTACACCACGACACCACGCGCCACCGTGCCGCTGCCGGGAGGAAGCTCTGTGCCATCCTGCCCGATGTCCTGGTTCATGGCGGCGATCGCCGAATCGGCCGCGGCATGGCCCAGCCCGTACGACGCCTTGGCGCCGGGCCCGCCCGGCACCGCGCCGGCATCGTACGACGCGAACGACGCATTGGTGGCGTCGGCGGTGGTGTTCGCGCCACCGCCGCAGGCCGCGAGACAGACCATCGTTACCAGTGCTGCTGCAATACGCATGATCAGGTCTCCCCGTGGAAGGTGACGGCACCGCTGCGATCGACCTTCCAACCGATGATCTGATTGTAGTGATAGTCGGTATACTCTCCGCGCTCAGCGACCATCGCGGTGCGCGTGGGCTGTACATAGCCTGCACTGTCAGTGGCGCGACTCAGCAACGTGGCCTCGGTGCCCTGCCAATTCCACATGTACTGAAAGCGCACGGTCGACTTGGGCTGCGGCGTGTTCAGCAGTTCCGCGTCGTGCCACGTGGTACCGCCATCCACGCTCACTTCCACCCGCGTGATGCGACCGCGACCGCTCCACGCGAGTCCGTTCACGCTGCGCCATCCGTGCGACGGGATGGTGTTGGGATAGCAGGGCGAGGTGATCACCGACTTGGCGTCGATCTCAAACGTAAAAATGCGCGCCGTGCCATCGGGCATCGGGTCGGTGTACTTCGACGTTTCCCAGCGCGTCATCCATGGCTTCGTGCCCAGCTCGAGACGACGGAGCCACTTCACGTTGCTGTTTCCCTCGAAGCCGGGCAGCAGCAACCGCATGGGGTAGCCCTGCGCCGGACGCAGCGGCTCGCCGTTCTGCGCCCACACGATCATGGCATCATCCCAGGCTTTCGCGATCGGAATGGAGCGGGCCAGCTTGCACGCATCGCCCCCTTCGGCGAGAAACCACGTCGCGTCGGGCTTCACGCCCACTTCGCGAAAGAGCGTCGCCAACGGGACACCGGTCCACTCCGACGTGCTGAACAGACCGGCGAGCGGTTGCGGCGTGGTGTCGGGCTTCGGGTCGCGATAGCCGGCGCCGCCGTTACCGGAGCACTCGATGAAGTACGTGCGGGTGATCTGCGGAAACCGCTTGATGTCGTCCACCGTGAACGACATCGGCCGATCCACCAGCCCATGGATGGTGAGCGTGTGCCGCTCGGGGTCGAGCGTGGGGATGCCGGCGTGATGCCGCTCGAAGTGCAGATCGCTCGGCGTGATGGTGCCGGTGAGATCCTGCAGCGGCGTGCGCGAACTGCCAACGGGTGTGCCATTGGGGATGCGCGTGGGGGCGAAGTACTCCGAGCGCGCCCCCAGCGCGGCCGTGGGCGCCCCAGGCATCTTCGTGGCGTCGAGGGGGGCGACGGGGCGCGGGGGCGGAGGAGCGGGCGCGGCGGCAGTGGCGGCCGCACCCTGTCCATCGGCGGCGAGCGGGAGTCCAGCGAGGGCGGCACCGCCGAGGAATCCGGCGGCGCCTGCCAGCAGGTCACGACGAGAGAGATCGGTCATAGGGCTAAAGTACTGCCCGGTTGCGATCTCGGCTTGCGCGTGACACGAGGGGCGGTCGCGGGAGACCCGGGCAATCCAGACCGGCCTTCCGCCGCCAGCCGGCCCGAGGTAGCGTTGAAACAGTATGCGACGTCCCATATGGTACCGAGTCCTGATCAGCCTCTGGGCGGTCTGGTTCTCGACTGCGCTCATTGAGCCAGCCGGATTCTTTGCCTGTCGCATGCATTCGGGGATGGCCGTCACAACGGCAGCGCCCGTGAACGACGCGAAGGACGCCGCGCACCACGATCACGCGGCCATGGCGGCGGCCACTGAGCAGTCGGTAACGAATTCGGCGGCACCCGCCGCAGAGCCCGCCGACCCCGGGCACGACGGGCATTCGTACTGCACCTGCCTTGGCCAGTGCTGCACCATGACCGCGGCCGTGGTCCCCCAGGTGGACATCACGATCGCGGAGCACCTCTCGCGCCAGACGAGCGCGGCCGCGGCCGTCGTCCTCTCGCGCATTCCGCTGCGACCGGCGCACGCGCTGCCGTTCGCGAACAGTCCGCCGGCGCGGGTACTCGCGTAGGGCCTCCCCCGGCCCGCCGTACCCGTTCGTCCCTGCCGAATTCGACGCTGCGCGACTGATCCCCGGGGGTCCGTCCGCGTGAGTCGCCCTCTCGCATTGTTCCCGACGGCTCCCATCACCGCGATCGCCCTTGGCGTTTCGCGGTGATGGTTCGAGCGCGGGGAGAATGCACGTGCTCTCATCCCGACCCCGTTTATGAAGCTCGTTACCCTGCTCGGCGCCCTCCTGGTCGCCGGCACCGCCCGTGCGCAGACCCAGCCGCCCAAGCCCGTGGGCAAGGATTCCACCGGCCGCGACAGCCTGACCACCCTCGGCGGCCTCCGCGTAACCGCCGATCGTGACACGCGCCCCGCACTCACCCGCCTCACCATGCCGGTGAGCGCCAGCATCACCGCCAAGCGCGTCGAAGAAACGATCAATCTCATGGACACGCCGGACGCGGTGAAATACCTGCCCAGCGTGTTCATCCGGAAGCGCAACAACGGCGACACGCAGGCCGTGATGGGCACCCGCGTGTGGGGCGTGGCGTCGAGCGCGCGCAGCCTCGTGTTTGCCGACGGCGTCCCCCTCTCAGCCCTCATCGCCAACAACAACACGATCGGCGGACCGCGCTGGGGACTCGTGGCCCCCGAAGAAATCGAGCGCATCGACATGATGTACGGCCCGTTCTCAGCGGCCTATCCGGGTAACGCGATGGGCGCGGCCATGGAGATCACCACGCGACTGCCCGAGAAGTTCGAAGGCTCGATTGCGCAGACACAGTCGCTGATGCCGTTCGATTTGTACGGCACGAACACCACGTACGGCACGTCACAAACATCGGCCCGTGTGGCCAACCGGTTCGGTAAACTGACCGTGTCGCTCAGCGGCAACTATCAGGACAGTAAGAGCCAGCCGCTCACCTACGTCACCGGCGCCACCTTTCCCGCCAACACCACCGGCGGATTCGCGGCCACCAACAAGCTTAATGGTGCCGCCAACGTGCTGGGCGCGACCGGACTGCTGCACACGCAGATGACGAACGCGAAGATCAAGCTCGCGTACGACATCACGCCCACCGTGCGTGCCGCCTACACGTACGGTTTCTGGCAGAACGATGCCGACGCTGGCGTGGACAGCTACCTCACGCGCGCGGGTGCCGATAGCTACGCCGGTCTGGCCGGCTTTGCGAGCGGGAACTACGGCTTGTTGCAGCAGCACAACGCGCAAAGCTTCTCACTGCGCACCGACACCAAGAAGGATTGGGACGTCGAAGTCATCGGCACCAGCTACTCCATGGACACCGATCGCCAACGCTTCTCCACGTCCGCGTCGTCCACCGCGCTGACGTTCGGCGACGCCGGTCGCGTGGCCGTGCTGTCGGGCACCGGTTGGCGCACGGCCGATGTGAAGGCGGCGTGGCACAAGGGCGGCAGTCTTGCCGCGCACACGGTGACGTTCGGCGCGCACATCGATCAGTACACGCTCGCGAACCCGACGTACAACACCGCCAATTGGCGGCTGTCGGACCCGGTGACGACCACGGTCGTGTCGCAGGGCGACGGCAAGACGCGCACGGCAGCACTGTGGGTGCAGGATCAGTGGCGCATTGCTCCGAAACTGCGTCTCACAGTGGGTGGACGCTACGAACAGTGGCGCGCCTTCGACGGCCTGAATGTGAACGGCAACACGCGGGTGACGCAGAAGGAGGTCGAGGCGACGCGTTTCTCCCCGAAGGCGACGCTCGGCTGGACCCCCTCGCCCGACTGGACGCTCACGGCATCGGTGGCCAAGGCATACCGGTTCGCCACCGCGGCCGAGTTGTACCAGCTCGTCACGACCGGCGTGACGTTCACGTCGCCCGATCCCAATCTCAAGCCGGACAACGTGCTGGCCAGCGAGCTGCGCGTTGAACGCACGTTCGCGCGCAGCCGCGTGCAGCTCGCGTTATTCAACGATGATGTGCACGACGCCATCATCTCGCAGTTCCAGCCGCTCGTGCCGGGTTCACAGACGTTCTACTCGTACATCTCGAACGTCGACCACGTGCGTGCGCGCGGTGCGGAATTGGTGGTGTCGGAACACGACGTACTGGTACGCGGACTCGAACTGTCGGGCAGCGCCACGTACCTCGACGCCCGCACGCTGGCCACCTCGGGGCGCGCCAGTGCGACCGCACCCGCCAACGCGGCGATCGGCAAGCAGCTCCCGAACATTCCGGAGTGGCGCGCCAACTTCATCGCCACATACCGTCCGGTGCAGAAGCTCGCGATCTCGCTTGGCGGTCGGTACAGCGATGCCGTGTGGACCACGCTCGACAACGCCGATGTGAACCCGAACGTGTATCAGGGATTCAGTGGCTGGTTCGTGGCGGATGCGCACGTGAACTACCGTTTCGGCTCGCACCTCTCGGCCTCGCTCGGCGCGGACAATCTGCTGAACCGGAAATACTTCCTGTTTCATCCGTTCCCGCAGCGCACGTACTCGAGCAGCCTGAAGTACACCTTCTAGCATTCCAACCATGAAGACGTTCGTACGCGCGGGACTGTTCGCGCTGCTGACCGGTGTGTCCGTCTCGGCGTGCGAGCGTGGCACCGCGCCGCGCGCACCGGCGCTCGGGGCGGCGGCGCCGGCGTTCACCGCCATGACGCTGGAGGGCGAGCCGGTCACACTGGCCGCGCTCTCCGGCAGCGTGGTCGTGCTGAACGTGTGGGCCACGTGGTGCATCCCCTGCCGTGAAGAGATCCCGCAGCTCGAGGCCCTGCATCGCGAGTATGGCGCGCAGGGGCTCAAGACGATCGGCGTGAGCATCGACGCCGCCGGTATGGGTGCCGACGTGCGCGACTTCGCCACCGAGCAGGGCATGACGTACCCGATCTGGCTCGATCCCGATCATCAGTTCTCCCTCAAGTTTCTCACCGTCGGCGTGCCCGAGACGTTCGTGATCGATCGTGCCGGCGTGATTCGCTTTCGCATGATCGGCGCGTTCCGGCGCGGCGATACGACACTGGCGGCCGCCGTACGACGCGCGATGGCGTCGTAGATGACGGTCCTCACGCTGACTCCTACCCATCGATCGATGCGCGCTCTTCGAGCCCTTCGCTTCACCACCATCGGCGCGTTGCTGCTCACGGGCACGACGCTGTCGGCGCAGACTGCTGTCACGACCCTCTCGGTACCCGATCGTACGGGGGCAAATCCCACGGTCGCCGCGAACGGCGCGTTTGTCGCCGTGGCCTTCTCGGCTGCCACGATCTCGTCGATGGACATCTTCGTGGCCACCAGCACCAACGGCGGCGCTACCTTCGGCGCTCCAGTGCAGGTGAATCGCGTGGCCGGCGAGGCGCGCGTGAGCGGTGAAGAACCGCCGCGCATCGCGCTGGTGCCGCGTCGCGGTGCCACGCCGGAGATCGTGATCGTGTGGACGGCCAAGGCTGGCACCACCTGGAAGCTGCTCAGCGCGCGATCGCTCGACGGGGGCCGTACCTACTCGGCCAGCGCGCCGGTGCCCGGCAGCGACAGTGAAGGGTCGCGCGGATGGGAGTCGGTCGCAGTGGACGCCACTGGCCGTGTGTCGGTGTTGTGGCTCGATCATCGCGACCTCATCGCCGCCGATGGGGCGCATCAGCACAACGCGGCGGCAGGCAATGCGACCCCCGCACCGATGGTGATGCCCAAGGGTGACCCCACCGAGCGCGCGGCGCTGTCGCAACTCATGTTCGCGTCGTTGCCCGGTGCCACCGGGCGCACCTCGCGCCCGACGAGCGCGCGCACCACCGCGCTGTCGATTGCGCGCAGCGTCTGCTATTGCTGCAAGACCGCGCTGGCCGTGTCGGGCGATGCCGTGTACGCGGCGTGGCGTCACGTGTATCCCAGCGGAGAGCGCGACATCGCGTTCACAATGTCGACCAATGGTGGTCGTACCTTTGCCGCCCCGCTGCGCGTGAGCGACGACCACTGGAAGCTCGACGGCTGTCCGGACAACGGACCGGCCCTCGCGATCGACGCCACGCGTCGCGCGCATGTGGTGTGGCCGACGGCCGCCGAGGGGAAGAACGCCACGGCGAAGGATGCGATGGCGTTGTCGATCTATTACGCGGTGTCGCGCGACGGCAAGTCCTTCACCCCCCGCACGCGGGTGCCCACGCGTGGGCCGGCATCGCATCCACAAATCGTTATGCTGCCGAATGGCGCGTCGCTGGTGGCGTGGGATGAGGTCGTCGACGGCACGCGTCGCCTTGGGCTCACCCGCGCAACCGTGAGCGCGGCCGGCGCGGTCAGCTTCACACCGGTTGCAGCGCCCGACGCCGGCGCGGGACAGTGGTACCCGGCTTTGGCCGCCTCGTCGAACGGTGCGGTGATCACGTGGGTGCGCCAGCTCGAGAAGGGGAGCACGGTCGCGGTGGCGGTGGTGCGCTAAGCAGCACACGGTGGGCACGCTCCCCACGGCGGCTCTCCACGTGACGCTTGCCGAGCGGATGCACGCCGCCGGGCGACTCCAGATTTCGCGGGTGACACGCACTCGCCAATACCGAGTTACAGCACGGCACCACCGAGGGCGCGCGTCATCAACATCGTCCCCTCGACGCCCATGATCGCCGCGAACACGCGTTCGCCCCCAAACACGAAGTCGCGGTACGACGCCGTCGCCACATGGTGAAAGCCCGCCCGTCGAAACACCTGCTGCGACGCCGCGCCGGTGGGTTCCGTAACCGCCGTGTGGTAGCCGAGGGCCTGCGCCTGCGCCATGCACACTGCCACCAGCTGCCCCGCGATCCCGCGGGATGCCGCATGCGCAGCGACCCCGAGCATGAACAATTGGGCATGCGTCCCGGGTGCCACCGCGGCAGAGGCGCGATACGGCTCGTCCATTGTATCGAGCAGCGCACCCGCCGGCGCGAACAGCGGTGCGGCAGCGTCCAGTCCTTCCGGGGGCGTAGTGCCGAAATCGTCGGCGAGCAACGCCCCCACCAGCCGTCCACGCATAGAATCGCGTGCAACGAAGGTAAGCTGCTCCGCAACGGCCATGGTTTCGGACCGGCTGAAGACCTCGGCCAGCAGGCGGACCATGTGCGGAGCGTCTTCCAATTGCAGAAGGCAGTACTCCACACCATCAGTAACGTGCAACACCCGCATCGGTGGCGCTCGCTTAGCGCACCACCCACTCGGTCGTCAGCAGCACGGTGTCCCACCCGATGCGCAGCTCGCCGCGCTGCGTACCGGGTGCGGTCGACGGCACGAGCCAGATCGACAGACTCTCGAGCGGCGTTCCGATCGTGCTCTGACGCAACTCGATGCGCGCCGCATCCTTTTGGGCGTCATACGGGGTTACGCTCACCGACGCTGCGCCGGTGGTCTCAACCTGCAAGATCAGCGTCCAGCCGGTACGCGCCGGCAGCACCTGGGCGACGTAGCGGCCCTTCGCCACATCCTTCCCGCCGATCGTGAGATCGACGTCGGTGGTGAACAGCGTCGCACCGTTCGCCCCGAGACGCCACACCGTGCCGAACGGCACGAGGCTATCGGTGTTGATCTTGCGGCCACGCAAATGCGGCTGGCCGTAATCGATGCGCATGAGGGCCGGCTTGCCAGCGGCACGCTGCGCGGCGGTGTCGACCAGCGTGAGTGACACTTCGGTAATGGCGCGGGTGCTGGGGGCGGCTCGATGGGCGCCGGCCTGAGCCGAAAGCGGAGCAGCGAAGATCGCGGACAGCGCGAGCGCCGGAAGCAGGAGTTTCATGGGGCGGGGCGGGAAAGAGGAACGAGCGAATGACTGCTCAACTCTATATCGGTTCGGCGGATGGCGCATCCCGACGCGCTCAGCGACGCCGCGAACGACGAACCGCCAACGTCGGCGGACGCCACGTGGCCTTGTCCCCCTCGACGCCCAGTGTCGGGCTGACGATCTCGAGGCGCTCGGCCTGCACAACAACCAACACCACGCTCGTGTCGCGATCGGCGTAGAACGCACTCCATGCGGGATTCCAGTGCGCGTCTTTCGTGGCGCGATCCCGGACCACTCGCGCGCGTCCCACCAGCGCGACATAGCTCTGCGTAACCGGGTCGAAGTAGTGCAGCACCACGTGTGGATGACGGGCGATCTCCTCGACCTTGCGCGTGCGCGGGTTGGTGGCAAACCACACCGCCCAGCTGCTGTCGGGTGCCATCGGCTGCACGGTGCGCGCTTGGGGATGACCCTTCGCGTCGGTCGTGATAAATGTGGGATAGGCCACGCTGGCCACGATCGTCCGCGCGGCGGCTTCAAGCGCAGCGGGCGTGAGGGCGGGCGTTACCGGCGCCGCTTGTGCCGACAGCAACGACGGCCCCAACAACATCACAGCAGACAGGAAACGCATAACGCTCGAGAAAGTGGTCGGATGGCCTGCGGCTGAGCGCATACGCTCATCGCACCGCGCACGCGCCGTGCGATGAGCCGATCGAAAGCTGGTCGCCGGGCGCCCTCCACGCGAGGGACACCCGAACTCCTCCCCCCGCTCGGTGTCAGGGAATGCCCTCTCGTTTGGCACCGATGTGGTCGCGAATACTTCGGCATCCCTGGAATTGGAGGTGTCATGCTCCGCTGGTTCGAAGACATATCGCGCACGGATGTGCCGAGCGTTGGCGGGAAGACCGCCTCGCTCGGCGAGATGATCCGCAATCTCGCCAGCGCAGGCATTCGCGTACCGGGCGGCTTCGCCATTACGGCCAACGCGTACCGTCGCTTCCTCGCGCACAATGCGCTCGAACCGCTGATGCAGACGGAGCTCGCCCGCCTCGACGCCGGCGCGCCGCTCGCCGAAGTCGGCCAGACGATCCGTTCCGCGATCGCGGGCGGTACCCTCCCCGATGAGCTGGCGAACGACATTCGCGCCGCGTACCGCGAACTCAACAAGCGGGGGGGCCTCGAGGCCGCGCCGGTCGCCGTGCGCAGCTCGGCCACGGCCGAAGACCTCCCCGATGCGAGCTTTGCCGGTCAGCAGGAGACCTTCCTGAATGTCATCGGCGTCGATGCCCTGCTCGACGCGGTGCGTCGCTGCTTCGCCTCGCTCTACACCGATCGCGCGATCACGTATCGGGCCCTGCACGGCTATCCCCATCTCAAGGTGGCGCTCTCGGTCGCCGTACAGCGCATGGTGCGCTCCGATCGCGGAGCGGCCGGTGTGGCGTTGACGCTCGATACCGAAACGGGCTTCCGCAATCTCGTCGTGATCAACGGCGCGTTCGGTCTGGGCGAGAACGTGGTGAAGGGCACCGTCACGCCCGACGAGTGGCGCGTGTTCAAGCCGCTGCTGAGCAATGCGACGGTGGCACCGATCCTCGACCGCACGATCGGCTCCAAGCTCCTCAAGATGGTGCTCGACGAGCACGGCACGCCAACCAACGTCGACACCACCGCCGCCGAGCGTGCGAGTGCCGTGCTCGATGACGGGCAGGTGCTTGCCCTGGCCCGCTGGTGTGCCACGATTGAGGCGCACTACGGCATGCCCATGGACATCGAGTGGGCCGTCGATGGCGAAACACGTGAGATGTTCATCGTGCAGGCGCGACCGGAAACCGTGCGTTCCCGCGAACTGGCCGCCGACTTCACCACGTTCACGCTCGACGGCAAGGGCGACGTGCTGGTCACGGGGGTGGCCGTCGGGCAGCGCATCACGAGTGGTCGGGTGTTCGTGCTTGATAGCATGGCCGACGCCGCGCGCTTCGAGGATGGTGGCATTCTCGTGGCCCGCATGACCGATCCCGATTGGGTGCCGCTCATGAAGCGCGCGTCGGCCATCGTCACCGACGCCGGTGGACGCACCAGCCACGCGGCCATCGTGAGTCGCGAGTTGGGTATCGCCGCCATCGTGGGCAGTGGCAGCGCGACCACGGCGCTCACCGACGGCAGCATGGTTACGGTGAGCTGCGCCGAGGGGCCGCAGGGGCACGTATACGCCGGCGCGATGCCTTGGACCGAAACCAAGGTCGACCTCACCGAACTGCCGCCCACGCACACGCAGATCATGTTGAACGTGGCCGACCCGGCGGCCGCCATGCGATGGTGGCGGTTGCCGGCGCGCGGCGTCGGCCTGGCGCGCATCGAGTTCGTGATCGAACACATGGTGAAGGTGCACCCCATGGCATTGCTGCATCCGGAGCAAGCGGATGCCGAATCGCGCGCGCGGATCGCCGCGCTCACCGCAGGCTTCGCCCATGCTCCCGACTACTTCGTGGATCGCATGGCATGTGGCGTGGCGGTGATCGCCGCCTCGCAGTGGCCGCACCCAGTCATCGTGCGCTTCAGCGACTTCAAGACCAACGAGTACGCCGGTCTGCTCGGCGGAAAGGCCTTCGAGCCGCACGAGGAGAATCCGATGCTCGGCTTCCGTGGCGCGTCGCGCTATTACAGCGAACGGTATCGCGAAGGCTTCGGACTCGAGTGTCAGGCCATCCGGCGCGTGCGCGAACAGATGGGACTCACAAACGTCGTGGTCATGATTCCATTCTGTCGCACCCTCGAGGAAGCGGACCTCGTGCTGGCGGAAATGGCCAAGCACGGCCTCGTGCGCGGCGAGCAGGGGCTCGAGGTGTACGTGATGGCCGAAATTCCCAGCAATGTGATTCTGGCGAAGGAGTTCGGCGTCCGCTTCGATGGCTTCAGCATCGGCAGCAACGATCTCACGCAACTCACCTTGGGCGTCGATCGCGACAACGCATTGCTCACCGAGCTCTTCGACGAGCGGAATCCGGCGGTGTTGCGCTCCATCGAGCGGCTCATCGCCGACGCGCATGAAGTCGGCTGCAAGGTCGGCATCTGCGGACAGGCGCCGAGCGATCATCCGGAGTTTGCCGAGTTCCTGGTAAAGGCGGGGATCGATTCGATCTCCCTCAATCCCGACAGTGTGGTCCCGGTGCTGACACGAGTGTCGGCGCTGGAACAGGCGATGGCGAACGTCGCCACCACGTTACCCGTTATTGGAGGATACCATGAGCGTCTTGCACGATAAGGTCGCGATCATCACGGGTGGAGCCAACGGGATCGGCCGGGCCATCTGCACGCGCTTCGCCGCTGAAGGGGCGCGGGTCGTGGTATCGGATATGGACACCGCGCATGGCGACGCGGTGGTTGCGACGATCGTCGCGGCGGGCGGTCAGGCTGTCTACGTGCGGGCCGACGTGTCCATCGACAATGACATGCACATGCTATTCAGCCGCGCCCTCGAGATCTACGGCGGCGTGCACATCATGGTGAACAACGCCGGCATCGAAGGGGCCAGCGTCGCGATCGGCGACTACGACATGGCGGAGTTCGATCGCGTGATCGATGTCAATCTCCGCGGCGTGTTTCTGGGCATGCAGGCGGCGGTCAAGCACATGGCGACGGCCGGCGGCGGTGTGATCCTGAACATGTCGTCGGTGGCGGGACTGAAAGGCTTTGCGACCCTCGCGCCGTACACCGCCTCCAAGCACGCGGTGGTCGGCCTCACCAAGGCCGCAGCGCTGGAGTATGCCGCGCAACACATCCGGATCAATGCCGTCTGCCCCGGCGCGGTGGTCACCGACATGATTCACCGTATCACGAAGAACGACCCGGCCACGGAGGCCGCATACGCCAAGCTGCAGCCGATCGGCCGCATGGGCACGCCCGACGAAATCGCGGCGGTGGCGCTGTTCCTCTGCTCGGATGCGTCGAGCTTCCTGACCGGTGTGGCGCTGCCGGCCGACGGTGGGATCATGGCCGGCTAGCGACGCTCGCGCCGACCGAGACTACCAGTCGGTCGGCGCGTAGTCCTTCAGGAACTGTCCCCACACGTGGACGCCGCTCGACACACCGGCAATGATGGGGTCGACGATGCGCGCCGCGCCGTCCACGATGTCGAGCGGCGGATGGAAGCGGTGGTTCTCCACCTTCCGTGCCGCAATCTCCGCCACGTCTTCGTCGGTCACCCAGCCGGTGTCCACGCTGTTCATGTGGATGCCATCCTGCTGATAGTCCGCCGCCGAGGTGCGCGTCATCATGTTGAGCGCGGCCTTGGCCATGTTGGTGTGCGGGTGCCGCGTCGTCTTGTTGTTGCGATAGAACTGCCCTTCCATCGCCGACACATTCACGATGTGCTTGTCGTGATTTTCCGTGCGCAACATGAGCGGCTTGAGCCGCGCATTGATGAGGAACGGGGCAATCGCATTCACCAGCTGCACCTCCAGCAACTCCACGCTCGGCACTTCATCCATCAGCAGCCGCCACGAGTTCCGCTCGCGCAGATCGATCTGCTGCAGATCCTGATCGAGCTTGCCCGCCGGAAAGAGTTGATGCGCGACGAGCATGTCGTCGGGCACCAACGGCACTTGCGACAGCTCAGCGGCGTGCGTGAGCCCCACGCGATTCAGCGCGGTGCCACTCTGCAGCACGGCCGCACTGCTGCCCGCATCGGGATCGGGGAGCAGCTGCGCTCCACGCAGCCCTTCGTACGCACCGAGAATCTTGCGCGCCGCCGTCGACAGCGTGCTGGCGGCCGCCGACTCGCCGTCCATCATGTGCGCGTAGAACGCGGGCGGACGGCGCACCGTCTGGCAGGCGTTGTTGATGATAAAATCGAGGCGCGATTCGGTGTGCGTGAGCTCGCGACAGAACGCCTCCACACTCGGCGTGTGGCGCAGGTCGAGCCCGAAGATCTCCAGGCGATCGCTCCATGCATCGAAGTCCGGCTCTGCCGCGTAGCGCATGGCCGAGTCGCGCGGGAATCGCGTGGTCACCAGCAACCGCGCGCCGCACCGCAGCAGCTTGAGTCCCGCCTGGTAGCCGATCTTCACGCGGCCACCCGACAACAGCGCGGTACGTCCGCTCAAATCCACCAGTTCGGTGCGCTTGGCGAAGTTGAAATCACCGCACGGCAGACACATCTGGTCGTAGAAGTGATGGATCGTGGTGAACTTCTGCTTGCAGATGTAGCAATGCTGCGGCACGATCGCTTCGGGCGCGTCGTCCTCGCGCTGTGCATCGGTGGAGGTCCCCGATGCGCCGTCGCCGAGCAGATAGACGTTGGGCGTCGTGAACACCGGCTTGCGGCGCAGTTCGCGAATGCCCGTTTCCTGCAGCACGCTGTCGTCGCGACGGGCCGCATCGAGCTTTCGCTGCTTGCTGGTGGCCTTGACCATCGAGCGGCGGGCGCGCGCGTCCGGGTGAAACACGTGGCCCACCGCGTCGAGGAAGCGCTGACGCTCCTCGAACGGGACGTGCACCAGCCGCGAGCGATCGGCGATGACCTGCTCGAGCAGCGAGGTGGCGGCACGGAGGTCGTCGCGGAACGTCTCGGCGTTCTCGCTGGGGTCGCGGGGCGTGTCGTCGGAAGGGGTCACAGGATCACCATCCCGAAGCATATCGAGGTCGCGGCACAGCCGCGAGGAATCAGCCCGAGCGATCGCCGGAGACCCGGGTGGGCGCCTGCGACACGCGTTGCTGGGTGTCGGGATCGCCCGTCCCGTCGAAATACCGCGTCAGCAGCTGCGCGAACACCGGATCGGTAGAGACCTGCGCAAAGAGCGTGGCACATGAACGCAACTTGAGGTCATCGGGCGACCCGAAGATCTCGTGCGCCGAACGGCCTTCCAGGTCACGCACCGCCGTAGCGCATTCGACCAGCCGCGGGCCCAGCACCCCGTGACGCAGATACGCCTGCGCCTCAGACACACCACTGATGGCGTAGCGGCGCGCCATCGCACTGCGGCCAAGCCCGGCGAGTTGTGGGAAGATGTACCACATCCAGTACGAGCGTTTGCTGCCGGCGCGCAGCTCGGCCAGCGCGCGATCGTAGTCGGCCTCCTGCGCGCGCACGAAGCGCGCGAGGTCGAACGGATCCGAGGCATCCACGACTCGTCGAATCCGCGCGGGCGGCCTCAGGGCGCGATGCGCGTGCCGTCGATGGGCTCACGCAACTGAATGATGTTCCCCTCGGGGTCATACGCATTGGTCAGGCGAAAGCCGGGCCCTTCATACCGCGGTCCGAACAGGGCGCCGCCCAGGCTCGTGGCGCGGGCGTGGGCCTCCGCGAAGCTCGCCACGGCGAAGAACGGCTTGATCGCGGTGTCCTCACGCAACTCCGGCGGTGATGCCACGACGATGGTCTCGGCGATGTGCGCCGGTATCTGGTGCACGATCAGATCCCCGTTGGGCAAACACCCGGCGAGCGAGCGCAGCACCACCAGCTCCTCAGTGGCGTGCACCTCAGACATCGAGAGCAGCTGGCGATAAAACGAGGCCAACCGCGCAAGATCCTTGGCGTAAATCAGGGTGCCCGAAGCAATCGCCGCCGTCATGTTAGCGTGCATCGAGGGAATCGGGGACCACCGTGGCGCAGCCGAGCCAGGTGGAGTCACCACGGGTCAGTACAGCCTTGCCCGGATAGCGTTGTTCCGACGTCCCGTCGTTGCAGTCGGCTCGCTCGATCACCAGCATGAACAAGGGATCCGCGCCGAAGCGCTTGCTGCGGTACACCGCGCGACCGTCCGCATCGAAATCGGGCGGGGTGTACGGGTAGTAGCTGCTGTCGATACCCAATCGGGTGAACTGCATACCATCGGAGCGCACGGCGACCGACCACGAGGGCGCGGTGCCGCGGGCGACGGTCATCACGACCGGCTGGGGACGTTCGCGGCGACACGCGCTGACCAGGAGGGCGACGAGCGCCGGCAGGAGCAATGGGGCAAGCGGACGAGGGTTCATCTGCGGAAGTTTACTGCGAATCCGCGCCCACGCGCCAAGAGATCCAATGGCGGGCATCCTGCGCTCCGAGAGGGACGAACCGTTTGTCACAGCGAGTGCCGAGGGCGGCACTCCCGTTTGCCTGTGCACCCGCCGATACTGGACACACGCTGTCCCGATTCCGTCCCTGAACGCTTCACTCGGCACCTGACTCATGTGGAACGAACTCTGCGATGACGCCCACGAGGCGCACGCCATGAAGGTTATCAACCGCGCCATTCTCTCGATCGCCGTGTGCTTCCTCGCCTTCGGTGGGTTCGCGATGGCCACGCGCCTTGGCGCTGAAGCGCCGCCGAGTTCGGTGAGCTACGGGAGCGAGCAGGCTCACCCGAGCGCCGCGGTGTTCGGGAACTGATTTTCCAGTCTGCCGAATACACGAATCCCCGCGGGGAGTGCTTTCGCACGCCGCGCGGGGATTCGTCCGCTTGCCCCTCCCGGCTACGGCCTGGAGGCCCCAGAGTATCGCGGGAATGAGTGCACGGGTCCCGACGTGTCTCGACGTGGTGGCCTCGGCTTCGCCACGTACAGCGTGTGCATCGGCCCCTTGGTGTCGTGAGCCCGCACGCGCAGCGTTTCGACCAGCAGCCCACTGCCGCGCAGCGCGTGCGCAAACGCCGGATCGTCGCCGACCGACCAGTACGCGATGATCCCCGGGGCGCGCAGCGCCGCCACCGTGGTCGCAATCCCGCGCTGTGCATACAGCCGCGCGTTCTCCGACATGATCATGCCGTCGGGACCATTGTCGGTGTCGAGCATGATCGCATCGAACTGACCGGCGTGATCGCGCAGCACATTTACGATATCGTCGTGCACCACGCGCACCCGCGGATCTTGCAGCGTCTCCACCGAAATCCCGTACTCGGGATTGGCATTCCACGCGATCACCTCGGCCAGAAACTCCGCCACCACCACCTCGGCGTCGTCGGCCACCTCCTTGAGCGCGGCGCGCAGCGTGAAGCCGAGTCCAAGGCCACCAATCAGCACGCGAGCGCCGGGTTTGTCCTTGAGCCCCACACAGGCCACCTCGGCCAGCCGGTCTTCAGAAAGATGCCGGCGCTGCGACATCAGCTCGATCCCGTTGGCGCGAATGAGATACGAGCCGTCGTGCCGGAACAGCTCGAGCAGCGAGCCATCGGGGGTACGGGCGTTACCGAGGCGTTCGAAAGGCTTCATGCGATTCTCAAGGAGACGGAACGACGGTGGCCGACACGATGGAATCGAGGGCCGGAAACCATCGGTCGAGATACTTGTTCCCGCGCGACATGATGCGTGACTGCACGGGATCCTCTCCGTACTCGAAGTTCAGGCGTTCGAGGACGTCCATCCCCTCCACCACCACACCGATCGGCGCGTACAGCTTCTGCCGGTCGAGCTTGGCCGAGTTGTCGACCAGGTTGACGTACAGCTGCACCATGCGGCTGTTCGCGTCCACCGTGGTAAAGGCCACCGTGCCCCGCGTGTTGTTCAGTCGCTGCGGTTCATCGGCCATCGCCGACTGCGCCCACTTGGCGTTCACGGCGGGGTCGCCGTGAATGCCGAACTGCACCACGAACCCCGGCACCATGCGAAAAAACCGCGTGCCTGCATAGTAGCCGATCGTGACCAGTTCGTAGAATCGATCGGCGCCGTGCGGCGCGAGCGCGCGCGTGACCGCGATGGTGAACGGCCCTTTGCTGGTCTCGACGCGCACGCGATACGTCTCACGGCTGCGCATCGGTGTGGCAGCGGGTGCGGGAATCACGCGAGGCACAGCGTTGGCGGTCGGCGTACGCGGCTCCGCCGAGCAGCCGGCGCACATGGCCAAGCCGATCGCCAGCAGTATCCGGGTAGTTCGCACGCTCATGCCATGACGCTCGCTTGAACTGGTAGTCCGTAGGTTCACGCGAAGTCCGCGAAGAACGCGAAGGTTCGCGAAGAACAGCATTAGAGATTTTCTTCGCGTGTCTTCGCGGCCCTTCGCGAGCTTCGCGTGAACCAGCGATTTCAGCCCGGCACGACGCTGTCCGTCGAGCCACGAGAACGTCAGTCCTCGTCTTCCA
>JBBARJ010000013.1:0-1244 GCA_040399825.1 Gemmatimonas sp.
GTAGTCTCAGCTCGGCCAGGAGAACACGTTCATGATCTCGCTGCAGCCGCACTCGTGGCGTGGCACGAAGTACCAAGGAGTGGATGGCGGTACCGTGCGTCCGACCGAAAATCAGGCCAGCATGCTGGTGCTGGTGAAGGGCCTGCCGCGCTAACCCGCACGATTTTCTGATTACCTGCCGGCCCGGGGCTCTGCGCTCCGGGCCGGTCATCATTCGCCCAACTATGAAGACCCGATCGTATCTGTTCATGCTGGCCAGTGCGGCAGCGATGGGTGCCTGTGGTGGTACCGACACGGACGCCGTTTCGACATCTGGCGCGACCACGGCGATTGACGATGCGCGCGCCATGCAGACCATCGTCGTGTGGCGCGCGCACGTCGATACGCTGGCGCTCCGTGTTGCGCAGTTGGATTCGGCAGCGGTCGCGCTGCGAACCGATGCCGATGTGCCTCGCGTGAAATCAGCGTTCGTCGAGGCTCGGCGGGCATTCAAGCTTTCTGAACTGGCCCTCGAGTACTACACGCCGACCACCGCCAAGGAGATGAATGGCCCGGCGCTGCCGGAGGTGGATGACGAAGAAGGCCCCGAGGCGGTCTTTCCGCCGACGGGATTTCAGGTGATCGAGGAAGCACTGTATGGCGACGCGCCGGTCAGCGAGCGGGAGGCGATCACCCGGGAGACGGGCACGTTGCGTCCGTTGGTCACGCGAGCCCAAACGATGATGGGCGCGCAGCACGCCTCCGACGCGCATGTGTGGGATGCGGTGAAGCTGGAGCTGGCGCGCATCGCGACGCTCGGTCTCCCGGGATTCGATTCTCCGGTGGCGGGGCATTCGCTGGCCGAGGCGGACGCGGCCCTCGAAGGTGTCGTGCGGACACTGGGCCCGTATCACGCTGCCGACAGCACCTGGTCGAGGGTCGATTCACTGCTCGCCGACGTGCGTGCGATGCTGACGGCGACGACAGATCGTGAAGCGTTCGATCACTTCGCTTTCCTGACGCAACGGCTCATTCCACTCGGCCGCGCGATGCAGCAGGTGCGCCTGTCGATGGCGATTGGAGTGCCGGCGGAACGTCGGGCGTTCCGCATGGATGCAGCCACGGTGTTCGACAGCGCGGCGTTCGATGTCATGGGCTTCGCGCCGATCGACGCGACGCCGGGTACGTCCGCCCAGGTCGCCCTTGGGGAGCGCCTCTTTCATGACACACAGCTGTCCGGCGACGGCACGCGCGCCTGCAGCAGC
>JBBARJ010000013.1:1254-23351 GCA_040399825.1 Gemmatimonas sp.
GCTGTCACATGCCCGAGAAGGCATTCACTGACGGGCTCGCGGTGAACCGCGCCCGGGGCGGTGCACCACTCGCGCGGAATACGCCCACGGTCATCAACAGTGGCCTGCAGCTGGGCTCCTTCGCGGACCTCAGAACCACGTATCTCGAAGACCAGGTCACGGACGTGGTCGAGAACGTGGACGAAATGCACGGCAGTCTGTCCAGCATCGCCGCCCGCCTGGCGATGGACACGTCCTTGGTCACCCAATTTCGCGCGGCCTTCACGGGTTCGCCGGCCCGGACGGATTCCATGGTCACGGCAGCACAGATCCGGACCGTGCTGGCGGCGTATCAGCGCAGTCTCACGCGACTGAATTCGCCAGTCGATCGGGCGTTGCGCGGGGAGGCGGGCGCGCTGTCCGACGAAGAACGACGTGGCTTCAACGTGTTCGTGGGCAAGGGGAAGTGCGCCACCTGCCACTTCATTCCGCTCACCAACGGCACCGTCCCGCCCGCGTATCGGAAAGCCGAGGTGGAAGTACTCGGCACGCCGTTGCGCGCGGTCATCGCCAATGCCACGATCGATCCCGATCTCGGTCGCTTCCGACTGACCCGCGCTGAGCCGCACCGGTACGCGTTCAAAACGCCGTCCTTGCGGAACGTGGCCCTGACAGCGCCGTACATGCATAACGGGGTCTACCGCACGCTCGAGGCCGTCGTGGACTTTTACAACCGCGGTGGCGGGGCCGGCATCGGGATTCAGCTCGATTACCAGACGTTGCCTCCCGATCCCCTGCGTCTGACCGCAACCGAGCAACGTGATCTGGTGTCCTTCATGAAGGCCCTGACGGACACAACCGGAACGCAGCGCCGGTAGCCGAACGGCGCGCCGGGACTGGCGCCCGGCGCGCCGAGAACCCAGACTCCAACGGTCGACTTTCTCCCGCCCGGTCTGGTATGGCTACGCTGATCGCCCCTGAAACCTTCGCAGCCAGCACGCGCGCCTTTCCGGCGCAGACGAGTCGTGCCTGGGGGCGACCGCGTGGCGCGCGCCACCAGGTCGGCCACCACGAACTCACCGGTCAGTACCGTATCGACCTGCGCGACCAGGCCCCAGACCTGTTCACCGATGTGAGTGTGATGGATTGGTCCACGCTCACCTGGCGCGACGTGGGCCGGCCGTACCGGACCGAGAAGTGGTCGAGCGCGCGGCGGAACTACGAGCAGACGCATCAGCGGCCGCTGCCGATTGCCGACGGATGGCGCCTGTTCAATACCGCCTTTCACCAGTTCTTCCTGACCGACGTGCCCGAGGCGCAGAGCCAAGCGAAGGCGCAATTCGGTGCGGCCCTGTCGCGGTTGGATCTGCATGAGGCCAAGGAGGCGCTGCAGGACATCGCCTACCTCGCAGTGTGGAACAAGATTATGCGGGTGGAAGACGCGGTGTGGGATCCCCGCGGCAAGCGGGCGCTGTTCGCCGGACTCGACGTGAAAAAGCCGCGCATTTTGTTTCTCGGGGCGGCTGATGGCTACGAGGCGATGCAGATCGCCGCCATGTATCCGGGCGGTGAGATCGTGCTGGTGGACTACGATGCATTTTGCGCCACCGACCGTTTCGGCAAGTTTCCCCTCGATTATCCATTCCTGGGCGTCGATCCGACCACGGGACACCAGCGCGTGTGGTACCGCGACGAGATGCCGATTCACTTCGAGGTCGCCGACATCCGCGACCTGAAGTACGGCAAGGAATTCGACGTGGTGGTCTCCATCGGCCTGCTGGAGCATTTTCCCGACACGCACAAGGCGGAGTGCCTCGAGATGCACCGGCGCTTCCTCAAGCCGGGCGGCACCGTCGTGATGACCACGCCGCGCAATCAGTTCAAGTCGCGCGTGTTCTACAACCTGATGGCCGACTGGATGAACCACGGCTATCGCGAATTGATGGACGTACACCAGATGGGGCTGTACTGCCATGAGAACGGCTTTGAGATACAGCGCGCCGGCGTGATCAAGGCGCACAATGGGTTGGTGATGACACTGCGGTAGGCTGCGGGAACGCCGTGCGTTCGTGCAGGTCGGACTTCCACTTCGAACATCGGGACACGTGTGACTCTCTTTCCTCGTTCGCCGCGCTTTATCGCGGTTGTCGTCGCGCTGGCGCCGGCCTTCGTTCCGTCCGTCGCGCAGGCGCAGTACCGGCAGCCGCCCCAGCCGATCGCGCAGATTCTCGACCAGCCAGCCACACCGCTGGTGCAGATGAGCCCCGATCGTCAGCGGTTGTTGCTGCTGGAGCGTCCGGCGCTGCCGCCGATCAGTGAAGTCGGGGCGTTCGAATATCGTCTGGCCGGATTGCGCTTCGATCCCAAGACCAGCGGGCCCACGCGTGGCCAGAGCTACACCGGTTTGTCGTTGCAGGCGGTGAGCGGAGGGGCGGCGCGCAAGATTGAGGCGTCGATTCCCGCGGGGAGCAGCATCGAGAACGTGTCGTGGTCGGCCGACGGCCAGAAGATCGCCTTCACGGTGACCAGCGACGATGCGATCACGTTGTGGATCGCCGATGTGGCCACGGCGCAGGCCAAGCCGCTCACCTCGCAGCGGCTCACGGCGATTCTAGGCAATCCCTGCTCGTGGGTGTCCACCGCCTCGCTGGCCTGCACGTTCGTGCCGACTACGCGCGGTACGGCACCGGCCATGACGACCACGCCGGAAGGTCCGATCGTGCAGGAAGCGCTCACCGGACGCAGTGACCGCGCCGCCACGTATCAGGATCTGCTCAAGAGCCCGTTCGACGAAGCGATCTTCGAACATTACGGCACGAGCCAGCTCGCGCTCGTGTCGCTCGATGGCACCGTCAAGACGCTCGGCGCACCCGGCATGCGCACCGACGTCAGCGCCTCGCCCGATGGCCGCTACCTCTTGGTGAGCACGTTGTCGCGTCCGTTTTCGTATACGGTGCCGCTGAACTACTTCCCCACGCGCACGGAAGTGTGGTCGATGGATGGCGCGGTGGTGAAGTCGATCGTGGCCCGTCCGCTCATCGAGCGCGTGCCCTGGGGCGGCAACGGCGCACTGGCGGGCATTCGCAACGTGCAGTGGCGTCGCGATGTCGATGCCACGCTGGCCTGGGTGGAAGCGCTCGATGGCGGCGACAGCGATTCCAAGGCCGACAAGCGCGATCGCATTGCTTTACTCGAGGCGCCGTTCACGGGCACACCCAAGACGTTGCTGGAAACGAGCTGGCGTGCCGGTGCGATCACGTGGGGCACGCCCGGACTGGCGATCGCCCGCGAGAACGAAGGCAAGACCCGCAAGACGCGCGCGTGGATCATCGATCCGTCGGGGGCCAAGGCGCCGCGGCTGTTGTGGGAGCGCTCGAGTGAGGATCGCTACGCCGATCCCGGCGATTTCCTCACGATGCGTGACGCGCGCGGCCAGGCGGTGCTGCTGACCACCCCCGACAAGAAGGTCGCGTTCCTGAGCGGGCTCGGTGCTGGACCGGAAGGCGATCGTCCCTTCGTGGATCGCTTCGACGTGGCCACCGCCCGAAAGACGCGGGTGTTTCAGAGTGCGGCGCCGTACTTCGAGCAGCCGATCGGCATGCTCGATGTGAATGGCACCGTGGCGCTCACGCGTCGCGAGTCCAAGGCGGACGCGCCCAACTATTTCGTGCGCGATCTCGCCCGCAAGACGGCCCCACGGGCGCTGACGCAGTTCACCGATCCGGCGCCCGTGTTCGCCGGTGTCACGAGCCAGCTGATCACGTACACGCGCCCCGATGGGGTGAAGCTGTCGGCCACGATCTATCTGCCGGCCGGCTACGACAAAGCGAAGGATGGCCCGCTGCCCTTCTTCCTGTGGGCCTATCCGCTCGAGTTCCGCTCCAAGGAAGCGGCCTCGCAGGTGTCGGGATCGCCGTACCGCTTCGTGCGGCCGAGTGGCTCGTCGCATCTGTTCATGCTCACGCAGGGATATGGCGTGATGGACAACCCGACCATGCCCATCGTGGGTGTGGATGGGAAAGAGCCGAACGACACGTATGTCGAGCAGCTCACCGCGAGTGCAAAGGCCGCGGTGGATACGATCGTCGCGATGGGCGTGGCTGATCGCGATCGCATCGGCGTGGGTGGACACTCGTACGGCGCGTTCATGACGGCCAATCTGCTGGCCCACACGCGACTGTTCCGCGCTGGTGTGGCGGAGAGCGGTGCCTACAATCGTACCCTCACCCCGTTCGGCTTCCAGGGCGAAGAGCGCACCTACTGGGATGCCCCCGAACTGTACGGCGCGATGTCACCCTTCACCTACGCCAACAAGATCAAGGATCCGATTCTGTTGGTGCACGGCATGGCCGACAACAATACGGGCACGTATCCCATTCAGAGCGAGCGCATGTACCAGGCGCTCAAGGGGAACGGCGCGACCACGCGCTACGTGCAGTTGCCCGGTGAGTCGCATGGCTATCGCGCGCGCGAAAGCGTGGGGCAAGCGCTTGCGGAGATGGCGGCGTGGCTCGATCAGTACGTGAAGCCGAAAAAGCGCACCACGATGTGATGGGCGTGCTGACGGGAGACACGCAGATTCGTGCGTTACGCGAGCAGTCCAATCAGGCCATCGCGGCGCACGACGCCGACCGCACGGTGTCGTTCATGGCACCGGACATTGCGGTCGGCGTGGCCGGTGGACCGACACTCACCGGCCGCGACGCATCACGTGCGGCGTTCGTCGAACAGTTTGCCGACAAGGCATTCGTGACCTATGTGCGCACGATTGAGCAGGTCATGATGGTCGACCCGATGCGCGCCACCGAGCGCGGACGCTGGGTCGGTCGGTGGCGACTCAAATCGGGCATGCACGAGCAGGGCGGCAGCTACGTTGCCGAGTGGCGCTTCAGCGAAATGGGCTGGCTGATCCACTCGGAGACGTTCATCGAGGCGTAACGGAACGCATCGCGACTTACTGCTTCATGGCCGGCTTGGCCGTCGCGATGCCACCGGTCTTGAGATAATCGACGGCGAGATTCGTCATCGCGCGCACGCCGGTCGGCAACGCGGCCTCGTCGGCAAAGAACAAGGGCGAGTGATTGGCTGCCTGCGACTTCTGATCCATGCCCTTCGGGGCAACACCGAGGAAGTAGAACAGCCCCGGGATCTCCTTGGTGAATGCAGGGAAGTCTTCGGAGCCGGTGACCGGATTGACGGTCTTGAAGCCACCGTCGCCCGCCGTGCGCTGCAGCGTGGGCGTCATCTTCTCCAGCAGTGACGCATCGTTTTGCGTGATGAGCCCGCCGATCGACAGGGTCACGCGCGCCGTCGCGCCGCCGGACGTTGCGATGTCTTCCACCGTGCGCTTCACGCGCAGGTGAATGTCCTTGCGCATCTCAGGATCGAAGGTGCGGATCGTGCCGATCATCACCACGCTGTCGGGGATGATGTTGCCGCGATTGCCGCCCTGAATCATGCCGATGGTGATGACCGCCGGAGCCGACGTGACATCGATCTGCCGGCTGGCCACGGTCTGCAGTCCCATCACGATTTGCGCGGCGATGACGATGGGGTCCACGCCCGACCACGGCGCCGAGCCGTGCGTCTGCCGCCCCTTCACCACGATGTCGATCTGATCGGCGGCGGCCATGAACCCACCGGCGCGCGTGCTGAGCGACCCCAGCGCCGACGGCCACACGTGCAGGCCGAAAATCGCGGACGGGCGCGGGTTCTGCAGGGCGCCGTCGGCGATCATCGCCTCGGCGCCGCCGAGTCCTTCCTCGGCGGGCTGAAAAATGAACTTCACGGTGCCCGGAATGCGCTCCTTCATGCCCGCCAAGACCTCGGCGGTGCCCATCATGATCGCCACATGATTGTCATGACCACAGGCGTGCATGACGCCGACTTCCTGACCGTTGTACATCGTGCGGACGGTGCTCTTGAAGGGCAGGTCCACCAGTTCCGTCACGGGCAGCGCGTCCATGTCGGCGCGAAGCGCCACGACCGGCCCCGGCTTGCCACCACGCAGAATGCCGATCACGCCGGTCTTGCCCACGTTCGGCTGCACCTCGAGGCCGAGCGCACGCAGATGCTTTTCGACCAGGGCGGCGGTGCGCGTTTCCTGATTTGACAGTTCGGGGTGCTCATGAATGTCGCGGCGCCACGCGACCACCTTGGGCATCACGGCCGTCATGCGCGTTTCGATTTCGGCGGCGAGCGGATCGGCGGCTTTGCCCTGTGCGGCAGCGGGTGAGGCGGAGAGCGAGAGCGTGGCGCCGGCCACGAGCGCGGCGGCTACCAGCGAGGGGGAGCGGAAACAGAGCGTCATGGCAGCAAGCCCGGCGTGAAGGATGATCAGGATTCGGAGACGATCGCGGTTTCCACGATAGCGTCGGCTTCGATTTCGACGAGATACTCGGCGCCCACGAGTCGCGCTTCCACCAGCGTATTCGCTGGCAGGATATGGCCGAAGCGCTCGCCGTGGGCACGCGCCACCGGCTCCCAGTGGGCCACATCGGAGACGAACACGCGGGTGCGCACCACGTCTTCGAGGGTGCCCCCCAACGACTGAATGGCGCCGGCGATCTTGTCGATGGCGAAGTGCGCCTGCGCAGCCGCATCGGTGCCGCCGATGACGCGATCGCCGTGGGTCGCGGTCGTACCGGACACGCTGATGGACGGGCCTTTGCGTACCGCGCGGCTGTAACCGGCCATCGGCTCCCACACGGTGCCGCTGAGGGCGAGCGTGCGTCCGTTCACGCCGGGGCGCGTGGTGAACGGGGCGGGAAACTGCGACACATGATGGCTGAGATCACCACTGGCCGTGAGAAACGGCGCGTGCCGATACTCGTCACCGCAGTCCCCGGGAATCGCCGTCAGTGCGGCCTGGGCGTCGGCAATGGTGCGACGATCATCATCGCTGAGCGTGAAGGTGAACAGCTTCGCGGTGTCGGCCACGTGCGCTGACTGTCCCAGGCGCGCGCCCACGATCACGCCGGCCACGCCGGGCTGATCGAGCACCCACTTGCTGGCCACCGCGGCAATGGAAACGCCGTGCCTGGTGGCCACGGTGTGCGCCGCGCGCAGCACGCCCTGAAACGGCGCCCAGCCACCGGCGGCGCGAATGAACCGGCCGTACTTCATCTGCGACCAGGTGCTCAGCGTGTTCCAGTCAGGTTCAGCCACACCGAGCCAGCGTTCGCTGAGAAATCCGCCCAGCAGCGTGCCGTAGCAGAGCACGCCGACGCCATGCGCCAATGCGTACGGCGCGAGCTTGGTGGTGAAGCGGGTGTCGAGCAGCGATCCACTGACCTGATTGCTGGCAATGCGAATGCCACTGGCCACGGCCACGCGCAGATGCGCGGTATCGACATTCGTGAGGCCGATCGCGCCAATGCGGCCAGCATCGCGCTCGGCTTCCAGATACCACAACGCGTCGAGCCAGCGCGGGTCGGAGAAGGTCCACGCGTGAAACTGGAGCACATCGATGCGGTCGGTGCGCAGCCGCGCACAGGCGCGATCGATGGCCGCGCGCACATCGGCTTCTGTGACCGGGCCGGGCTCGGGCACCCACTTGGTGAGGCACTGCACCGACGCGTCGGGGCGTAGCTGCTGCCGGAAGATGCCCGCAACTTCCTCGGCCGAGCCGTAGTGGTCGGCCATGTCGAACGTCGTGAAGCCGTGCTCGACATACTCGGCCATCGCGTGGGCGGCGGCATCGCGGTCGAATACGCGTCCATCGCGCTCCATGTCGGCCAATTGCCACAGGCCGGTGAGGACACGGGAGATCTCGAGACCGGGCGCGAGTGTGAAGCGGGGAATCGTGGTCATCTATTCAGGAGGTAGTACGGAGGTGATTGCTTCGAGGTCGCCGCCGCGTCGGGCCAGCGCCCGCGTTTCGCGCCAGTAGATCGCGCTACCGATAATCATCACGATGACCCAGACGGGTGTGGACCGCGCGTACCACACGGCCACGTCGGTATGCAGGTCGCGCCAGGTATGCACGGCGAGCAGGATCGACAGCAACACAATGGCCGTACCGGCCACGGCGATTTGCAGCGCGCGCGATGGCAGCACGCGCATCGCCTGCGCGAGCACTGGGTTGCGCGACGGGAGGCGCAACACCGAGAGCGCCATGATGATGAAGTTCACCAGCATGGCGGTGACCAGAATGTCGACACCCAAAAAGAAGTCGCCGGCGAAGTGGCCGCCGAAGATCCCGATTGTGGCTAGCACCGCCGACACGAACAGCGCCACGTGCGGTGTGCCGTAACGGGTGTGGATCGTGGCGAGCCCCCGCGGAAAGACCCCGTCTTCTGCCCAGGCAAAGCACAAGCGTGAGACGCCCAGCAGCATGCCGGGCAGATCGTTGATGAGCGAGACCGCCGCGCCCGACACCATGATGATGGCGACGATCGGCGACGTGAGCGGCGAGAGCAGCCCCGGCGCCGTGACATCGCGCACCCGACTCTCGGCCGCGACATGCCACCACGGTACGGTGTGGTACACGGCGGCGGTGAACAAAAAGTAGAACGCGCCGACGATCGCGATGGTGAGTCCAATCGCGAGCGGAATGGAGCGCGAGGGATTCTTCGCTTCGCCACCGGCCTGTGCGATCGCGTCGAAGCCGATGAAGCTCGAGAACAGAATCGCTGCGGCGGGGGGCACGACGAGCCAGAACGAGGCGCGGGCGGGCTCCGGTGGCAGCGCGCGCTGTTGCGATGCCAGTAGTTCCACGTACTCGGCGGGCGAATGCGAGAAGCCGGTCATGATTACCAGGCCGCCGCACACGAACATGATCAGCATGAGCGGGAGGAGCGTGTTCGCCACCGCGCGGACACCACGCAGATTGACGAATACGAACGTCCACAAAAAAGCGAGCGCGAGGACAAGTCGCAGCGGGCGCTGATCGAGGGCGGCGGCCATCGTGGTCCACTGTGCCGCCGTCGCGATGTCGCGCAGAAACGGGGGGATGACGTAGGACACCACGCCGATCGCGATACACAGCCCGAACCACTGCGAGAAGCTGGCGAGAAAGCCGGCATAGGGGCCGATCGCCCGGCTGGCGTACACGTAGGATCCACCGGCGCGCGGCATGGCGCTGCCGAGCATGGCATAGCACAAGGCGGCCAGCACAGCCGGCACAGCTGCCAGGGCATAGGCCACGAGCACCCAGTCGCCGACTCCGGGTACGGTGCGTTGCAGTGCAAACGGGACGATGTTGATGCCAGCGCCTACCATGGAGCAGATGCCCGTGGAGGCGAGGGCGATGACGCCGAGCTCGCGACGCAGTCCGGTCGGGCGCGAGGGCGCCGTCACCGCGGGTTGGTCAATTCGCGACCGCCGCGGAAGGCGCGGACACCACGTGCGGTGTCGTTGAGCAGCAGTAAGGCGTCGGGTCGTCCGTATCGTCGCATGAGATCGTGCATCAGAGGGGCGTCGTCATCCCACGGGTAGCCAAAAACGACGTCGAAGTCGTCGAGGGCGCGGCCAAGCTGGAGGTAGCCCGATGGTCCGTCACCGATGGTCTCGGACGAGTCGTCGCCGCCGAGCCGCTTGTAGCCGGTGGGGAGGAAGCTACCGGTGACGAACTGCGCCTGTGAGGCGAAGCGGGTGGCGAGTGCACGCGCGGTGGTCACCAGCGAGGCATCGAGTTCGATCCCGTAGGCCTCGAAGCCCACCATGTCGGCCATGATGGCGATCACGCCGCTGGCCGAGCCCCACTCGAGGAACTTGGCGCCGGGTGCGCGATGCGACACCAAGGCCCGGCGCACCGCGTCGTAGTCAGCCGCGATGAACGAATGGAAGTCGCGGTCGCGGACATTGCGCTCGAATCGCTCCCAGATGCTCCACCCCTCGGCGCAGATCGCGTCGAGCCGCGCCTCAAGCGCGGTATCGTTGGCATCGTTCAGCGGGCGACCTGCTAATCGAGCTGGGCGCGCGGCTCGCCGCGCACGGCATGGGTCCGCACGGTTTGCATGATCCGGGCCATGTCGGCCTCGTACCGGTCGCGCTCCTCGGCGGTCCACAAATCGACGTTCGCGGCGGCGCGGATGGAGGCGAGCATTTCGTCCACCAATTCGCGTAACCGCGGATTGTGGCGGCGCTCCGCGGTGTCCCGATGGGAACTGGTTTCGGCGTTACTCATCATGGTAATGTGGCCACGGTTGCCACGTATCGTCAAAGGGGGAAACCATTTGGGTGCGAACGTGTGACTTCCCGCCGGAAGCGGCGCTACGATCGGTGTAGCGAGCTCGGCCATTCCAGCAGGCGGCATCGAAGCGCCGCTCCCCCCGCGGCCGTTCAGTCGTGCAGCATCCGTACGGCGGGCGTCTCGAGATCGTCGTACTGCCCGTTCTTGGCGCTCCATACAAACGCCAGCACCGCGCCACCGACGATGATCAGGGCCAGTGGCAAGACGAGATAGACGACGCTCATGAGACTGACTCCGTGACGGTGGATCGAGCGAAGGTGGTGCTGTACCAGGAGCCCAGCACGACGGTGATCGAACTCGTCGGCATGAGGATCGCGGCAATGAGCGGGGTCAGCACACCAAACACCGCGAGACCAGCCCCGATGAGATTGTATCCAATCGAGAGCGCGATGTTGCGGCGGATCACGTGTAACGTGCGGCGCGCGCCTTCCGTGAGTTCGACCAGCGCGCCAAGCCCGGGGCGCGTGAGGTAGATGTCGGCGGTTGCGAGGCAGGCTTCGGCGCCGCCGTGCACGCCGATGCCCACATGCGCGGCGGCGATCGCCGCGGCGTCGTTCACGCCGTCACCTACCATCACCACCGTTCGCCCGGACGTGGCTTTGAGTTGTTCGACAAAGGCGAGTTTGCCTTCGGGCGACACGGCTCCGAGGGCGTCCGGCGCTTCAAAGGCAAGCGCCCGGCCGACCGACGCCACCACATCGTGGGTATCACCACTCAGCATGACGGTCCGCCATCCGCGTCCTCGTAACTGCTGCAGCGCATGGAATGCGTCGTCACGCACCCGATCGCCACGACCGGCCATCGCAACGACTCCGCCATCGATTGCGATGTGAACCGGTGTGAGTGTGCGATCGAGCGTGTGAGTCACATGTTCCAGCGATTCGTCGATCGTCACCACCGATTCGCGCACGAATCGTGGCGAACCGATGCGCACCGCATGGCCGTCCACGATGCCTTCGAGTCCGCCGCCGGCGACATGCCGCGACGTGGAGACCGTGGCGGGCACAACACCGGACCAGGCGCGTCGAAAGCCGTCGGCCAGCGGATGCGATGAGCCCTCTTCCAGACCGAGGACCAACGGTTTCACCCAGTCTGGCCCGTGCCACGCGGCGAGCGCTGTGCGTCCCTCGGTAACGGTGCCGGTTTTGTCGAGCACCAGAATGCCCGGCGTTGCCAGCAACTCGAGCGCATCGCCGCCCTTGATCAACATGCCGCGACGGGCCGCACGGCCCACCGCGACGGTGATCGCCAGCGGCGTGGCGAGGGCCAGCGCACACGGGCACGTGACAATCAGGAGTGCGAGGGCGTCGTCGAGTGCATGTGCTGCCGACAGCTGTGACTTGATCACGAACGTCGTCGCGGCGGCCCCCAGAACGACTGCGGTGAAGACACCGGCCATGCGGTTCGCCGTTTGCACGATGGGCGCGCGACGCTTGGCGCTCTCTTCCACCTGCCGCAACAGTTTCGCAATGCGGCTCGTTTCACCGGCCTGCTCCACCTGCACCCGCAGCGGGGATTCCACGTTCAACGTGCCGGCGTATACCCTCTGACCCACACTCACCGACGTCGGATGCGATTCGCCGGTGAGCAGCGCCGCGTTCACGCTCGAGTGCCCGCGCATCACGATGCCGTCGGCCGCAAATGATTCGCCCGCCCGCACATCGAGCAGCATGCCCGGCAGCAGCGCTTCACTCGGGACATTGCGCGCGATCTCGTTGTCAATGATGCGTGCGGTGCTCGGTGCAATCGCATGCAGCTCTTCGGCAGCGTCGACCGCCATGCGCTGGCCGCGCTGCTGCAGGAAGCGTCCCACGAGCAGCGCAAAGATCAGCAGCGCCAACCCGTCGAAGTAGATCGGACCGGAATCGGTGATCGTATTCATCGCCCCACGCACGAAGCCGGCGGCAAGCGCGATCGCGATCGGTAAGTCCATGTGTAGCGACCGCGTGCGCAACGACGCCCACGCCCCAGTGAAGAACACGCGACCAGGCCAGATGAACGCCGGTACGGTGATCGCGAAGCTCACCCAGCGAAAGAAGCGGGTAAAGCTCGCGTCCATCGTGTTCAGCTCGCCGGCGTACAATGCCAGCGCGGCCAGCATCACGTTGATCGCGATGGCCCCGGCAATGCCGATGCGCACCAGCATGGCGCGATCTTCGCGCTTGCGCATGTCGGCACGCGCGACACCGCGGAACGGATGCGGCCGATAGCCGAGCGTATCAAGCGACTGGGCGATGCGTGAGAGCGGAACGGTGGCGACGTCCCACTCGATCACCGCCAAGGAGCGCCGCACATCGAGCTCGGCCCGCAACACGCCGGGCACCAGCAGTGGCACGCGCTCCACCAGCCACACGCACGACGCGCAATGCACCCCCTCGAGATAGAGCTCGGTGCGCGACAGGCCGTTGGGCAGCGCGGCGACATACAAGTTGGCGAAGGCGGGATGATCGAACTCGTCGTAGCTGCGCCCCGAGGCCTGCACCGGCGCTTCGCGACGGTCGGCGAAGCCGTAGTACGAATCGAGACCGTGCGCGTGCAGGATGCCGAAGGCCGTATGGCAGCCGCTGCAGCAGAACTGCCGCTCGGCGTCGTCGAGCAATCCGTCAGGCACCGGCAGGGCACAGTGCGCGCAGAGGACGTCAGTGGCCTCGGTGGCCGAGAGCGTGGCGGTAGTCATGGCATCACACCCATGTGTTGCATCGAGAAGCGTCCCGAGATGGACAGCAGGCCCATGACGAGCACCAGCGCAGCGCTCAGCATCGGCAGCCGTTGGCGCAGGGGGCCGAAGACCCGCTGGGCGCCGAGTCCGACGGCGAGTAGCGCCGGGACGGTGCCAAGCCAGAACACGGCCATCGTGAGCATGCCGCCGCGGATACTGCCCGAGCCGCCCGCGGTCGCGACGAACACATACAGCCATCCGCAGGGCAGCATGGTGGTGAGCAAGCCGGTCAGCCATGCGCGCGTGGCCAGCGGCTGCTCACGCACGGCGTGCAGCACGCGGCCCATGGCGCGCTGCCATGACTCGGGGGCGCGCAGCGCTCCCATCCGCACCCCGCGCTGACCGGCGATGGTGCTGATCGCCCAGCCGACCATGAGCACGCCGGCGACCACCGCCGCCGCATGCTGCAGTCCGGCCATCGCACCCAGCGACGACACCCCGGCGCCGATGGCACCGGCGATCGCGCCGAGCGTGAGGTACGAGGTGAGACGTCCCACGTTGTACATCGCGTGGGCACGCAGGGCCGCGGCGTCGGTGCCGCTGCTGGATGCGGCGTAGAAACAGACGAAGCCACCGCACATGCCGGCGCAATGCATGCTTCCCACGAGGCTGGCGACCAGAATACCTGATGCCGTACCGATCATGCCTAGCGTCCGGTCCCGGTTGCCCGCACGGCAGCCCGCACGGCGGTGATGCGCGTGCTCGACGTGAAGTGCGACGTATCCCGCGTCGCGTTCACCCGGACTTCCCAGATGCCGGGCGCGTTGATGGGCACGGTGGCCGTGTATACACCAGCGCCTTCATCGGTGAGGGTGGCCGTGGTCAGATCGTTGGCGCGCGCGTTGAAGAGCACGGTGGCCTGCACCGTCGCGCCGAGCAGTGGCCGCGCCTGCTCATCGCGCAGCACCACGCGTAAGCGCGTGGGTTGGCCGGCCACGATGGAGTCCGCGAATGTCTGCACCCCCCAGCCGAGATCGAGATTGCGGTGCGTCTGCGCCATCGTCGAGTCGTAGAACACGGACTTCTTGTAGTAGTCCGGCTCGACCGCAAAGGAAGGATCGTTGTTCGCGATCCGCATCATCACGAGATTCGCGGCCACGGTCGCCCCCAGAATCACCGTAATGCCGATGGGCCAGCCCATGCCCGGTTTCATCGAAATTTTCCCGTTGGCGCGTTGCCGACCGGGCCGAGCAGCCGGTAGTTCACCGACTCCTGATAGCGACGACCGTCGGTGACGCTGATGGTGATCATGCGCTCCCCATTCGTGAAGGCGGCACGCGGGATGAGCACGAAGAGGCTGGTGGCGTGTGTCGCGCCGGCCGCGACCGGCAGCGGATTCTCCGGGGCGACGACGGTGATCTCGTCGGGGCGGAGCCCCGCTTGAGTGAGTCCGTCGAGCGTGAACGTATACGACATGGCCCGTCTGCCACGATTGGTGATCTTGACGCGAATCTGATTGGCGATCCGCCCGTCGGCTTCTTCCGTAAACGGGCCGTCGCGTCCACCGCGCAGCACCGTGAGGTCGGCCGATTCCTTCAGCAACAGGGCGGTGATGAGTCCGCCGATCAGGATCGTGAGCACCACGGGATAGAGAATCGTGCGCATGCGCACCAGCTGGCGCGGCATGCCGGCGATCGCATCCTGTGACGAGTAGCGAATGAGCCCGGTGGGCTTACCGATCTTCGCCATGATGCCGTCGCACGCGTCGATGCATTGCGTACAGTGCACGCACTCCATCTGCAGCCCGTTGCGGATGTCGATGCCGGTGGGACAGGTCTGTACGCAGGCGCCGCAGTCGATGCAGTCGCCCGCCTTCGGGTCACGCGTCTGGCTGCCGTGCTCGCGCGGTTCGCCACGCACATAGTCGTACGCCACGATCACCGATTGGCGATCGATCAGCGCCGCCTGCCAGCGGCCATAGGGGCAGACGATGAGACAGGTCTGCTCGCGGAAGTAGGTGAAGTTGAACCATACCAGTCCGGTAAACAGCACCACGAAGAAGAACGCCGTGGGGTGCTCCGACGGCGGGTTGCCAACCCAGTCGTACAGCTGTTCGGTCCCGACGAAGAACGCGAGCAGCGTGTGCGACACGAACAGCGCCATGGCGAAGAACGTGAGGTACTTGGCGATGCGCCGCGGCGTGAACCATGAGCCCTGCTTGTCGAGATTTCGCGAGCCGGTGTAGCCACCGTCGAACCAGCGTCCGATCGGGCGGAACAGAAACTCGAGATACACGGTTTGCGGACACGCCCATCCACACCACGCCCGCCCGAAGAGCGCGGTAATAAGGAAGATGCCGATCACCCCGCTGCCCATGACCAGCATGAACAGCAGCGTATCAGTGGGCAGGAAGGTGTAGCCCATGAGGGTGAACTGGCGGTGCGGCAGGTCCATGAGAAACACCGGCTTGCCGACCACGCGCAGGTGCGGGGCCGCGAAGAACACGGCCATAAGCAGATACGCCACAACCTGTCGCTTCTTCCACCACGCGCCGTGTGACGGTTTGGGGCGAATCCAGCGGCGCGTTCCGTCTTCGTTGAGCGTGGGGAGCACGCGCCCTGACGGCGGCCTCCCCGCAGGGGAACGACCCATGCCCGATGGTGCCGCTACGCTCACGGGGTAACCGGTATCCCTTGTGGTGCCTTCGGGTTCGCCGGATTCGATCCCCGCAAGGACGCCACGTAGGCCACGACCTGCTCGACCTCTTCAGGCTCGAGCATCGTCCCCCAGGCCGGCATGCCCTTCTCGAGCACGCCATTCATGACGGTTGTGTAAATGTCGGTGACCTGTCCGCCGTGAATCCACGCGTTATCGGTGAGATTCGGGCCGATCAGTCCGCCCGCATCCATGCGATGACACGAGACGCAATACTTCTTGAACACCTCCTCACCCTCGTGCCGTTCTTCCTTGTCCTTCACCATCGCCAGGAGCTTGTCGGCGGACACGGCACCGGTGGGCGTGGGATGCGCGTTCGCGAATGCTTTCAGGTCGTCTTCGTACTCCGCGATGCGTCCCTTGCCGTTACCGACGGGGCCGACGTTGAGCAGATAGATCACGGCGAACAGGATGGTGCCGGCAAATGTCAGCAGCCACCACCGCGGCATGGGGTTGTCGTACTCTTGGATCCCATCGTACGAATGCTCGATGAGACGGTCTTGCCTGGTGACCTGGTCTTTGTCGTCTTGCGTCGACATGGGTCAGCGCTCCTGCGTGCGGGGCGTGATCACGCGATCTTCCTCGAGCGGCAGCAGCGAGGCGTCATGCAGTTCGCGGCTCCGTGAGGGAAGAAACGTGCGGATCGTGATGGCGACGAACACGCCAAGGAAGAGCACCAGCGCGACCTCGGCGTAATTCGAGAGATCGGCATAGCTCATGATGTCGGAGAGTTTCACCGTGCCCCCTTCGACGCGGTCTTCTGCACCTTGATGTCACGGCCAAGGCGCTGCATGTAGGCGACCATCGCGACGATCTGCTTGTCTTCGAGGCCCCGTGGCCCGCCCTGCTCGACGATCGCCGCGGCAATCGTCTTCGCCTGCGTACGGGCCATGGCGGGTGCCTTGTTCAGCGCGTCGCCGTACGGCACACCGACCATCGCCATCGCGTCCACGCGCGACTGGATCTGCTCGAAGTCGATGGTCTTGGTCAGGAAGTGCGCGTACGCCGGCATGATCGACTTGGCGGTCACGGCGCGCGGATTGTCGAAGTGTCGCACATGCCAGAGGTCGGGATACTTGCCCCCCTCACGCGCCAGATCGGGACCGATGCGGCGCGAGCCCCAGAGAAACGGATGCTCGTACACCGACTCGCCCGGCTTCGAGTATTCGCCGAAGCGCTCGGTCTCGTAGCGGAACGGACGCACCATTTGCGAGTGGCAGTTGAAGCAGCCCTCGGCGATGTACAGGTCGCGTCCGGCGAGTTCGAGCGGCGTGTACGGCTTCACCGACGCGATCGTGGGCACGTTCGACTTGATCAAGAACGTGGGCAGAATCTCGAACAGCGAGGCGACGATGACCGCGAGAATCGTGAGCGCGGTGAAGAGCATCGGCGCGCGTTCCCAGGCGCGGTGCCACTGCACCTGGTTGAAGCGCGCCCAGAGGCCGTTGGCCGGCACGATGGGGTGCGCATCGACGTACGTCGGCGAGAGCGGTGCTGCTTCGATCACGGGCACCTCGTAGCGCGCCGGACGACGCATCCACGTCATCATGATGTTCCACGCGAAGATGAACATGCCGACGATGAAGAACGAACCGCCGACCACGCGCATCCAGTACATCGGCATCAGCTTGAGCACCGTCTCGACGAAGTCCGGATACGCGAGGCGTCCCGTCGCGTCGAACGCGCGCCACATGAGGCCCTGCGTCACGCCGGCGCTGTAGATCGCGACGACGTACAGCACGATGCCCACGGAGCCGATCCAGAAGTGCAGCTCCATCGCCTTCTTGCTGTAGATCTCGGTCTGGAAGAGCCGCGGCAGCAGCCAGTACACCATGCCGAACGTCATGAAGCCGTTCCAGCCGAGGGCGCCCGTGTGTACGTGCGCGATGATCCAGTCGGTGTAGTGGGCCAGCGCGTTGACACTCTTGATCGAGAGCATCGGGCCTTCGAACGTGGACATGCCGTACGCCGTGATGCCGACCACGAAGAACTTGAGGATCGGATCCGACGCGACCTTGTGCCAGGCACCACGCAACGTGAGCAGCCCGTTGATCATGCCGCCCCACGAGGGCGCCCAGAGCATGACCGAGAAGAGCATGCCAACCGTGCTCGCCCACTCGGGCAGGGCGGTGTAGTGCAGGTGGTGCGGACCGGCCCAGATGTACATGAACACCAGCGACCAGAAGTGCAGGATGGACAGCTTGTAGCTGAACACCGGCCCTTCGGCGGCTTTGGGCATGAAGTAGTACATCAGGCCGAGGAACGGCGTGGTCAGGAAGAAGGCCACGGCGTTGTGCCCGTACCACCACTGCATGAACGCGTCTTGCACGCCGGCGTAGATGCTGTAGCTCTTGAACAGCCCGGCCGGCATGGCCAGGTTGTTGAAGATGTGCAGAATGGCGACGGTCACGATGGACGCGATGTAGAACCACAGCGCGACATAGATGTGCCGCTCGCGACGCCGGATCAGGGTGCCGAAGAAGTTCACGGCGAACACGACCCAGACGACGGCGATGGCGATGTCGATCGGCCATTCGAGCTCGGCGTATTCCTTGGCCTGTGTGAAGCCCATCGGGAGCGTCAGCGCGGCGCTCACGATGATGGCCTGCCAGCCCCAGAAGTGGAATTGGCTGAGCCCATCGGAGAACATGCGCGCTTTCAACAGTCGCTGCGTCGAGTAGTAGCAGCCCGTGAAGAACGCGTTGCCGGCGAAGGCAAAGATCACGGCATTGGTGTGCAATGGGCGCAGCCGCCCGAACGACAGCCACTCCAGGTTGGTATTGAAGATCGGGTTGGCGAGCTGCAACGCGATGATCAATCCGACGAGCATGCCCACGACGCCCCAGATGAGCGTGGCGAACAGGAATTTCCTGACGATGGCGTCATCGTACGAGAACCGGTCGAGCGTCGCCGCCGACGCGCGCGGCGGGGCCGCCGCGGCCGCGCTGAGTGCGGGGGTCATCGAATGCCTCTGGCGATACGTGGAAAGGGGGTCATGGGAGGAGAGTCTAGGTTGCTCCGCCGCCCGAGCCCGTCAGGTAGCCCACGTTCTCCCGTCGGGGAAACCCCGATTTTTCGTCAGGCGGCTCGGCGCACCGACCGTCGCGGCGGAGCCCCATCGACGACGAACCGCTCGCTTTGCGTGCGCTGCGCTCGCGCTTGTGCGCTCAGTTCCTGGGCGGCGCTGGCCGACTCCTCGGCGTTGGCGGCCGCATTCTGTACGGTGCCGTTGAGCGCGGTCACGGCGTCGCGGATCTGGTTGATGCCGTCTTGCTGCGAACTCGTCGCTTGCCCGATCGATTCCATGATGGCGTTCACGCTGCTGATGCGCGTCGACAGCTCGCGGAGCTGCGTTCCCACCTGATTCGAGATCGACACGCCGCCTTCCACCCGCTGTACGGCCTGCTCGATCAACGCTGCCGTCGTACGCGCAGCCTCGGCACAACGCAGGGCGAGCGCTCGCACCTCGTCGGCGACCACCGCGAACCCTCGGCCGGCATCACCGGCCCGGGCCGCTTCCACCGAGGCGTTGAGCGCCAACAGGTTGGTTTGGAAGGCGATTTCATCGATGGTCTTCACGATCTTCGCCGTTTCGCGCGCCGCCGTACGGGTCTCGTCCATCGCCGTCGTGAGACGCTGTACGTCCTTCACACCGGTGCCGGCCGCCGCGCTGGCGTCTTCCGTCGCCGACTGCGCTTGGCCGACGTTCGCGGCGTTCGACTGGCTCAGCGCGGCCAGTTCCGTGAGGCTCGCGCTCACTTCCTCGAGCGACGCGGCCTGCTCCGACGTGAGCTGGGCCAGGTTGTCGGCGCCGTTGGCGATCTCGCCGGAGGCCCTATCGATCTGCTCCGAGGATGAACGCAGTTCGCCGATGGCGTCGCGCAGCTGTTGCAGCGCGCTATCCATCGCGGTGGCGGTCACGTCGTATGTCTTGCCGAATCCGGTGCCGATCACGCTCGTCAGGTCGCCGTCGCGCATCGCGACGATGGCCGGCGTCAGCGTGTCGAGAAAGCGCTGCGTGTTGGCCTGATCCTGCTCGTTGGACAGACGGAGCTCTTCCACCGTCCGGGAGGCGTCGACCATGCGGGTCGCCATCGACTGGAACGCCCCGTGCAGCGTGACCGTCTCGTCCAGGCGCATCGCCCGACGCTCCTGCACGGCGAGCCCGAGTTCGGCCGCCCCGTGATCCAGCGTCCGAACCGCCGCGATCACGGTACGCACCGCGGCCGCTACGCCGTCACCCACCGGCTCGCGGTCTACGCGTCCGTCGCCCAACGCCTCGAGCGATTCGTACACATCCTGAGTCGTGGACGCCTCGCGATACAGCTGGAGCGACATCCACACCAGCATCGCACTCTCGAAGACGACGAACAGGGCATGCACGGCCACCATGGCATGACCGCCGACGGAGTGATTCAAGAGGAAGACGCCCACCCCCATTCCTTGCAGGATATGGAAGCCGACGTGATGCACCGCGATCGTGACGGCCGCAGCCACGATTACGCGCCAATCGCGGTAGACCAGCAGAAAGGCGAGCGAGGCGAACACGTGGAAGTGCGCTTCGATCATGCCGTGGGCCTGATGAATGAACACCCCCGAGTACGCCATGAAGCCAACGCCAATGGCGATGCGCGTCAGGGTGGAGCCGGCGGCCGATCGGGAAAGCCAGAACGCCCCCAGCGAAATCGGCAGGCCGACTGCGAAGGCCGCGGTCCAGGCGCCATGGAGCGTCGCCAACAACAGCGAAATCGGGACATGCGCGAGCAGGACCAACCCGAGCAAGCGGTCGGCAGCAGCTCGGCTCCGGCCAAGTACGGTTTCTGACATGGAAGACGACATGTGCACTCGATCGATGGAGCCGACGCTCCGATTCCGGGTACTGGCGCGGCGGCGACGACATCGTCAACCCGCTGCAACGCGTGGATATCCCAGAGGCTCGCCGGCTTGCGCTGGCGCGGCCCTACCTCGATCAGTATCGGCCGGACGGGTGAGTTCTTCATCACGCCGTGACGCCTCGGAGCGCTGCGGCCCTCGACGGCATTCGCGGCTGGACAATTCGCTATACTTCCCCGTTATGAGCCAACATGCGGACTCCCCAATCCCGCCCACCCGGCGCGCCTTTTTCCTCGCCGCCGCCCAGCTTGGGCTGGCCTCATTCGCGACCGTGATCGGGACTCGGGCGCTCGGTGCCCAACCGGCCCCCAAGCGGGTCGCCGCCGGTACCGCGCTGCCGCCGATGACGGTCTACAAGGACCCGAACTGCGGCTGCTGCACCGAATGGGTGAGCCATGTGCGGAAGGCCGGGTTCGTGGTCACGGTGCGCGACACGGCCGACATGTCGAGTGTGAAGGCGTCGTTCGGGGTGCCGTCGGCTCTCGAGTCGTGCCACACGGCGCGGGTCGGCGCCTATGCGATCGAAGGGCACGTGCCGGCCGACCTGATTCAGAAGCTGCTCCGCGAGCAGCCAGTGGCGCGTGGTCTGGCTGTGCCGGGCATGCCGCAGGGGTCGCCTGGCATGGAACAGGGAGCGCCCAAGGACGCGTACGAGGTGCTCCTGTTCGACAAGGCTGGCAAGACGCGGGTGTTCGCGTCGCGCTGATGCAGACCGACACGGACACCGCGGTGGTGGAACACTCGGCGTGGCCCCTGCGGGTCCAGCACGCGCAGGACGATGACGTGGCCGACATCGTGGCGCTGAACAACATGTTTGCGCCTGACGGTCTCACACTGCATCGCAGCGAAGCCTTTGTCGTGAGCCACCTGCAGGATTATCAGGTGGTGCGCGGCGCCGACGGCACGCTGATGGGCCAGGTCGCACTCGACGAGTATTCGCCGTCGCTCGTGGAGCTGGTGTCGCTCGCGGTGGCCCCCGATGCGCAGGGGCACGGCCTCGGACAGCGGTTGATTACGGCGGCGGAAAAGCTGGCGCGGGAGCGTGGTTACCCCGAGCTGTTCGCCATTTCACTGGCCGAGCCGCTTTTTCTCCGTATGGGATTTCACGAATCCACGATTCTGCGCTATCCCGAGAAGATTGCGCGTTATCGGGCGATTTCGCGGTCCGAACTGTCAATCGGCCGGAAGTTTTGCTTTGCGAAAGTGTTGACCTCCGTCCCAACGGCGAGCTGACGAGACCGCAGTCGGCGGGCCGTCACGATCCCCTCCCGTGCGACGGCGCTCTGCACTTTTCGCGTCGGTCCGGCCGCCAGTGGCGCGAGCACTCGGATCTCGAAGGTCGCGTCGCGTAGCGCCATCACGCGCGGCAGGTGCGACACGAGTGTTTCGTCGTCAACCCAGCACAGCGTCTCGCCCTGATCGTCGGCGGCGTGCACCGAGAGCGCGATCGGGACGACGGGCACCCCCGTGCGCACCGCCGCCTCCACCAGCGACGAGCGGAACGGCAGGGTTTGCCGACCGAGGGACGTGGTGCCTTCCGGGAAGAGCACCACGCGGGTCCCCTGCTGCAACGCCGCACTGAGCGCCGTGACGGCGCGGCAGAGGTCGCGTTTCCGACGTCGGTCGATCCAGATGACGCCGAGCGCTTCGCCAAGT
>JBBARJ010000014.1:0-23232 GCA_040399825.1 Gemmatimonas sp.
CTCCAAACTCACGTGAGTGGTGCGGCGTCACGCCGATCTCGCACCAACGTTTCTGAGGCCCCAACCACTGGCTCCGCCTTGAGCGCCGCATCGTTCGGCCGGGTACGGAACCACGACTCGATCATCAGTAGCTCGTCGAGTTGATCGACGACGGCGCCGGTGGGCGCCTGCAGACCACGCTGCTCCATCGCCTGCAACGCCGTCACCGACTCCACATCGCTGCAGCGCGCCTCGGCCACCACGCGCCCGTGCCGCACGAGATACAACCGGTCATCGCCGTCACGCCCGGGCATCGCGTACACGAAGCTGGGCTTGGTGATCGCCTCGCGCACGCGCGCCAGCTGCCCGTCGAGTTCCTGCAGCGCGGTGAGTCGATCACGCAGCCAGCCGGCGCGCTCGTAGCTCAGCGCGGCGCTGGCTGCCGACATCTCGCGCACCAGATGCTGATGCGGTGAATCGTCGCGTCCCTCCAGCACGGCCCGCGCGCGGGAGAGCTGCGCGCGGTAGGCGTACTCGGTGGTGGCGCCAACGCACGGCCCCAGACAGCGACGCGTTTCGTAGCGATGGCAGCCGGGGGTGCGCTCGAGCGACGGGTGCACCATGTCGTCGAACAGGTCGACGGCGTCATGCAGGACCATGGGCACGCGGTCGGTGCAGTCTCGGAGTCCCAGCGCATCGTTGAGTACACGCAGCGCCTCCACCAAGGGACGTCGTGACGCGAATGGGCCGATGATCTGTGCGACCTGCTTCCCGCGCGCGGCGGCACTCGCCCGCTGAATGCGCAGCCGCGGCGCGGGGCCGCCCGCGACGGTAATCACCCACCACTTATCGAGTGGACGCGCGGCCTTGATGTTGTACTTCGGAAGATGGGCACGAATGAGGCGCACTTCGCGCAGCAGTGCCGCGAACTCGCTGGGCATCGGCTCCCACTCGATCCGCGCCGTTTCGCGCAGCAGCCGCGAATGACGGTGTTCGGGCCAGGGCAGGCGGAAGTACGACAGCAGTCGCGTGCGCACCTGCGTACTCTTGCCCACATACAGCACCTCGCCGTGCACGCCGCGCATGAGATACACGCCCGGCTCGTTGCGCATCTGCTCGCGCACCTGGGCGCGCAGGCGCTGCACGTCGGCGTCAGGCGAGCCGACCGACAGGTCGAGCTGGGTGGCCAGCGTGGCGCGTGTCTTCCCGCGCACCGTACCGACGAGTCTACTGGCGAGCTTACCGCTGGCAGTGCGCGCAGAAGACCGTGCTGCGCCCGTCGATCGCGTGCGTCCCGACCAGACGGCGGCCGCAGGTGAGACAGGGCTCACCGGCGCGGCCGTAGGCTGCCAACTGCTCGACGAAAGATCCCCGTTCACCGCGGGCATCCCGGTAGTCGCGGAAACTCGTGCCGCGGGCCGCGATCGAGGCGGTCAACACGGCACAGAGCTGTGCCCGCAGTGCTGCACTTTCCTGCGAGGAGAGAGTACGCGCTTCGCGCGACGGATCGATTCCGGCCAGCCACAGAGCCTCGTTCGCGTAGATGTTGCCGACGCCGGCGAGTCGTTTCTGGTCCATCAGGAACACTTTGATGGCCTGTCTCGACTCCCGAACAAGTACCGAAAACTCGGCATCGCCGAGCTGCGGGTCAAGAGGTTCGGCACCTAACGCGTGCGAATACTTCGTGAAACGTTCGGGTGACATCAAGGCCACGGTGCCCAGCCGCCGGACGTCCCGGTAGTGCAGGGCCCGCCCATCGTTGAGGCGAAGCGTGACCGCCACGTAGGCCCGGTCGGCCTCTGTCAGCGAGCCATCGTCCACCACCATGCCGCCGGTGAAGCGCGGCTGCACAACCACCCGCCACGGTGGCTGGGTGGCGCTCGTCTGTACGGCGTGAGGCCGCATGTCCAGCACAATCAGTTTGGCCCGACGCCACACGCGGGCAACGGTGAGCCCGTTCAGCGCCTCGGCAAAGCCCGCCGCATCGGCTTCGCGCAGCACGTCGGCCTTGAGCACGTTCACGCCGACGATGGTGGTGCCGCACACCATCGCGTCGAGGTCGCGCGCGATGGTTTCCGTTTCGGGCAGCTCAGGCAAGTCGCGCCGCTTCCCGCCAGCCGATGTCGCCACGATAGACGGCACCGTCGAACTCGATGCGCGATGCCGCCTCGCGGCTCGCCTCCTGCGCATCGGCGAAGGTATCGGCCATGGCCGTCACCGCGAACACCCGACCGCCGCTCGTGCGCAGCGAGCCATCGGGGGCGCGCGCCGTGCCCGCGTGATACACCCGCAGGTCGTCGCTGAACGACGGCAACGTGATATGCTGGCCCGTGATCGGCGCATCGGGATATCCCTGCGAGGCGACCACCGTGGTGACCGAGGCGCCGTCGCGCCAGGTGAACGGCGACAGGCTGCCGATGCGACCACCGTGGGCCACCGTCATCATGGGATCGAGCAGGCTGCTGGTGAGCATGGGCAGAATCGCCTGCGTCTCGGGATCGCCGAACCGGCAGTTGAACTCGACGACCTTGGGGCCTTCTTCCGTGAGCATCAGCCCCGCATACAGCAGGCCGGTGAACGGCGTGCCGCGCTTGCGCAGTGCGTGCAACGTGGGGAGGAAGATGCGCTCGGTGACGTCGTCCACGAGCCCGGGCGTGGAGAATGACACCGGCGTGTACGCCCCCATGCCGCCGGTGTTCGGCCCCTCGTCGCCATCGAGCAGGCGCTTGTGATCCTGCGCGCCGATCATCGGCATCACGTTGTAGCCGTCGGTCACGGCGAACAGCGACAGCTCCTCGCCGGTCATGAACGCCTCCACCAGGCACTCGCTGCCGGCCTCACCGAAGGCCTTGTCTTCGAGCACGCGTTCGATGGCGGCGTCGGCCTCTTTGAGCGTGTGACAGATGATCACGCCTTTCCCGGCGGCGAGTCCACTCGCCTTGATGACCACGGGCACCCCGAAGCGCGTGCGAACGGCCTCCTTCGCATCAGCTGACTTTTTATGCGTTTCGGCGCGGGAGGTGGGAATACCGGCCGCCATCATCAGCGCCTTCGTGTCAGCCTTCGAGGTCTCCACCTTCGCCGCACCCATCGTGGGTCCGAACACGGGCACGCCGATGTGCTGCAGATGGTCTACCAAACCGATCGCCAACGGCGCCTCGGGTCCCACCACCACGAGCTTGACCTGCTCACGTTCGGCCAGCTCGGCCACCTCGATCGGATCGGACGCATTGACCGAGACGACACGGGCCAATTGGGCGATGCCCGGGTTTCCCGGCCCGGCCACGAGATCGACGGTGGTGTTCTCGCGAGCGAGCGCGTCGGCGAGTGCATGTTCGCGGCCGCCAGAGCCGAGGAGCAGGATCTTCATGGCGGGAAATCTAGTCCAAAACGAGAGCAATGCGTGCGTTCCCCACAGCCACTGAAACGATCACGCAGAGAGGCAGAGGGCGCAGAGTGCGCAGAGAAATAATTGTTGTTCTCTGCGGCCTCTGCGCCCTCTGCTTCTCTGCGTGATCAGTTCAACCCAACCCGAGCATCACACCCCGACCGGCGGCTCTGGAGCCGGAGGTGGCGGGGGAGAAGCCGGCGGCGGTGGTGCCGGCATGTCGTCTCCCATGGTGACCGCACTGGCCGCCGTCTTGAAGGCATCGCGGAACGCGTCGGCCGCGCGATTGATCACGTCCCCCACCGTCTCCGCCGCGGCCTTGGCCTTGTCGGCGTAGTAGTCCTTCGCGTCGCGCAGATCATCGCGCAGTGGACGCTCGGCCTCGCTGCCGCGGCGGATGTAGGCGCCGCCCAGAATCGCACCGTAGGCACCCGACTGCTGCCAGCGATTCAGTTCGCCCGCTCGGACTGTGTGGAACGGATGCTCGCGCAGGGCCGTGTTGAGCGCCTTGATCACGCTATCCCACGCCGAGCCGCCGACTTCGTATTCGGCGGCCTGCGCGAGGTAGGCGTCAAGGTCGATCGTGTCGCCGTAGGCGCGGCCACCGGCCAGCTTGAGAAAGGTCATGAGGCTGGCGCGCGGGTCCTGCGTGCCCAGCATACCGGCGCGGTCGGCCGACAGCTCGGACTTGCGGTACCACTCCAGCAGGGCGAGCTGGAAGGGCAGCAAGGCGATTGACGCCAGCAGCGGCAGCGCGCTCATTCCGAAAAACAGCACGATGAGGGCGATCGTACGATACGTGGTACGCCCTGTCATGATGTGGCCAAGCTGCTGCGCCAGCATGAAGCGCTGCTCCTCGGGCTCCAGCAATTCGAGCACGCCGGAGTTGATTACGATGAAGGGCTGGTCGAAGCCGACGGCCCCCGCCGTGGCAATCGGGTTCTGCGCCACGTAGAGCTGGGGGATCGGTTGGCCGGAGTTGGGCCAGTCGAGGGCCTGCAGCACGTCATGGTAAAGCGCATGCAGCATCGGCCGTTGCGTCGGCCCGACCTGCACCGCGTCGCCGAGAAAGAGATTGCGGACGCCGCGTTCGCCGAAGACGCTGGCGATTTTGCGCACCACTTCGTCAAAGCCGGGGAGGGCGCGGAGCGTCTGCAGGGCGGCGCGATCGGCCGGATGTTCCCAGGTGACCGACGAGATCTGCGTGAGCGGTGTGGCGGGCATAATCAGGGGGCTGGAGACACCCTCCCTACGGCGGGAGGGTGCTCAAGTTCCAGTGTGAAACCGCTTCGGCTCAGATCCCTTCGAGCGCGCCGTCGAGATCGGCGATCAGGTCCTCAGCATCTTCGATACCGCAGGAGAGCCGGACCATACCGTCGTTCAAGCCCATGGCGTTTTTGATGTCGGCCGGGACGGAGCCGTGCGTCATGGTGTAGGGATGATTGGTGAGGCTCTCCACCCCGCCCAGCGACTCGGCCAGCGAGAACACCCGCACGCGCTCGAGAAATTTGCGGGCGTTGTCGATGGTCTTGAGGTCGAGGGTCATCATGCCACCGAATCCGCTCATCTGGCGCTTCGCGAGCTCGTGGTGCGGGTGGTGCACGAGGCCCGGGTAGATGACGCGGTCTTCACCCAAGCGCTCCAGCAGCCAGGCGCCCACGGCACGACCGTTGAGATCGTGTTGCTTCATGCGCAGCGGGAGGGTTTTCGTGCCGCGCAGGGCGAGCCACGCATCGAAGGGACCCGGAACGGCACCGGCGGCGTTGAGGATGAACTGCAACCGGTCCGCCAGCTCGTCCTCAAGTACGACCGCCAGTCCGCCGATCATATCGGAGTGACCATTGATGTACTTGGTAGTCGAATGCCAGACGACGTCGGCGCCCAGCTCCAACGGACGCTGGAAGATCGGCGTCGCGAAGGTGTTGTCGACGATCAGTAACGCCTGGTGTCGCTTTGCGATGTCGCTCATGGCGGCCAGGTCAGTCAGTCGCATGAGGGGATTCGTCGGCGTCTCCACGAGCAGGGCCCGTGTAGACGGCGTCATCGCATCAGCCACCCGCTGCGGGTCATCCGTATCCACATAGGTGAAGGACAAGCCGAAATGACGCAGGATTCGATCGAACAGACGGAACGTGCCCCCGTACACGTTCTCCCCGCACACGATATGATCACCGGCGCGGAACAGCTTCATGATCGAGTCGAGGCAGCCCATGCCGCTGCCGAACGCGAACCCGTGCGTACCGCCTTCGAGCGTCGCGACGTTCCGTTCGAGCGCCTGTCGGGTGGGATTCTTCCCCCGGGCGTATTCGTATCCCTTGTTGACGCCGATGCTTTCCTGCACGTAGGTGGACGTGAGGTAGAGCGGCGTCATGATGGCACCCGATACCGGGTCGGGGCGCTGGCCGGCATGGATGGCACGGGTGGCCATGCCACCCGTGAGGTCTTCGTCGAAAATGCGCGTCATGGGCTCCGTGTGGTCCGAGGCGAACTTGCAGCGGAAACTACTGCCGGCATCGAGCGTCGGCGAGTTGTCCCCCTCGGATTCCGGCGCGATGGGCGTCCGCGCCCTACCGTTCTGCAGCCGCTGGCCGTTGTGTGGCCCACGTTACCGCGCGATCCCATGCCGGCGGCCTGATGCGCTTTACCAGTGCACTCGACGGCGCACCACGCCGCTGCCTGATCGTAGACGACGAATCGTCGATGCGCGCGGTGGTCCGTCGCCTGATGCAGGCGGAAGGCTTCGAGTGCGTCGAAGCGAGCAGTGGTGTGGAGGCCCTCGACATTCAAGCGGCCACCCCGTCGCCGCTGGTCCTTTCGGATTTCCACATGCCCGGGATGGACGGCGCGCAGCTGCTGACGGAGATTCGCGCGCGGTGGCCGGAGACGGCCGTGGTGATGCTCACGGCCGTCTCGGACGTCGACTTGGCCGTCCGATGCCTCGACGCCGGTGCACTCGACTACCTCACGAAGCCCTTCGCCATCGAAGAGCTCCGCGCCCGCGTGGTGCAGGCGCTCGAAAAGCGACGGCTGCTCATCGAGAACCGGGCGTACCGCGTGGAGCTCGAAGCGCGGGTCGCCCTGCAGGCGCACAAGTATGAGGCGTTGTTTCTCGCGTCGCTGCAGTCGTTGGCCGACGCGCTGGAAGTGAAGGACTCGTACACGGCGGGACACTCGACGCGCGTGAGTCGCTATGCGATGGCGATTGCCCGCGAACTGCAGGTGGCGCCCGCCTTGATGCATGAGCTCGAACTGGGCAGCCGCCTGCACGATATCGGCAAGATCGGCGTGCGTGAATCGGTGCTGAACAAAGCGGGACCGCTCACGGCGACCGAATACGCCCACGTCATGGAGCATCCGGTGATCGGCTGGCGGCTGTTGGTGCCGCTGTTGGGCGACATGCCGCACGCGCTGGCCGTGGTGCGTTCGCACCACGAGCGATTCGACGGCGGCGGTACGCCCGACACGTTGCACGGTTATGACATTCCGCTCGAAGCCCGTATCACGGCCGTCGCGGATTCATTCGATGCGATGACGAGCGGCCGGCCGTATCGCGACGGAATGCACGTCGACGACGCGGTCGCCGAACTCCGGCGCTGCGCGGGCTCGCAATTCGATCCGGAGTGCGTGGCCGCGTTCGAGCGCGCGCTCGCCAGCGGCGCGATCCCGCAGCCCGATCGCAGCGTGCAGCCTCAGTCCCGCATCCAGATCGTCGCGTAGGCGACGTCGCCTACCAGCCGTCGGACATCAGGGAGCCGTCGCGGAGCTGTTCCACGCCCAGCGCGGCGCTGACGGCGGTCACACGAATGCCAGATGCGGTATGCCATCGGCCGGCCAGCATCGAGACTTCGTGCTGCGCGATGGCCGTGGCGACGTCGGCCGCGCTGACGGGCGACAAGAACGACACACGGGCGCCGGCCAGGAGTGGTGCCGCGACGCACACCGCGAGCGCGTCCGGATCATGGCACGGCAACAGCGACAGCACGCGATCGACCGGCGTCAGCGCGCACTCGGCGACCGCCGCCCGGCCGGCGGCAATCATGTCGCGATGCGTGCGGACCGTACGCTGGCCCGATGCCGCGTACGCGATGATGCACTCTTCCTCGCGTCCTTCGGTCGCCGTATCGCCCTCGAGTGCGAGGCCATGGTGCGAGCCCAGATCGACGTCCATGCGGCGCCCCGGCATGATCACCCGCGCCACGCGCGGGGCCTCGTCGAGCAGCACCACGGGAAATCCGTCGGGGAGCAACGGAAGGAGCGCGGCCTCCGTGAACACGGCCCCCACGTCGGCGTCGGCCAGCTGCCACGCGATCGATTCGGCTGAGCCCTGATGATCGAGCAGCAACGCCCCACGCCCATCCGATGCGGCCAGGGCCACGAGATAGGCGGGCCCGCTTGGCAGCAGGATCGCCGACCGCTTGCCGGCCAGCGTGCGAACCAGCGGGGCCGAACGCTGTAAGAGGGTGAGCCCGGCGGCGGCGAGGGGCGCCGCCTCGAACGCGCCGAGTTGGCCCCCACCGGCGGCGATGGCGAGGGGGAGAAGGGCAAGCGGATCGGACATGTGAGAACAGACTAGTGCACTGTTAGGGGGCATGCCACCGCTGTAACGGGAGCTGGTCCTCAATCGTCTGTGATCGGAACGCTGGGATAAGCGGATGGGTCCGCCTTCATGTCTGTGTTGGCTGGACGTAGCTCTGTGTCTAGGTTGCGGGAATACCCGAAAACACGCCGATATACCGAGGGGTGCGATGGCTTTCGATGGACTGATGGTGAGCGTGTCCGGTGTGCGCGGACGTGTTGGATACGGGCTGACGCCGGAAGTCGTCGCGACCTTTGCCGCCGCCTTTGGTGCGTGGGCCGCACGGCACGGTGGACGTACGATCGTCGTGGGGCGTGACAGTCGGGTCTCCGGACCGATGTTCACGCGCATCGTGCATGGCGCCCTGGAGTCGGTCGGCTGCACCGTGATCGACATCGGCATGGCGCCCACCCCCACCATTCAGTTGGCCGTCGAGCACCACCACGCGGCCGGTGGGCTTGGCATCACCGCCAGCCACAATCCGATCGAGTGGAACGCGCTCAAGTTCATCGGTCCATCGGGGCTCTTTCTCTCGGCCGACGAAGGCGCCGAAATGCGCGCACTAATGGAGAGCGGAATTCCGCGCGCGACATGGGACGCGCTCGGCGAGATCGTGCACGACACCGAAGCCGTGCAGCGGCACATCGATCAGGTGCTTGCCCTCCCGTACCTCGATGTGGCCGGCATCCGCGCCCGTCGCTTTCGCGTGGCGCTCGACTGCTGCCGCGGGGCGGGGGGCGTGATCATGCCGCAGCTGCTGACCGAGCTGGGCTGTGAGGTGTACGCCATCAACATGGAAGCCGACGGGCAGTTTCATCGCCCGCCGGAGCCGGTCGCGGAGAATCTCGGCGAATTGGCGGCGCTGGTGAAGGCGACCGAAGCCGACATCGGTTTTGCGACGGATCCCGATGTCGATCGCCTGGCCCTCGTCCTCGACAACGGAATCGCGCCGGGTGAGGACTACACGCTCGCCTTGGCGGCCCGCACCGTGCTCCGGCATCGGCCGGGACCGGTGGTGACAAACCTGTCCACCAGCAAAGTGGTGGCCGACGTGGCTCGCGATGCCGGCGTGCCCTTCCACTTCGCCAAGGTGGGCGAGGTGAACGTGGCGATGACCATGCGCGATCTGGGCGCGACCATCGGTGGTGAAGGGAACGGCGGCGTCATTCTGCCGGAAATGCATCTGGGGCGCGACGCCCCGGTCGGCGCGGCGCTGTTGTTGCAATTGATGCTGGAGGAAGCCCGGCCGCTATCGGAAGTGATCGCCGAGCGCCCGCGGTATGTGATCGTGAAAGACAAGCTGGATCGTCCCGAGGCGCCGCTCGACGCCGTGTATGTGGCGCTTCGCGCCGCGTTTCCCGACGCCGTGGCCGATACGCAGGATGGACTCCGGTTGGACTGGCCCGACCGCTGGGTGCACCTGCGCCCGTCAGGCACCGAACCCATCGTGCGCGTGATCGCGGAAGGACCCACCGAGCACGATGCGCGCACGCTGATCAGGCAGGCCCGGGAGCCGTTGGCGGCGCTCGGAACACTCTAGACCACGAACGACCATGTGCGGAATTGTCGGCTACGTTGGTGATCGCATCGCCACTCCCATGCTGCTCGAAGGGCTCAAGCGCCTCGAGTATCGTGGCTATGACTCGGCTGGCGTCGCCATCATGAGCGGCACGGGTGTGGAAACGCGCCGAGCAGCGGGCAAGATCGCGCGGCTCGAAGCGGCGATCGCGAAGGATCCGCCGCAGGGCACGATGGGGATCGCGCACACCCGTTGGGCGACACACGGTCCGCCGACGGAGTCGAATGCGCACCCGCACGCGAGCCAGAACGGCAAGATCGCGGTGGTGCACAACGGCATCATCGAGAATGCCACCGCCCTGAAGGCGGGGCTGGAGGCGCGCGGCTACGTCTTCAAGTCCGACACCGACACGGAAGTGCTCGCCCACCTCATCGAGGTGGCGTATGCCGGCAATCTCGAAGCCGCCGTCATCGAGGCGCTCCGTCAGTGCGATGGCACGTACGGCCTCGCCGCGATCACGAGCGACGAACAGGACAAGATCGTGGCCGCCCGCAAGGGCAGTCCGCTGCTGATCGGTGTCGGCGAAGGCGAATACTTCATCGCGTCCGACGCGTCGGCCATTCTCGCGCACACGCGCAACGTCGTCTACCTCGACGACGGCGACATCGCCGTCGTGACGCGTGATGGCTACACGGTGCTCGATCTGGACTCGGCGATCCGCGACAATCCCGTGACGCGCATCGAGTGGGACCTGCAGCAGATCGAGCGCGGCGGCTATCCGCACTTCATGCTGAAGGAAATCTTCGAGCAGCCGACGACGGTGGAGAACACCATGCGCGGCCGACTGATTCTCGAGGAAGGGTTCTCCAAGCTCGGCGGACTGAACATCTCGAAGGAAGACCTGCTCAACGTCGACAACATCATCATCACTGCCTGCGGCACGAGCTGGCATTCGGCGCTGATCGGCGAAATGATGATCGAAGAGTTGTGCCGCATTCCCGTGGAAGTCGAGTACGCGTCGGAGTTCCGGTATCGCAATCCGATCGTGACGCCGACTACGCTCTGCATTGTGATTTCGCAGTCCGGTGAAACGGCCGACACGCTGGCCGCCATGCGCGAAGCCAAGCGCCGAGGGGCCCGGACACTCGGACTGGTGAACGTGGTCGGGTCCACCATCGCCCGCGAAGACGACGGTGGTATCTACTTGCATGCTGGGCCGGAAATCGGTGTGGCGTCGACGAAGGCGTTCACCAGTCAGGTCGTGGCGCTGGCGCTGTTCACGCTCAAGCTCGCCCGTCTCAAGAATCTCAGTGTGGCGCGCGGCCGTGAAATCGCGCAGGCGCTGGCCAATCTCCCGGCGCAGATCCAGTCCATTCTGGATCGCGCACCCGAAATCGAGGAGCTCGCCGAGGAATTCAAGCGCGCGTCCAATTTCCTGTACCTCGGACGTGGCTACAACTTCCCGGCGGCGCTCGAGGGCGCGCTCAAGCTCAAGGAAATCTCGTACATCCACGCCGAAGGCTATCCGGCCGCCGAAATGAAGCACGGCCCGATCGCGCTCATCGACGAGATGATGCCGGTGGTGTGTATTGCCCCGCATGACGCGGTGTTCGACAAGATCACGTCGAACATTCAGGAGGTCAAAGCGCGTAAGGGCAAGATCATCGCGATCACGACGCGCGAGGAGCCGTCGCTGGCCGGCAAGCTCGATTACGAGTTCCGGATTCCCGAGACGGTCGATCTGCTCACGCCGATCCTGGCGAGCGTGCCGTTGCAGCTGCTGGCCTATTACATCGCCGTCAAGCGCGGGTGCAACGTCGACCAGCCGCGCAATCTCGCCAAATCGGTGACGGTCGAGTAGCCGTTTCGGATACCCCCGTGGGGCGCTTAGCTTTCGGGATGACTGACGCTGTCTCTCCTGAAATTGCCGCTGAGCGCCTCGCCCACGAAATCTCCCGTCGCCGGACTTTTGCGATCATCTCGCACCCGGACGCCGGCAAGACCACGCTCACCGAGAAGCTGCTCCTGTACGGCGGGGCCATTCACCTCGCCGGCTCGGTGAAGGCGCGGCGTGCCACGCGGCATGCCACGTCCGACTGGATGAAGCTCGAACAGGAGCGCGGTATCTCGGTGACGAGCTCGGTGCTGCAGTTCGAGTATCTGGGCTACCAGCTCAACTTGCTCGACACGCCCGGTCACGAAGACTTCTCGGAAGACACGTACCGGACGCTGGTCGCGGCCGACTGCGCCATCATGTTGCTCGACAACCGTCGCGGCGTGGAGGAGCGCACCCGGCAGCTGTTCGAGGTCTGTAAGCGGCGTCGTACGCCGATCTTCACCCTCGTGAACAAGTGTGACCGCCACGGCGAAGATCCGCTCAAGCTCATTCAGGATGTCGAAGCCGATCTCGGCATCGACTGCTTTGCCGCCACATGGCCGGTGTTCGACAACGACATCTTCGTCGGCGTGTACGACCGCCTCAAGCGCGAAGTGCACTTGTTCGAGCGCAGCGGAGACCGCGGCGCGACGCGGGCCGATGACACGATCGTGAGCATCGACGACGTGGCGCTGATCGAGACGATGGGTGAGAGTGCGTTCGATCGCTTGATGACCGACATCGACTTGCTCGACGCGGCTGGGCATACGTACGATCACGATCGGGTCATCAACGGTTCGCTCACTCCCGTGTTCTTCGGCTCCGCCCTCACGAACTTCGGCATCGAGCCATTCCTGCGCGAGTTTCTCGAGCTGGCACCGGCGCCCGGTCCGCGCGAAACGAACGCTGGCAACGTGCAGCCAGAGAGCACGGACTTCACCGGCTTCGTGTTCAAGATCCAGGCGAACATGGATCCGAAACACCGCGATCGCGTAGCGTTTGTACGTATTGTGTCCGGCCACTTCGAAGCGAACATGCAGGTGTTGCATCAGCGCAGTGGAAAGCCGATCCGATTGGCGGCGCCACAACAGTTCATGGCGCGCGATCGTGTCAGCATCGAAGAAGCGTGGCCCGGCGATGTCATCGGCATCATGGACCGAGGCAACCTGCGCATCGGCGATACGCTGGGCGGCGACGGCAAGCTAGAGTTCCAGGGCATCCCACGCTTCCCACCCGAGCACTTCGCCCGCGCGATTCCGGCCGACCCGCTCAAGCGCAAGCAGTTCGACAGCGGGCTCCGTCAACTCACGGAAGAAGGCGCGGCGCAGGTGTTCTTCGCCGAGACCTCGGCGGGCTCACAGCCCATCGTGGGCGCCGTTGGGCAGCTGCAGTTTGACGTGATGGCCTTCCGGCTCGAGCACGAGTACGCGGCGCCCTGCAAGTTCGAGAAAATGACCTACCGTTGGCCACGCTGGATCACGGGACCGAAGGCCGACGTGGAGCGCGTGGCCACGGGACAGGGGCGTCTCAAGCTGTTCGACCACAAGGGCCACGTCGTTGTGCTCTTCTCGGACGCCTGGGCGTTGCGCCGTGCCTTGCAACATGAGACGAGCGTCGAGTTCCACGAAACGGCGCCCTGACACGGATGCGCGCGGTGTGCCATCACACCGCGCACATCCGTGGCGCTACTCGACCGGAGCGGCCACCGGCGCCGGCGGTGCCACCACTTCGATCTGGCGGCCGACATGGCCGATCACGAACCCGCCGTCTTCTGACGACGTGAAGTAGATCCGCAGGCAGGTGAGCGGGTTCGCTCCCTTCCGCAGCTGGTCGGCGCATTCAATCTCGCGCTCACCATCGCGGAAGATGTACGGCGTCTTGCGGCTGCCGTCTGAGGGACCGGGTGAGTAGTCGACACCGAGGTCGACGAACACCTCGCCGAGCGGGCGGCCAAGGGCGCGATCCTGACGCCGCCGGCCAACTTCGCCGAGCGCCTTCAGGTACGACCACGCCGTATCGGCGTCGGGGAACGATGATTCGCGGGACGACGAGAACGCCGATGGAAGCAGTCGGAGCGCATCCGAGTACAGTGCTTGCGCGCGCTCAACCGCTTCGAGCACCGACTGTGGGGCGTCGCTGGCCGGCTTGGAGATTGGCTGGCGTTCCTTGTGAGCGGCCAGCGTCGTGCGAAGGGCACGGGCCGAGGCGCGTTCGGCTTCCAGCTGTTCGCGAGCCTCGACCAAGCGTTCGCGGGTGCGGGACAACTCGCCCTCGGCGGAGCGGACGGCGTCTTCGTACTGCCGGACGAGCGAGATCAGCTGGCTCTTGTCCATTTCCACGCCAGACTCGGCGGCCGCCAGGGCCTCCGCGGCGTCTGGACGTTTGCCGTACGACGATGCCCGCTGATCGCGGAGCGTGTCCACGATGGCCGGATCGGAAAACGGACGCTGCACCGATACTTCAGCCAAGCGCTGGACCAGCCGGCGGCGTTCGCCGGGAAGGGCCAAGGCACGAGCGAGCACGAGCGGATGCTGGAACGGATCCGATTCCAGCGTGAAGCCGGGCAGGTACGCACGGGCCGAGCCGAGAAACACACTCCGCGCGTGACCTCCTACGGCATCGGAGAGGGCAAACGTGTCGGAGTGCCGCAGCATGAAGCAGAGGCCCAGGCCAAACATTTCAGCCGCGAACTGCTCGGGCGGCAGCACGTAGCCGCCGTCGGGCAATTCGGTGAGCAGCAGCACCGGCATGGTGCGGGCCGGATCGCAGAGCACGAAGCGCACAAAGGCGTCGAGCGTACCGGCCTCGAGTTGCGTCGGGATCCGCTGCAGCGGCCCGTCGTTCGACACCAGCGTGAACGGCGTGTCGAGCTCAGAGAGCAGGCGAGGCGGACGGACTGGCGGAGGCGCGCCATTGCTGAGCCCGCCGTCGGTACCGACGCGGAGGTTTACCTGACGGTGGGTCGAGCCGCTCGCGTTCGTGGTGACCACGTACGTCACGTGCGTGGACCATTGCAGCGAGCGATCGAGTGGATCGGGGGCGTGCACGACGATGTCGGCTAACGCCGTTCCGCCGTCGCGGTATGGCGCCCACCGGAGGATACGTCCACCATCCAGCGTGTGATTGGAGGGCGCCTCCCAGCTCAACTGCTGACCCTGGTCGAGCCCCAGCCAGGCAACACACGCGGCCAGAAAGGCCGCGTCGGCGTCCATCGCCGCGGAGCGCGGCGTCAAATCAAAGTGTAGCGCAAGGCGAGGTTGCACGGTCGTCATGATTGACATTTTCCCTTTGCACTTCCGAGAATCGGAGTGCAATGCCAGACTTTCGCGCTATGCGAATCTTACTTCAGCGTGTCAGCAGGGCCGAAGTACGTATCCGTCCGGATGAGCTCGCGGCAGGATCGAGAGTCTCCGGGCGCATTCAATCTGGTTATCTGCTCTTCGTAGGTTTCACGCACACGGACACCGACGCGGAACTCCGATGGATGGCCGACAAGATCGTGGGCCTTCGCCTGTTTGCAGACAACGACGGGAAACTTAACCGCGATCTCGCCGAGTGCGCAGGCGCACTCTTGGTCGTATCGCAGTTCACGCTTTACGCCGATGTCCGAAAGGGAAAACGTCCAAGCTTCATTGACGCCGCCCGCCCGGAAACCGCTATTCCACTATATAACCAATTCGTGATGCTTTTGCGCCAGCACCGGCTCGAGGTGCAAACGGGGGAGTTCGGCGCCAGTATGGACGTCGAGCTGGTGAATGACGGTCCGGTCACCATCTGGCTCGAGCGAGAGGCGCCCAACGCCGCATCGGCCTGAGCGGAACGGGGCCTCTACAATTACGGCACGGTCGACGGCCGCATCAAGTCTCGGCTTACCTGACAACCGCGGCTCGCCTGACGCCGGCGAAGACGCCGAGTACCGGGGCGTGACCGCCATCAACGTGGCGGCCTCGCTAGCGAACATGTCGCATTTGCCGTGCCACGCCTTGGCAACCTGAAGCATGTTGCTACGGCGATATCACGGCACTCCGGCCGCGCGGTTTAGCGCGTCTTCCAGATCCGCGACAATGTCGGAAACATGTTCAAGACCGACACTGACCCGAATCAAACCGTCTGAAATGCCAACCGCCGCGCGCTCGGCCGGCGTGAGCCTCGAGTGCGTGGTCGACGCCGGATGGGTGACGATCGTACGCGTATCGCCGAGGTTTGCCGAGTGCGACACCATCCGCACCGCGTCGAGGAACTGGCGTCCTGCGTCGAGACCGCCTCTGAGCTCCAGCACGACGATACCGCCGCCCTGCGACATCTGTGCGCGCGCCAGATCGTGCTGCGGGTGCGACGGCAGAAACGGATAGCGAACCGCCGACAGCACCGGATGCCCCTCGAAATGCTGGGCGAGGGCGAGCGCGTTCGAACAGTGGCGATCCATGCGCACGGCCAACGTCTCCAGTGACTTCGACAGCAGCCAGGCATTGAACGCGCTCATCGCCGGGCCGGTGTGCCGCGCGAAGAAGCGGCAGTCGGCGATGTACGACGCATCGCCGATGATCGCGCCGCCGAGCGCCCGTCCCTGTCCATCGATGTACTTGGTCGCGGAGTGGGTCACCACGTTTGCGCCGAGCGCGAGCGGCCGCTGCAGATAGGGCGTGGCGAAGCAGTTGTCGACCATCAACGGAATACCACGTGCGGCCGCGAAGTCGCCGAGCCAGCGGAGATCGATCAGCTCGAGCCCGGGGTTCGAGGGGGTCTCGATGAAGATGAGTTTCGTGTTCGGACGGACCAGCCTCTCCCACGACGTCGGATCAGCGGCATCGGCGTAATCCGACGACACGCCCCACTTGGGCAGAATGCGCGTGAAGATCTGGTGCGTCGACCCGAACAACGCGCGCGATGCCAGCACGTGATCTCCCGATGACACGCGCGCCGCGATCGCCGTAAACACCGCGGACATGCCGGAGGCGGTGGCGATGCCATCCTCGCCGCCCTCGAGCAGGCAGAGCTTCCGCACGAACTCGTCGGTGTTCGGATTCGCGTATCGGCTATAGACATTGCCCGCGACTTCTTCCGTGAAGAGCGCCCGCGCGTGCTCGGCGTCGTCGAATCGAAAGCCCGACGTCAGGTACAACGGAACGGAGTGCGCCCGTTCGGCGGAGACGGGGGCCTGCGTGCGGATGGCGAGCGTCTCGAAGTGAGCCTGTTCGTCGGACATGTGCGCGTGGGGTGCGAGGAGAATTGTCGTCGCCTAAACTTACTCGCATGACCGACTCCGCTCCGCTCTCGTCTACGCCGGGAACCCGTCCCCGAGTGATCCTCGCCTCCCAGTCTCCGCGTCGTCGCGAGCTGCTGGCGCTGATCGGGATCGCGCATGAGGTGCGTCCCGCCGATGTGGATGAATCGGTGCACCCCGACGAGGCCCCCGTCCCGCACTGTGAGCGGCTCGCACGGGACAAAGCCCACACGTTGGCGGCACAGCATCCCGACGCGGTCGTGATCGGGTCGGACACGATCGTGGTGATCGATGGCGATATCCTGGGCAAGCCCAGGGACCACGCCGAGGCGGTCGCCATGCTCACGCGCCTGAGTGGACGCACCCACACCGTATTCACGGCGGTGGCCGTTGCCCACGGCGGCCTGACACTCTCCGGTGTGGAGTCGGTGTCGGTGACGTTCCGGACGCTCGACGCCGCGCAGATCGCCGCCTATGTGGACACCGGCGAACCGATGGACAAGGCGGGCGCCTACGGGATTCAGGGATTCGGCGCCACCAATGTCGAGCGCATCGACGGCGACTACTTCGCGGTGATGGGACTTCCGCTGGGGCGCATGGTCGGGCTGTTGCGTGACCTGGGCTTCAGCTACGCGTTCGGCCCGCTCACCGTCGGCGCGAGCGGTTTGCGATAGCGCTCCTGCCAGCGGTCGAGCATGGCGCGCACGTCGTCCACCGTGATGCGCTGCATCCGGTTTTCCCGATAGGTCATGTCCAGGGGGTAGTCCTCGCCCGGGTCGCCGTAGGCATCGATCATCAGATCGTGCGAGAAGTCGTACGGCCCGACCCGCTTGGGGTTGGTGTATCCGAGCAGCGAGATCACCGGTGTGCGCAACGCCACCGCCAGATGCAGCGGGCCGGTGTCGGGTGAGAGCGCGACCGCCGCGCCGTCGAGAATCGCGGCGAGGCGGCGCAGGCCGCTGCCGAGGGCCGAGTGCGCCATCGGTGCGTCGCGCAGGATGATCGCTTCGGCGGCCACTTCGCGAGGCGAGCGTCCGCCCACCAACACCGGCTGCAGCCCGAAGTCATTCCACAGGATGTGACACACGGCCGCCCAGCGTTCGGGCATCCAGTCTTTGGATTCCTTGCTGGTGGCCACCACGATCGGGGCGATGGGACGATCGAACTGCGCGTGGAAGTCGCGCTGCCACGCCCGTTCTTCATCATTCCACGGGCCCAACGTCCACTGCGGGGCACCGTGCGGAACGCCGAGCGCATCGATAAACTCGAAGTACTGATCCTGCACATGCTGGCCGGTGTGCGGCAGAATGCGATGCGTCGTGAACAGCCAGTTGGCGTCGCGCGCGCGTTCGCGATCGAAGCCCAGCTTCACCGGCGCGTGCGTAAAGCTCGTGATGAGGCCCGCCTTGAAGTACACCTGTAGCGCCAGCACGACGTCGAAGCGACGGGTAGCGAGCTCGCGACGTGTCTCGAGAAACCCCTTCCAGCCCTTCGAGCGATCGAAGAGCACGATGTCGTCGACCAACGGATGACCGCGCACCAGCGTGGCCGGCCCGGGCTGCAGCACCCACGTGATGCGCGATGCCGGTGAGTGGGCTTTGATCGCATGGATGATCGGCATGACATGCACCGCGTCACCGACGGCACTCATCATCACGATGCCGACGCGATTCAGCGTCACGGGTGGCAGGGGCGGGGTCGTGGCGGAAACGGACACGCTAGCGTTCATCGGAAGGTGAGGCGGACGTGAGTTCGGCCGTCACGGCATCGCTGAACGCCGCGATGCGCGCATCGGTCACGTCGCAGCCGAAATGTGTGCGCCACTTTCGCACCGACCGCGTGAGGCGCGCGATGTTGGCGCGCATGGTCTCGTCGGGGGAGCGGGACGCGTCCCAGCGCACGACATCGACGTCGATGATCAGCGCCTCGATACCATCAGCCGTGGGGCGCAGCAGGATGTTCTTGACGTTCAGATCGGGATGGATCACGCCATGGCTGGCCAGCTGCATGAGCAGTCGCTGGGTGCAGGCCAGTGCGGTCTCGCAGTCCACGAAGGGCGCGAGTCCAGCCAGCACCATGCCGAGATCGGCCGCGTCGGCCACATAGCGCGTGACAACATCCACATGACAGAGCCCGAATGCCGCCGGGTAGCGCGCGAAGCCGAGCACCTCGGTGGTGGGAATGCCGGCGGCCCGTAACGCGGCCGACCGCGCCATTTCCACCGGTGCGCGGGTGGGGCGACGAAAGCGGTCGGCCGTGAGCGGTGCGAGCACGCCACCGTGCCAGCCGTGTCGGACGACCACCGGGATGCCGCACGCGGGGAGCGTGGCCACGTACACCGGCGCGCGGCCGCGCATGGCGCGCGGCTGTGGCTGCTCTGCCGCCCAATCGTACAAGGTATCATGCTCGTGTACGATTGCCGCGAGATCCTCGAGCACGGCCGGCGTGCCCGTCACGTCGGCGGCGCCGACGATGCGGGTCAGTGGCGCCGGATTCACGACGCCGCGCCCGTGGACATCACCTGCCACACCTCCGGCGGTGTGCCGTGCTGTCGGGCCACGGCGAGGTCACGGCGCGGCGTGCAGCGACTCGGGTCGGAGAGGGCGTCCCGCACGGCATCACTGACCACAATCTCCCCGCCGCGAGCCAGCCTGCACAACCGGTTGGCCACATTTACCGTATCGCCGATGAGCGTGAACTCGAGCCGGCGAGGGGAACCGATATTGCCCACGAAGGCCTCGCCCGAGTGAATGCCGATGCCGACGCTGAGGAGCGGCCGCCCCTCGGCTGCCCAGCGCGCGTTCAGCGATTGCAGCGAGCACTGCATGTCGAGTGCGGCGGCCACGGCGTGACCGGCGTCGTGCTCGCCCGCGTCGGGAACGCCCCAGTAGGCCATGATCGCATCGCCGATGAACTTGTCGAGGGCCCCGTCGTGCCGGAACACGCAATCGACCATCACGCCGAAATACTCGTTCAGCTGATTGGCCATCTCGGTCGGCGGCAGCGATTCCGCGATCGCGGTGAAGCCGCGGATATCGCTGAACAGGACCACCACGTGCTGACGCGACCCGCCGGGGACCACACGGCCGGTGCTGTCGGCGATGCGCTGCGCGATCTGCGGCGCGAAGTAGCGCTCGAAATTTGCGCGGACACGCGCGGACTGCTCCAGGCGTGCGGTTGATGCTTCACGTTCCACGGCTGCCGACGCGATGCCGGCGAAGGCCACGAGGAACGCCAGATCTTCGTCGGTGAACCCATCGGTGTCGCGCAGATGGTCCACGTAGAGCACACCAAGCGTGGTGTGCTGCTCGCCGATGAGTGGCGCGGCCATGGCGGATTGTACGGCTTGCTGCCGTACCGAGGCGCCCGCCGTTCGTGCATCCGATCCCGCGTCATTGGTCAGCAGCGCGACCTGCCGTTCGGCGACGCCATTGGCGATCGCCCGCGGTACCGGACGCGGGATGTTGCCCTGTCGGTCGCGCGAGACACGCGTCTGCAGCATCCCATCGCTGTCGCGGAGGAGAATCGCCACGCGGTCGGCGTCAAAGCTGCGGAACAGGTCGCCGGCCAAGGCCTCCAGGAGCGCATCGAGATCGGTGAAGCCTCCGAGGCGCTGCGCGATGCCGACCAGTTGCGCGAGGCGCGCGGTCGCCTGTGGGTGGCCGGCCGTGACATGCGCCACGTCGGCCAGGGCCTGCTCGCGCGACGGCACGCGACGTTCGAACAGCACCGTCGCACTCCCGTCGAACGCCAAGACCGGCGAGGGCGCGAGCGAGGGCGAGGGCGCGGCGGAGGGCGACGTCGAGGAGACCGCGGGGCGTGTCGCGACCTCCTCGACGTACCGCAGCGTGAAGGCTACGGTACCGAACGCAAGCGTGTCGCCGGGCACGATGGTGGCGCGCTGCACCCGCGCACCGTTCACCCACGTGCCGTTCCGTGACTCCAGATCCTGCACGTCGACGGTACCCGCCTCCGTTACCCGCAGGGCGGCGTGACGACGCGACACGGCGGGATCAAAAATGGGCAGGGTACACGACGGCTCGCGTCCGGCGATGAAGCCCGGGCGTCCGGTCAGCGCGAAGCGCCGGTCACCTGAGACAGAGACGAGCACGAGCGACATCGGTGGCTACGACACCGCGCGAGACGACGCCGTGCGCGCACGGCCGATCGCGGTGAGCAGCGCGCGGGCCTTGTTTTCCGTCTCGGCCCACTCGCTCTCCGCCACCGAGTCATGCACGATGCCGGCGCCGGCTTGGACCGACGCGATGCCGTCGGCGATGACACAGGTGCGAATCGTGATCGCCAGATCCATGCGCGTATCACCGGCCCCGATGAATCCGACCGCGCCGGCATAGGCACCGCGGCGCTCGGGTTCAAGCTCGTCGATGATCTCCATGGCCCGCACCTTTGGCGCGCCGGTCATCGTGCCGGCGGGGAACACCGCCCGGAACGCGTCGAGCGCGCTCGACCCGTCGGCCAGTTCGCCCTCCACCTGACTCACGATGTGGAATACATGCGAGTAGCGCTCGACGGTCATGAGATCGGTCACGCGCACGGTGCCGTAGCGCGCGAGACGACCGACATCGTTGCGGCCGAGATCGACCAACATGACATGTTCGGCGCGCTCCTTCTCGTCGGCGAGCAGTTCGGCGGCGAGAGCCACATCTTCTTCCGCGGTCTTGCCGCGAGGGCGCGTGCCGGCAATCGGGCGTACGGTAAGGCATCCATCGGCCACACGCACCAGCAGTTCCGGCGAGCTGCCCACGAGCTCCATGCCGTCGAGCATGAGGTGGTACATGTACGGCGACGGATTGAGCGCCCGCAGCGCGCGATACAGCGTGGTCGTGTCGAAATCGAGGGGCACCGACATGCGACGCGCGAGCAGCGCCTGAAAGACGTCGCCCGACAGGATGTACTCCTTAATGCGTCCCACGTCGCGGATGAAATCCTCGCGCGCGTAGTGCGAATGCGGGACAGCGGCCGGCGCCGATTCATCCAGCGTGAGCGGTGGCAGCACATCCGGTCCCTGCAGCCGCACGATGGTGTCGGCGAGCGTATGAACAGCCTCGGCAGGCAAGGCGTCGAGGGCATCGTCCGAGACACCCGCCGGTACCGGCACCGAGACGATCACGCGGGCCTGTCCGCGCCAGTTGTCGATGACGACCAGCGCCTTCGTGAACACGAAGCAGGCGTCGGGATAACTCAACGTGCGTGGCGGCGCGTTCGGCAGCTTCTCGATGTGCCGCACCACGTCGTAGGCAAAGAAGCCAATCGCTCCGCTCCAGAGTGCGCCAAGCTCCGGGGCCGGAACCGGACGCATGGCGCGCACGATGTCACGCAGGTCGGCGATCGGGTCGGCCGGTGTCCGCGCGCCATACCAACCCTGTGCCTCGTCCCAATCCTCGACGACCCCGTCGCGGAGGCGCCACGCCCCGCGCGGCTCGGTGCCGAGGTAGGTATAGCGCGCCCACGACTCGCCCCCGGCGGGCGCTGACTCAAGCAGGAAGGCGAACGGGCCGCGGCGCACTTTGGCGAACGCGGCGACGGGCGTGCAGAGATCGAGCAAGCAGTCGCTCCACACGGGGACGAGTCCACCGGTGGCACGGCACTGTGCGGCACGAGCGCGGAAATCAGCGAGAGCAGTCATCACGAGGAAGTTCGCCGCCGCGCTCGCTGCAGGGCAAGCGACCGGGTAGCATTGGTTATGAACCCTTCAAGTCCCGCAGGGCCGGCGATCCCGACGGCCGACGTCCAGATCTCGGTCGGTGTGGTCGACGTCGTCGTCCTTGCCCCGGCTCCGCACGGCCGCCGAGATCGCTGGCGGGTGCTCACCCTGCGCCGGGCGGTCGGCGTGCGTTGCACAGGGGCCTGGGAGCTCGTGCATGGCAGTATCGAGCCGGGAGAGCGCCCCGCCGACGCGGCGCGGCGGGAAGTGCTCGAGGAGACCGGCTTGGTCGTCCACCGGCTCTACACGCTCGCCGTCAATCCGTTCTACCTCACATCGCGCAACACGATTCAGATGGCCGTGGTCTTCGCCGCGGTCGTGGAGCACGCCAGCGTGGTGATGCTGAGCCATGAGCATGATTCCATGGCCTGGCGCACACCCACCGCGGCGATCAAACATCTGGCCTGGCCGCGAGAGCATGATGCCGTGCGCTATGCCATCCACCTGCTGCGCGATGGTGATGCCGGCGCCGTGGAAGACGTGCTACGCGTGCCCGACGCTTGACGGGGGCACGCGTCGGGCGTCAGGATGACGGCGTCACGACCGTGGCGTCACGCCGGCGGTTTCGGGGCGGCCGCGGCGCGCGAGCGCACTAAGGACCGCTCGCGCTCGATCCGCTGGATGACGCGGTTCCAGTCGGTCACGCTCGGCGTGCTCTCCATGAGCGCGGAGAGCGGCTGGTTCACGTCGATCTGCCCGTCGAAGATGAGCAGCGCCGACTGCACGTCGCGCTGCTTCAGGCGGTATTCGCCGAAGCCCGGCGTGATCGGGAGCATGTCGAGCGGCCGGAAGTCGCGTCCGGTGTTGTTGATGATGAACTCCTGCGGAGAAAAGCGCGTTTCGCCTTGCTCCTGCGCAAAGAAGCTCACATACCAGATCGAGTAGCTCGGCAGGCGGTTCCGCTCCTTCCCGGCGCGCAATTCCCGATCCTTGCTGTTCACGAGC
>JBBARJ010000015.1:0-1709 GCA_040399825.1 Gemmatimonas sp.
CCACGTGTCGTGCTACCATGACTCGATGGACCCGTTCATGGCCCGCGGTCGTGCCCTGCGCGTGTCGGGTGTGAAGGGCGGTCAGATCGACACGGTGCGCTTCGCCGAAGTGAAGGCGGGCAAGATCAAGATGCCGACGGCACCGGCGTCGTTGTACCAGATCTTCGGCAAGAAGGACGCGTTCGACGTGGCGTCGGGTACGGTGAAGCAGGGCAATCCGCTGTTCGTCGTGTACATCCCGTTCGCCACCACGGCGACCACGGGGATCTCGACGACGCCATCGGATACGAAGCCGTGGCTGATGTTCCCCGGCACCCCGAAGGCGCACGTGATGTTTTCGTTGACGATGTGATCCGACGATGACGATCGTCCGACTGACACCGCTCCGTCTGAAGGCGGCGGTCGCGGCACTCAGCGCGCAGGATCCGAAGATGGCCGTCGCCATCGAACGGGTCGGCCCGTGCACGATGATCCCGCGCGCCGAGGGCACGCACTTCGATCATCTCACGCGGGCGATCGTCTTTCAGCAGTTGTCCGGTGGCGCGGCCTCCACGATCTACCGGCGCTTCAACGAGCGTATCGGATCGGACGGCGACGCCCCCACGCCGGCGCAGATTCTCGCGTCGGACGAGGCGACACTCCGCGCGTGCGGTCTCTCCACGGCGAAAACGCGCGCGATCCGCGATCTGGCGCAGCATGTCGAGGAGGCTCGCCTCCCCCTCGACGTGATCGACACGATGGACGACGAGGCGGTGATTGACGCATTGATCGCGGTGCGCGGCGTGGGTCGCTGGACGGCACAGATGTTCCTGATGTTCCGGCTTGGCCGTCCCGATGTGCTTCCGGTGCTCGATCTGGGTGTCCGAAAGGGGGCGCAGCGGATCTATCGCATGCGGGCGCTGCCGGAGGCGGACCGGTTGGAGAAGGTCGCGCGGAACTGGCGCCCCTGGGCAAGCGTTGCCAGTTGGTACTGCTGGCGGGTCCTCGATCTCGAAGACGCCGGCGGCTGGTAGCGTAGGGGCTGGTACATGCGGATCGCCGCAGTGGAGAGTGTTCGTGTCGATGCAGGAATTCCGGAAGCAGGTGCAAGCCCCCGTGCCCGTCGAGGCGCTGTTCGCGTGGCATGAGCGGGCGGGTGCGTTCGAGCGGCTCTCGCCGCCGTGGGACCGCCCCAAGGTGCTCGAGCACACGGGGGGCATTCGTGACGGCGCCAAGGTGGTGCTGCAGGTCCATGCCGGTCCTGTGCCCACCACGTGGACGCTCGAGCATCGCGAGTACATCGAGAATCGTCAGTTCCGCGACGTCATGCGTGATGGCCCCTTTGCGGCGTGGGAGCACACCCACGGCTTCACGCCGATCGATGCGCAGTCGAGCACGCTGGACGATCATATCCGCTACGCACTCCCGCTCGGCGGTTTAGGGAGTGCGGTCGCCGGTGGCTACACGCAGCGCACCTTGGCGCGCGTCTTCGCGTACCGACACGCCATCATGCTGGGCGACTTGATGCGGCATGCCCAGTTCGCCGACCGGCCGCGTCTGCGCATCGCGATCACCGGCGCGAGTGGCTTCATCGGCACGCAGCTCGCGGCGTTTCTGTCGACCGGCGGTCACGAGGTGATCCGTATCGGCCGCAGCGCGCCGAAGCCGGGCAGTCATGATGTGCAGTGGAATCCCGAGCGCGGCCAGCTCGATCCGCGCGCCCTCGAAGG
>JBBARJ010000015.1:1809-18365 GCA_040399825.1 Gemmatimonas sp.
ATGATGTGCAGTGGAATCCCGAGCGCGGCCAGCTCGATCCGCGCGCCCTCGAAGGCGTCGATGCCGTGATTCATCTGGCCGGGGCATCGATCGCCACGCGCTGGTCGAGTGCGCACCGTACCGCACTCAAGAGCAGTCGTGTGGAAGGCACGTCGCTGCTCGCACACACGCTCGCGCAGCTGTCGCGCAAACCACGCGTGCTGCTGAGCGGCTCGGCCATCGGGATCTACGGCAGCCGCGGTGACGAACTCCTCGACGAACGCAGCACAGCGGGCGACGACTATCTCGCCGACGTCGGTCGCGCGTGGGAGGCGAGTACGGCGCCGGCGGAGCAGGCCGGTATTCGTGTGGTGCATTTGCGTACGGGCATCGTGCAAGGCGCCGCCGGCGGCGCCCTCGGCACGCAGGCGCCGCTGTTCCGCTTCGGCGCCGGCGGTACGCTTGGGCCGGGCTCGCAGTGGATCAGTCCGATCGCGCTCGACGATGAAATCGGCGCGATCCACTTCTGCCTCATGCGTGATGATATTCGCGGCCCGGTGAACTTGGTGGCGCCTGCGGCGGTGACGAACGCCGAGTATACGAAGGTGCTCGGGGCGGTGCTCGGCCGACCCACGATCGCACATGCGCCAGCGTTCGCGCTGCGGCTGTTGCTGGGCGAGGAGATGGCCAATCTCACCGTGCTGGCCAGTCAGCGCGTGGAGCCGCGGGTGCTGCGCGAGGCGGGCTTCGTGTGGCGTCTGCCACAGCTGGAGCAGATGCTGCGGTTCGAGCTCGGCGAGTAGGCGGCAAACGCAAAAGCAAAAAGCAACGGCAACAGCCAGAACACGGATGACACGGATGTCACTGAACCAACACGGATAAGCCAAAAGCGCTGTTTGCTTATCTGTGTTGTTTCCGTCCATCGGCGTCATCCGTGTTCTGGCTGTCGCCGTTGCCGCCGTAGATCCCGTCGCATGAACACGCCGCATGAACACGCCTATCTCATTGTAGAACAAGACGATACATGCATGTCGTGGCCGCGTGGTGGCGACGTTGTGCCGATTTCTGACACTTTCCCGGCGCGGGCACCGTAGTATTCTTTACCTATATGAACGCCATCATGCTCGAGAGCGCCCTCTTCATCGCCCTGCTGGCGGTAGTCGGCGCTCTTTTCGTTGCGGCGCTGGGATTTACTCCATTTGGCCGCCGGATTCGGCAGACGGCCAACCGTAAGCGCATCGATCGCCAAGCCGATCTCACCTGCCCGATTCACGGGTTGCAGCGCGAAGACGACCTCGTGCGACTGCCTACGGGCGAACCGTTGTGCCCTCATTGCTATAAGGAGGCCGTCCATGGCCACATCAATTGATTCGACGCTCGACGAACTGCGGAGTTCCATGCGTAATCCCCTCGCCGGCATCCCCGGTGGCGGTGGTGGTAACGGGATGTTTATGAAGCTCGCCGGTGCGTTGGTCGCGCTGATGGTACTGCTCTTTCTGGTGCGTCCATCGGTCACCTACATCGAGCCCGGCCACGTGGGCATCGTGATTCATCGTGGCGGTGGCGGTGTGGATCCCACGCCGTTGGGCCCCGGCTTTCACTTGCGGAATCCGCTGATGACGCAGATTCAAGCGTATCCCACGTTCATGCAGACGCTGGTGCTCACGAAGGCCTCGACGGAAGGCTCGGAGCAGAACGACGAGATCAACGTGAACTCGGTAGAAGGTCAGCCGTTGTCGCTCGACGTGTCGATGAGCTTTGAATTGCGTGGCGACAAGGTGCCGCAGCTCTATCAGACCTTCCGCACCGATGTGGAGACCATCTCGCATGGCTACATCCGTCAGGCCATTCGTCAGTCGTTGCAGGAGGTGGTGGGCAACGAAGAGATCGCGGCTATTCTCGGTCCGAAGAAGGCGGAAGTCGTGACGCGCACGCAGGCCAACCTGCAGAAGCGACTCGACCCGTACGGCATTGACGTGCGTCAGTTCACGCTGAACGAGTTCCGCGCGCCGAAGGCGGTCATGGACGCGATTTCGCTCAAGAACGTCATGCAGCAGCAGGCACTCACCGCACAAAACGAGCTGCAGAAAAACACGTTCCAGGCGCAAGGTGACAGCATCAAGGCGGCCGGCCGCGCCAAGGCGATCACCGCGGAAGCAGAAGCACAGGCGCGCGCCAACGAGCTGCTCTCGAAGAGCATCACGAACACGCTGGTTCAGTACGAGATGGCGAAGCGGTGGAACGGGCAGATGCCGCAGGTGACCGGCGGCGCGATGCCGATGTTGCAGCTTCCCGGCTCCAAGAACCCGGAGTAAACACCATGCCAGTCGTGCAGTTTGATGCGTTGCCCGATGATTCAAGGGCATGGGTATTTGGCGCGGCGGCACCGGTGGTCGGTGCTGCTGCGCAGTCGCTGCTCTCCACCGTTGATGCCCATCTCGCCAACTGGCGGGCGCACGGCGCACCGCTGGTGTGTGCCCGCGAATGGCGCGACGATCGCTTCCTCGTGATCGGTGTGGATGAAGCGGCCACCGGTGCCACGGGCTGTTCGATCGACGGGCTCTTTCATGTACTGCGCGATATCGAATCACTGGTTGGCACCACGCTGGTGGGCGGCGGCACGGTGTACTGGCGCGATGCAGCAGGCGCTGTGGTGTCGGGGGCGCGGCCCGTGTTCCGTGAGGCGGCGGCGGGTGGTGCGGTGGTGGCGTCAACGCATGTGTTCGACACGACCGTCACGTCCGTTGGCGCGTATCGGAGCGGTTTTGAGCGCGCTGCCGTCGAGAGCTGGCACGGCAAGCTGCTGCCGGTGGCGCGGTGATTCATTCAATTCGTTGAACTGATCACGCTGAGAACAGCCGGAGAGCGCAGAGGCCGCAGAGAAACAGCGTTGTTCTCTGCGGCCTCTGCGCTCTCTTTTTTCTCTGCGTGATCAGTTCAACGATCTCTTTGATCAGTGCAACGATCTCACCATCACGCCAGAAATTCGTACAAGCGCTCCGACACAAACGCGTCGTCGGTCAAGTCCGGATACTGCTCCGACAGCCGCGCCAACGCCTCGGCCTGCCCCGGCGACAGCTGCTCGTGCGTATCAAAGGTCCACGTGCCGCGCACCAGACCCTGCATTCGCAGAATCTCGAGAATGCCCGGCAGGCACCCCTGATAGCCGTGCGCCGCGTCGAAGATCACCGCGTTGGCCATCGTGAGCGCCGCGCCGCGGGTGAGCCACGCACGCGGCATCGTGTCGGCACCAGACGCGCGCCACGCCTGAATCTCACGCAGCATCGCGACCGCACGTGACGTCCACACCGCCCACTGGCCCAGCAGTCCGCCCACAAAATGGCGCGTATAGGCACGGCCGCCACTCGTCACCGGCACGTCGGTCACGAGATCGGGCACGATCGCATCGTCATTGCCGGTGTACAGCGCGATGTCATCGCGCCCCGCGTCGGCCAGCGCCCGCACCACGTCCAGTGTGGCGTAGCGATCGAACGGCGCGACCTTGATCGCCACCACATTCTGGATCTCGGCGAACTCACGCCAGAACGCGTACGACAATCGCCGTCCGCCCACCGCCGGTTGCAGGTAAAAGCCGAACACCGGCAGCACTTCGGCCACCCGCGCGCAGTGCGCGAGAATCGCCGTATCGGTCGCGTCACGCCACGCACCCAGTGACAGCAGGCCACAGTGATAGCCGAGCGCCTGTGCGATCTGTGCCTCGCGCACCGCCTGCGCGGTGTCGCCGATCAGTCCGGCCACGCGCACGAAGGCCCGCGGATCGCGCGCCAGCGCCCGGTCGGCCGTCTCGGCAGCGAGTTCCAGGACCGGTCGATACAGGCCGATCTTGGCGTCGTGAATCGGGAAGCCCGTGGTGTGCACACCCACCGCCATGCCGCCGGCGCCCGCCGCCACGTAGTAGCGGGTCAGCGCACGTTGATGCCGCTCGTCCATCGCGCGCGTGGGGAGCAGCGCCAGCGGATGCGCCGGAATCACCTGACCGATGTTCAGGTGACGGCGGATATCAAACGCGTCGGGCGCGCCGTGCTCAATAACGGCCATCGCGTACCTCGAACTTGGTAGGCTTATTCAGCAAACGACCACCGTCGCGAATCCAGCGCACGGCCCAGTCGCACAGTGTGTCGAGTGGCAACACCGTGTATGGCAGTCGCTCGTTCAAGCGGTCGATGTTCGCGATCAGAGCATCATCGCTGGGCGTTCCTGCATACACCGGCGAGACGTTGGCAATCGCCCCGATCCGTTCGGCGATGTCGCGCACGGCGACGACAGGCCCCGTGACATTCAACGCCACCGAACCATCGGCCGGGGGCACCGCCGTCAGCGCGAGGGCACGCAGCGCGAGCCGGTTTGCATCACCCTGCCAGATCACGTTCACGAACGCCGTGTCGAGTGCCACCGGCACACCGTGCAGTACCTTGTGGGCAATGTCGGTCACCACACCGTAGCGCAGGTCGCACGCATAGAACAAGCGATACACCAGCAGCGGCGTGTGCGTGCGTCGCGCGATGGATTCGAACACGCGCTCACGGCCGATGCACGAGGCGGCGTACTCGCCATCGGGTACCAGCGGATCGTGCTCGCGCGCGCCACCGAGCGATACCGCCTGACGGCCATACACGTTCCCGGTGGAGAAGCACACCGTGCGCGAACCGGCGTAGCGCTGCGCCGCGAGGGTGGAGGCCACGACGTTCTGTGTCCACGTGCCCACTGGATCGCTCGTCGCGCCGAACTTCTGTCCGGCCATCCACACCACGTTGGGCGCGTCGGGCAGTGCGGCCACGACCGCCGGATCGGCAAGATCGGCGCGGATGGTTTCCACGCCATGGGCATTCAGCGCCACCGCAGCGCGGTCGTCGGTGAAGCGCGACACCGCGATCACGCGGCGCGACGGATCGGCGATGGCACGGCGCGCCATGCGGGCCACGGTGGGGCCCATCTTGCCGCCAGCACCGAGAATGATCACGTCACCCGGGATCGACGTGAGCGCACGCACGGTGTCGTCGTCTGGCGCCGAGAGCAGGGCGTCGAGTGCGAGCTCGCTGGTCGGCGCCCCCGTGATCATGGCGTGGTCAGGCCGTCGTGACCGTCGTCGCTTCGTCGCCGATGCGCATGCCCAATTCGGCGGCGAGCAGTCGGCGACCCGCTTCGATGCGCTCACGGGTAAGCTGTCGCAGCGTACCGACGTCGGCGAGCGTCATCCCCGTCGTAGGAATGGGCTCGAGCAGCTGCGCGATCGCGCGGGCCGGCAGGAAACGGAACGTGCCCTTCGCCATGGCATGGCGTGTCCCCGCCACGGCGATCGGCAGAATCGGGGCGCCGGACTCGATGGCCAGGCGGAAGGCGCCGTCCTTGAACGGCAGCATCTCCCACGATCGGGAGCGTGTGCCCTCGGGGAAGATCATGACCGAGACATTCTTGGCGAGTCGATCGCGACACTGCAGAATCGCATCGGCCGCGGAATCGCGGTTACCGCGCACGAGCTTGATGTCGCCGGCCATCTGCATCATCCAGCCCATGCACGGAATCTTGAACATGGTGTCCTTGCTCAGCCACTTCATTTCCCACGGGAAGCAGCTGATCAGGAACACGTCGGCGTACGACTCGTGATTGGCCACGACCACATAGGGGCGTCGGGCATCGGCGAGCGAGCCCCTGGTGCGGAAGCGCCAGAGGCTGTTGAGTCGCAGCGCCGTGACACCGACCAGACGGAAGGCGCGCCCCGCGGCATAGCGACCCGGATCAAACGGGGCCGTGACCGCATAAATCAGGGCAACGACCGGCGTGCCGAGGATCACGACGAGTACGAGCTCCGTCCAGGCCCACCAATTCTGAAGCGTGCGCACCAACCGCATCGCCGCGCTCAGCTGGCCGGAGCGTCGAGCGGCGCGCTCAATGGCGCGGCGCCTTCGGCGGCAATTCCCAGCGAACCGTTGTGTCGGACGGTGATGGTGATCGGCATAAAGCAGTAGGGAGTAAGGAGAACGGAGTAAGGAGTACGGCGAAGCGCGCTACGCCGGCGTCGTCGAATCGCTCTGGGCAGCGAACCGCGTGAGCCGGGTCATCATGGCAGAGAGGCCGGACTCTCGTGCGCCGAGTCCGATGTCCTGCATCAGCAATCGCACGAAATCCGACGGGAGCGCCAGCGTGACGGACGGCGGCTGATCATTGACGGCCGCGAAGGTGATCGCGAGCACCGCGGCCACCGTTGGAGACTGGCGGGCGTTGACGTCGGCGTAAAAGTGGATCGTGCCGTCGTCACGACGTTCGGGAAAGATATCGACGCGCGTCTGGCATTCGGGCACGGTAAACGCGGTCCGATCGAGACTCGCGAACCGATCCGGGAGTGGTTCGAGCTTCTTTGACCACCCCAGGAGCGCCTGCATCTTGTCTTCCCGCTCCAGCAGGCGGAACTGCCGAAGCGTGCGGGCCAGCGACGCCGGTAACGCACGCTCGTCTGACGAAGGCGAGTCTGTAGGGGTTCGTGGGGTGGCGTGAGGCATGTTGGAATGCAATGTTGCCGAGGTCGACCGGTCAAGCGTGTCCGGTTCGGGGTGTGTCTCTCTTCGTGAGTGATTCCGTGGTCGTGCGTGCTTTCCCGCTGGTCGCGCTCGGGACGCTTCTGTCCCTTGGCGGTTGTTCACGGTCGTCGGCGCCCGACGTGGCCGTTGGCACCCTCGAGATGGTCGAAGTGGACGTCGGCCCGCTGCAACCGGCCCGTGCCCTCCGGGTGTTGGTTCGGGAGGGGGACGAAGTGCAGGCTGGCGACACGCTGGTGCTGTTCACCACACCGACGCTGGCCAGCTCCACGGCGCAAGCCGAGGCCCGGGCCGCCGCCGCGCAGGAGGCATCGCGCGAGCTCGCGCGTGGCGCCCGCCCGGCCGAGATCAGCCGCGCCCAGGCGGAACTCCGGGCCGCCGAGGCGGATGCCGAGCGGGCGGCGGCCGATCTCGTGCGACTCGAGCCACTCGCGGCCAAGGGTGACGTGAGTCGGGCCTCGCTCGATGCCATCCGGGCCTCGGCCCGGGTGACGGCCGGCCGTCGGGATGCCGCGCGCGAGGCGCTGCGGCTGATTCAGGACGGCGCGCGTACGGAGCGGCGTCAGGCCGCCGCCGCCGAGGCGCGCGGGGCGCAGGCGGCCGCCGACGGCTGGCGCGCCACGGCCAATGACATGGTGTTGATCGCGCCGGTGGCGGGGGTGGTATCGAGCCGCAACGTGGAGCCGGGCGAAGTGATGGCGGCCGGTCAGAGCGCGATCACGGTGGCGCAGCCGTCGCGCCCGTGGGCACGCATTTATGTGTCGCAGTTCGTCCTGCCGACACTGCGCGCGGGCGATTCGGTGTCGGCACGCCTCGATGGAGACTCCACGCTGTTCCGCGGTCGTATCTCCGCCATCGCCACGCGAGCCGAGTTCACGCCACGCGTGGCGCTCACGGACAAGGAGCGCGCCGATCTGTTGTTCGGCGTGAAAGTGGAGTTCGCCGACACCACGCAGCGACTGCGCGCCGGCATGCCGATATCGGTGCTGCTGCCACGTCCTGCCAAGTGAGCGAGCTGGCGAAGGCCGTAGGCAACGCCGTGGTGCGAACGCGGGCACTCCGGAAGGCGTACGGCGAGCTGGTGGCGGTGGCCGGGCTCGATCTCGAGATCGCGCGCGGCGAGGTGTTCGGCTTGCTCGGGCCCAACGGCTCGGGCAAGACGACCACGATTCGTATGCTGTGCGGGCTGGTGGTGCCCACGAGTGGCACGGCGGAAGTGGCCGGTCTCGATGTGGAGACGAACACGGAAGGTGTGCGTCGACGCATCGGGTACATGTCGCAGCGCTACGGGTTGTACGATGAACTCTCGGTGGCGGAGAATCTCCGCTTCTATTCGTCGGTGTACGGCCTCGTGGGGCATGACCGCGAGCAGCGACTGGCCGATCACGTGGAATCATTGGGGCTCGGCTCGCGACTGCATCAGCGCGCGGGCACACTCAGTGGCGGTTGGAAGCAACGGCTCGCGCTCGCGTGCGCCACCGCCCATCATCCCGACCTGGTGTTTCTCGATGAGCCGACGGCCGGTGTCGATCCGGCGGCCCGTCGGACGTTCTGGGAAACGATCTATCAACTGGCGCGTGAGGGCACGACGATTCTGGTGACCACGCACTACATGGACGAGGCCGAGCGTTGTCAGCGGCTCGCGTTCCTGTCGCGCGGGCACCTGATCGGACTCGGGACACCGGCGGAAGTGGTGAAGCAATTCAATGCCGAGACGATCGAAGATGTGTTCGTGATGCTGCAGCAGCGCGATGAAGCCGATGCAGCGATGGCGGCGGGTCGCGTGGCCACGACGAGGCCATCATGAGCGCGCTCGTCGAGCGGGTGCGACGGTGGACGGTGTGGCCGATGCTGTGGAAGGAGTTCCTGCAGCTGCGTCGTGACCGTCTCACGTTCGCCATGATGACGGCGCTGCCGGCCATTCAGTTGCTGCTGTTCGGCTACGCCATCCAAACCGACGTACGACGATTGCCGACGGTGGTGGTGGATGAATCGCGTACCAGCGAGAGTCGCGCGCTCATTCAAGTGCTCGCCAACACCGACAACTTCACCGTTGTTGCCGCGGTGCCCGATCGGGCGGCGGCGAAACGCTGGATCGAGCGTGGCGCGGCGCGGGTGGCGCTGGTGATTCCACCGGAGTATCAGCGCAACATCCGTGGTGGTCACACCGGCGTGGCGCAGATGCTCATCGATGCCGCCGATCCGCAGAGCTCAGGCGCGGCGATCGCGGGCGCGCAATTGGCCGCCCAGGCGCGCGGGGCGCAGCTGCTGGCCACGCAGTACAAGATTCGGCCGCCGGTCGAAATCCGCGTGCGCCCCTGGTACAACCCAGCGCAGAAGAGCGCGACGTTCATCGTGCCGGGCATTGTGGGCATTCTGCTCACGATCACCATGACGCTCATCACGAGCACCGCGATTGTGAAGGAGCGAGAACGTGGTACGCTCGAACAGCTGATCGTCACGCCGATCAGTCGCACGAGCCTCATGCTCGGCAAGCTCGTGCCGTTCGTGTTGGTGGGCTACGTGCAGATGTCGGTGATTCTCGCCCTGGGTGTGATCTTCTTCGACATTCCGATCATGGGCAGCCTTGGGCTACTCTATGCATTGGCACTGGTGTTCATTGTGGCCAGTCTCGGCGTGGGGCTGCTCATTTCCACCGTGGCGCGCAGTCAGGTGCAGGCGATGCAGCTAAGCTTCTTCTTCATGCTGCCCAACATCCTGCTGTCGGGCTACATCTTCCCGCGCGCCGCGATGCCCGAGCCGGCGCAGTGGGTCGGCGCGGCGTTGCCGCTCACGTGGTTTCTCGATATTCTGCGCGGCGTGTTGCTGAAAGGCGTAGGCATGCGCGATCTGTGGACACAACTCGGCGTGCTGTCGGCCGCCGCAGTCGTGCTGTTGGTGGTGTCGGTACGGCGCTTTTCGAAGACGCTGGATTAGGTGGGAACGCCCCGGCTCCGGCACCCCGCCGGAGTGCTTCGTCAGTGCCGCTCGGGAGTGCATCATGCGTAGTGCTTATGTGGCGACCGCCCTCAGGACCGTTGGCGTCTCGATGGTTCTGAGTTGCCTGCTCATCCCCTCGCTAGCCGCGGGCCAGGCGGCCCGGGCCACTGGGTTGGTCAAGGATCCGTCCGGGGCGCTCCTGTCCGGCGTGCGCGTGCAGGAGAAGGGAACGCTGTTGGGCGCCCTCACCGACGCACAGGGCCGGTTCGCCGTTGTCGTTGCATCCCCCACCGCCACGCTGGTCTTCTCCCGCTTGGGCTACCAACCCCGCGAGATCACGCTGTCCGGGGCCGCACTGGATGTCGTGTTGCAGCCCGGCACGAGCCTTCAGGGTGTGAAAGTCGTCGGTACCCGACGTACAAGCCGCACGTCCGTGGAGACACCGGTGGCGGTGGATGTCATCGACGTGAAAGAGGTCACGCAGGCATCCGGTCGTCTCGACGTGAACGCCATCCTGCAGCAGCTCGCTCCCTCGTTTAACGCGAATCGCCAGTCCGGCGCCGACGGATCCGACCACGTGGACCCGGCCACGCTCCGCGGGCTTGGGCCCGACCAGACCCTGGTCCTGATCAACGGCAAGCGTCGGCATCAGTCGGCCAACATCAACATCTTCGGGTCACGCGGGCGCGGGAACACCGGAACGGACCTGAACGCCATCCCAGTGAGCGCCATCGAGCGCATCGAGATCCTCCGCGACGGAGCCAGCGCCCAATACGGGTCTGATGCCATTGCCGGGGTGATCAACATCGTGCTGCGATCTTCGGTGGACGAGTTCTCCGGGAGCCTCACGAGCGGCGTCCGCAACGCTAGGCCTCCGTCTTCGTATGACGTGCTGTCGACCGGGTCGAGGGACGGCCAGGAGGTGCAGTTCAGCGGGAACTATGGCTTCCGCGTGGGCGACGGCGGCTTCGTCAACGCCACCGCGGAGTACCTGTCGAAAGACCGCACCAACCGCCCCGCCAACCCGAGCGGCTTCGATATCTATCGGCGCCAGTTCGGTGACGCGGCTGCCGACAACTTCGGCACCTTCGTCAACGCGCGGATTCCCCTTGCGTCAGGAGCCACCCTCTATGCGTTCGGGGGGGCAAGCCTGCGCAAGACCGACGCCTACGCGTGGACTCGAGACGCCGATTCCGACCGGAACGTGCCGGCCATCTACCCCACCGGCTTCGATCCCCGCATCCTGTCGGATATCACGGACCAGTCGCTCTCCGTCGGCGTGCAGACCAAGGTCGGCGAGTGGGACCTCGATGTGAACAACACGTTCGGGGCGAACCGTTTTCACTACCTGGTGGATGGGACCCTCAACGCGTCGCTTCTCGAGAAGTCGCCCACGCATTTCGACGCCGGCGGATTGGGCTTCTCGCAAAACACGACGGGGATCGGCTTCACCCGCTTCTTCCCAACTACCGCGAACGGGTTGAACGTCGCGTTCGGTGCGGAGTCTCGCGTCGATCGGTACAACATTTTCGCCGGCGAGGAAGCCTCCTACCGCAACTACGGCATCGCGCAAAAAGTCGTGAACGGAAACGTGGTCCCTGTGAACGAGCTGGGTCGCCCCGGAGGTTCGCAGGGCTTCCCGGGCTTCCAGCCGTCCAACGTGCTCAATGAGACCCGGACCAACATCGGCCTCTACCTCGATACCGAGGTGGACCTCTCCCCGATGGCCACGCTGAGTGGTGCCCTCCGCTTCGAGGACTACAGCGACTTCGGGAGCACGACCACCGCGAAGCTTGCCGCGCGCGTCGCGCTCAACGACGGGTTCTCCGTCCGCGCGTCAGCGAGCACGGGATTCCGGGCGCCGTCGCTGGCCCAGGTTCACTTCAACACCACCTTCACCGACGTCGTCAGCGGCGAGGTGGTGGACAAGCTCATCGCCCGGAACAGCAGCCCGATCACGCGCACGCTGGGGATTCCACCCCTCACCAAGGAGACGGCCAACAACGTCGGCATCGGCTTCACGGCCCGGGCCGGAAACTTTTCGGCGACCGTGGACGCCTACCGCGCGGACATCAAGAACCGGATCGTGCTGACGGGCGCCTTCGAGGACTCGGACCCGGCCATCGGGAATGACCTGAAAGCGCTGGGCGTCGGCGCCGCCCAGTTCTTCACCAACGCGTTGGACACCAAGACCAACGGACTCGATGTGGTCATGACGTACCAGCGGCCGCTCGGTACGGGGATACTGCGGTCGTCCCTTGCCGCCAACGTCAACGACATGACGCTGGGGACCATCCGCACGAGTGCGAAACTCGCCGGCAAAGAAGACATCTACTTCGGCGTGCGGGAGCAGCACTTCCTGCTGGCGTCGGCTCCCAAGAGCAAGATCGTCATGGGGTTCGATTATCTGCTGGATCGTGTGGAGGCCCGAGTATGTGTGGTGCGCTTCGGCAAGGTCACGCTCATCGACTTTCTCGGCACGGAAGACATCTACGCGGCCAAGACGACCGCGGACGTGAGCCTCACGGGGCGCGTGTCATCCCACGTGAACCTGACAGTTGGCGGCGCGAACCTGTTCAACATCTATCCCACGCAGCAGGACACGGAGACCGAGACCGGCGGGCTCTGGGACGCCGTTCAGATGGGCTTTTCCGGGACGCTGTACTTTGCCAAGCTGACGTTCGGCTTCTGAGCGGGCGAGATCGGCGTCCCGGAGATCGTGGCGGAGCGGGGGGGAAGGGTCGGTTGCTGGCCCCCGCACGCCGGACTACATGGTCACGGACTGCTGCCGATGCGCTCGTAGATCGCGCGGCCGCGGAGCGACTGCAGGGGGCGCGCGTTGGGCTCCTTGAACAGGTCAGCGTAGCGCAATACCTGCGCCGCCGACATCGTCAGGGTTGGCTTGAAAACGATCCACGTCAGGCGGTCGGAGAACGGAGCGGTCGTGAGCGATCCGGTGTAGGTGTAGTAGGGTGATGTGGACGACGGCATCAGCCCACGCAGATCCAACGAGCCGGCCGGTGCACGGCTCGTGCGCGCCGTCGTCGGCACTGCGTTCCACAGGACGTCGATGGCCGTATTGGCCGCACCGGTCCGAAACAGCACGCCAATCACCGCGATCGATCCGTCGCCGGCGATGTGCACGAGATGCACTTCCATCACCGCGTGTGCCCCGTCCACCGCGTGCTCGCTGGCGCGATGGAAGTGGAACTCCGCCAGCCGATAGCGCTTTCCTCCAACCGCAATGCCGGCGTCACCGCCGGCCGTCGCCTTCAGGTACTCGCCGGTGTTGGCAACGGACGTGAGATCGACGGCCGACGGATAGTCGACGACGGGATCACCCGACCGAAACTTGAGCGTGGTGTTCGATGGGATGTCGATCGGCGACTGGCCCGTGATGGCAGCAAAGTTGTCGACGGGCCAGGCGATGGCCTCATCGTTCGGCACGTCGGTGACGGACCGATCACACGCCACGACGAGAAAGAGCGACAGAAACGCGAGTTTACGCAGGAACATGGGCGAGACGGGCGAAGGCGTACCAGCTTACACTGTGGCCGGACGGCACGGGGTACCATCAGACGTGACCAACAAGAATAACAACCGGTACTGCCGCGTCAGCCCTCTTGAGCTCAAGTAGGCTGACGCCTTGAACTTTCCCTGAAATGGAAAGCCTACTCGTGCCCCTTCACCGCGTGCGGGCGATACGACGCTTCGAGTCGCGTGATCTCGTCGGCTGACAGCACGATGTCGACGGCGCCGAGTGCGTCCTCCAGCTGATACATCTTGGTGGCGCCGATGATCGGCGCCGTGACGGCCGGCTTGGCGAGCAGCCAAGCCAGCGCAATCTGCGCCATCGGCACGCCGCGTTCGGCGGCGATCGTGCGGGTGGCGTCCACGATCTCCCAATCCTTCTCGCCTTCGTACAGCCCCACCGCGTAGGCATCGTTCGCGGCGCGGGTGGTGGACGTGCGATCGTCAAGCGCGGAGCGTGTGCCGGCCAAAATGCCGCGGGCCAGCGGCGACCACGGGAGTACGGCGATCTTTTCCGATTCGCACAGCGGAATCATCTCACGCTCCTCTTCGCGATAGAGAAGGTTGTAGTGATTCTGCATGCTCACGAAGCGTGACCAGCCCTTGAGGTCTGATGTGCCGAGGGCGCGGGCGAACTGCCATGCCCAGCCCGAACTCGCGCCGAGGTAGCGCACCTTGCCCGACTGCACGAGGTGGTCGAGGGCGGCGAGCGTCTCCTCGATGGGCGTGTTCGCGTCGAAGCGATGGATCTGGTACAGATCGATCGTGTCCACGCCCAGGCGCCGGAGGCTGGCCTCGCACCCCTGCACGATGTGCTTGCGGGAGAGTCCGCGCATGTTCGGGCCGGCGGCCATGGGCTGGTAGACCTTGGTGGCCAGCACGATCTCGTCCATGCGCCCGTACTCCCGAAGCGCACGCCCCGTCACCTCCTCGCTCATGCCGAGGGCATACATGTCGGCGGTATCGAAGAAGTTGATGCCGGCTTCGATGGCGCGCCGGAAGAAGGGGCGGGCGTCCTCCTCGCTGAGCACCCAGGGGCGCCAGTCAGGGGTGCCGTAGCTCATGCAGCCTAGGCAAAGGCGAGAGACGGTCATCCCAGTGGATCCGAGGGTCGTGTATCGCATGGGACGGAATCTCGAGGCAGGTTTTGGGAACGGAATCGCGCGCGGAATGATAAAATGTATGCACCCTACACTCCCACACCGACGCCCATGCTGATTCGCCGTCCCGACGACATCCCGTCTTCCGAGATCACGCCGGAAACCGTCTACCAGAACCGCCGGGCCTTTATTGGTACGGCCGGGGCGCTGGCGCTGAGTGGACTGGTGGCGCCGTCGGCGCTCGAGGCCATGCGCTTCGATCGCGGGACGGCGGGCGCCTTCCCGGGGCTGCAGCAGGACGACAAGCCGACGCCCGAGGAAGACGCGACCAGCTACAACAATTACTACGAGTTCGGGACCGGCAAGGACGAACCGAAGGAGCTGGCGAAGGACTTCAAGCCGATGCCGTGGACCGTGAACGTCGAGGGGCTCGTCAAGAAGCCCCGGCCGTACTCGTTCGACGAACTCGTGGGCAAGTTGCCGGTGCAGGACCGGGTCTACCGCCATCGCTGCGTGGAAGCGTGGTCCATGGTGATCCCGTGGCAGGGCGTGCAACTCAAGGATGTCGTGGCCCGTTGCGAACCGCTCCCGGGGGCCAAGTTCGTGGAGTTCACCACGCTGTACGATCCGCGCCGGATGCCGGGACAGGCCCGGGCGGTACTGCCGTGGCCCTACAAAGAGGCGCTACGCCTCGACGAGGCCAACAATCCGCTGGCGTTGCTGGCCACCGGTATGTACGGCAAGGCGCTACCGAACCAGAACGGGGCGCCGCTTAAGCTCGTGGTGCCGTGGAAGTACGGCTTCAAGGGCATCAAGGCGATCGTGAAGATCAAGTTCACGGACAAGATGCCCAACACGACCTGGAATGACGCCAATCCGAGCGAGTACGGCTTCTACGCCAACGTGAACCCCATGGTCGATCATCCGCGCTGGAGCCAGGCCAAGGAGCGTCGGATTGGGCAGTTTCTGAAGATCCCGACGCTGCCGTTCAACGGCTACGCGGCGCAGGTGGCGTCCATGTACAGCGGCATGGATCTGCGGAAGTACTACTGAGCCCTGACATGCAGTCGATGCTCTCACGCGCCGAATCCCCGATTCGGCGCCTGATCCGTCCTGCGCTCTGGCTGCTCGTGATCGTGCCCGCCATCGTGCTGATCGCGCAGCTCCTGCTGGATCAGTTAGGTGCCGAACCAATCGAGGCCCTCGAGCACGCGTCTGGCGAGTGGGCGCTGCGGCTGCTCGCGGCCTCGTTGGCGGTCACCCCGCTCATGCGCCTCACCGGCTGGGGCTGGTTGGTAGCGCAGCGTCGCTTTCTCGGCCTCGCCACCTTTTTCTGGGCGATGGGGCATCTCAGCGTGTACATCGTGCTCGACCAGTTCTTCGACTGGCCGGAAATCGTGAAGGACGTGCTGAAGCACCTGTACATTACGGTCGGGATGTTGGCGTTCGTGCTGATGATCCCACTGGCGCTGACGTCCACCAAGTGGTCCATCCGGACCCTTGGCGGCAAGCGGTGGACGCAGCTTCACCGGCTGGTGTACGTGTCGGCGGTGGCCGGATGCGTGCACTATCTCTGGGCGGTCAAGAAAGATCTCGCCGAGCCGATACTCTATGCCGCCGTTTTTGCCGTCCTGTTTGCCCTGCGCCTGATCCTGCGCAAGCGGGGGCCGCGGACACCGATGGGGTTACCGAGGGGTTGAACATGTCATCGATGCGGGAGGCGAAGGACCGGTCTCCGGTCGCTACGGCGAGTTTTGATGCGTTTGCGATCGCCGCTCCCGGTCTCGCGCCACTGATTGCGGCCGAGTGCATCGCGCTGGGCATCACCCCCCGCGACGTCAGCCCGGCCGGTGTGTCGTTCAATGCCACCGCCGAGCAGCTGTTCACCGTGAACCTGTGGTCGCGACTGGCCAGCCGGGTGCTGGTGCGCTTGGCTGAGTTCGAGGCGCGCGATTTCGCGACGCTCGAAAAGATGGCTTCGCGTGTGCCGTGGCATCTCGTGCTCTCGCCCGGCGCGGCGGTGCGGCTACGCGTGACGTGTCGCAAGTCGCGGTTGTATCACTCGGATGCGGTGGCCGAGCGGGTGGCGCGCGGTATCACCAACAGCATCAAGGGCTCGCAGGCGCTCGGCCGGGCCAAGGATGACGAGGAGGACGACGACGGCAATACGCAGTTGATCGTGGTGCGCTTCGATCACGACCGATGCACGATCAGCGCCGACAGCTCGGGCGCGCTGCTGCACCGACGCGGCTGGCGGCAGGCGATCGCGAAGGCACCGCTGCGCGAGACGCTGGCGGCGGCGATGCGCGCAGCCCCGCACGCGCAGCCCCCAACGCGGCTGGTGTGGAAGCTGGTGCTGCGCAGCGGAGCCGTGGACCACGACAGCGCCGCCGCCGCCGCCGCTGCGTTCTCGCCGCTCGCCGCGGCGACGTCGGCGGCGGTGCGCGGGGCG
>JBBARJ010000015.1:18375-22870 GCA_040399825.1 Gemmatimonas sp.
CCGCCTGTGACTGGAACGGCGAGGTGCCGTTGGTAGACCCGTTCTGCGGATCGGGTACGATCGGCATCGAAGCGGCGCTACGTGTGCGTCGTATGGCACCGGGGTTGGGGCGCGAGTTTTCGATGGAGCAGTGGCCGGGGGCCGACGCCGCTATGCACGCGCGGACACGCGAGGCGGCGCAGGCGGTGGCGCTGCCGTCGGTCGGCGCGCCGATCGTGCTGCGTGACCGTGATGCCGGTGCGTGCAAGGCCGCCGTGGCCAACGCGGAGCGCGCGGGCGTGCTGCAGGATCTCGTGATCGAGCAGGGGCCGCTGTCGGATACGTCGCTGGAATCGATCGGCTCTGGCGGATTGGTGTTGACCAATCCGCCGTACGGACTGCGCATCAGTGACGGCGCCGACCTGCGATCACTGTATGCGCGGCTGGGCGATGTGGTGCGCGCCGGCGGTCGCGGATGGCAACTCGGCCTGCTGGTGCCCGATCGCGTGTTGGCGGCGCAGACGCGGCTCACGTTCGATGCGGTACTTCGCACCGCAAACGGTGGGCTACCGGTGGAAGTGTTGGTGTCGCGCGCGTAGACGTGCACGTGACACCACCGGACGCTTACACGCGGAAGTGATCGGGGCGCCAGGTCTTGATCTGACTCTTGATCTCCTTGCCCGTGAGCGCCGGATTCTTCACCACCATCTCGACCATAGCGGCCAGTTCGGCGTCGCTCGCGAAGCGCAACGCGATGTAGTGGCGCGGCGAGAAGGCGGCCTCTGCCCGCGCGGCCAGATCGGCCGGCAGCAGACGGGCATAGCGGAGCTGCTCTTCGAGGCGGATCAGGCGGTCCTGCGCGCGCAACGGAGAAAGGCGTGACACCGAGACCGCCCCGAAAAGCGCCAGCGCACCAACCAGCAGGTAGTGCGTCTCGACGTCTCGGATCGTCATCGCCCGCCACGCACTCCAGATCAGGAAAATCATCGAGAGCGGAGCGGCGAAGAAATGGAACATCGGCATGTACTTCGCGTGGTTGGCGAAGTTCTGCGTCTTGTCAGACATGGTGGCGTGTCCTATAAAAGAAAATCGGCAAGCTAGACGGCATCGATCAGCGAAGCCGCTGTGGCGAAACGTGTCTCCCACGTGCCCTGCACAACGGTAACCGGTACGTCGAATCGCGCCAGCGTGTCGCGAAAGAGGGTCTGCACTTCGACTCGGCGTGCTTCACGGTCGCGGATGCCGTCGGCGATCCACGGCACGTCGATTTCGAGCAGCAGATAGTGCGCGGCGCGCCGCGCGATGGCCGCCTGCTCGATGAACGCGGGGCAGCGGCCGAAGTAGTGATGGCAGTACACGACCGTGCTGATCAGGTCGGTGTCCTGCAGCAGCAGCGTGTCGCCGCGGGCGAGGGCGGCGGCAATGTGCGTGTCTTCCCGTGCCATCTGCCCCGTGGCGATGGCGCCATGATCGCGCTCGTCGAGCGGCGCGCCCTTGGCGGCGGCATAGTCGCGCACGAACTCGGGCACGCACGTGAGGCCGTAGCGCGCGGCCAGTCGTGCGCCGAGCGTGGTTTTGCCCACCGACTCCGACCCGGTCAGGACGATGCGGGTGAGTTCGCGCGTTCGCTCGCGAGCTCTGTCCGCGTGGCCGATCGATGCCATTGCACGTAGCCAATGATGGCGAGCACCAAAAACACGGCGTACAGAATGGCCGTGAGTGGGAGCTGCCGGTTGATGAACAGACCGATGTAGACCACGTCGACGGCGATCCAGAGCAGCCAGTTCTCGAGGAGTTTGCGCGTCATCATGTACTGCGCCACGAGGCTGATCGACACCAGCGCGGCGTCGAGCCACGGCAGCGCCGCCCCGGGCATCCGGCGGGTGATCGTGGCCAGCGTGACCCACGACACGAGTGCGATGGCGACCATCAGCAGCGCCGTGCGGCGTGGTGTGCGCGTCACGATCACCGCTTCATGGCTCGGTCCACCGCGCAGCCAGTGCCACCATCCGTACAACGACAACACCAAATAGACCGCCTGCAGACCGGTGTCGGAGTAGAGTCCGGTGCGGGCAAACACCACCGCGTAGAACCCGGCGTTGAGCACGCCGAGTGGCCAGCTCCAGATGTTCTCACGCGTGATGAGCCACACGTTGAGCACGCCCGTGATGAAGCCGAAGAGCTCCGGGCAGGAGCTCCCATGCGCGACGAGCCACGCGCAGGGCTCGGACAGGAGGTGGAACTCCGTACTGGTCATAAGCCGGAAAGCTAATTAGGGTTCTCCGCACATGACCGGGGTGCCGGCGCCGCCAGTGCGCGTTGGCTGAGAGAGTCCCGTAGAACCTGATCCGGCTCGTACCGGCGTAGGGAGTCCAATCGATGTATCCGCACGCAATCGCGCGCCCATGGCGCACGCCGCGACTTGGTGTCGCCTGCTTCCTGACTGTTGCCGCCGCCACGCTCGGCGCGCAGTCCCGCCCCGACAGCGCGACAACGGCTGCCAAGGCCGACTCCGTTCGCAACATCGAAGGCGTGTTGGTCCGCGCCATCCGTGCCAACGAACAGGCGCCGATCTCGCAAACCACCATCGGTCGTGCCGCCATTACGCAGCGTCACTTCGGACAGGACGTCCCGATGCTGCTCATGAATGCGGCGCCCTCCATGACGTCGCACACCGAAACCGGCACTAGCTGGGGCTACAGCTACCTGCGACTGCGGGGCATCGACCAGACGCGCATCAACATCACGCTCGACGGTGTACCGCTGAACGACATGGAAGATCAGGTGCTGTACTTCGCCAACCTCGCCGACCTGATGTCGAACGTGCAGTCGGTGCAGGTGCAGCGCGGGGTGGGCACGAGCACGGCCGGCACGGCGTCATTCGCCGGCAGTGTGAACTTCGAGACGATGCCAGTGGCTCGCGGCGACGCCGGTGGTGACGTGCAGCTGCAGATGGGATCGTTCGGCGCCCAGCGCGTGAGCGCATCGTTCAATTCGGGGCTCACGGCGTCAAAGTTCGCGGTGTACGGCCGCGCCAGCGCGCTGCGCACCAACGGCTACCGCGATCACAGCGGGGTCATGGGCCGCTCGGCGTTCGTGGGGGCCGGGTGGTTCGGCGCGCGCGACGTGCTGAAGCTGACCACGCTGGTGGGACTGCTGGCCGACACGCTCTCGTACACGGGCGCTACGCTCGAAGAGTTACGGGCGAATCGCCGCTTCAATCCGCTGCAGCCCGACGAACGCGACAAGTTCGGACAGCAGCTGGTGTCGCTGGCGTACACACGCGCCCTGCAGAACGGCGGGTCGGCAAGCACCACGGTGTACCGCAACTCGGCCAGCGGCAATTATGACTACATCGCGTTGCCCGATCGCTATCGGTTCAACCTGGCGCACACCTGGTACGGCGTCACGAGCGCGTACAACGTGGAGCGCGGCGCGCTGCGCGTGAACACCGGCATCAACGCCAACACGTATCAGCGCGCACACCGCGGCTACTTCCAGCCGTCCACCACACTGTACGACAATACCGGCCACAAGCAGGATGCCAGCGCCTTCGCCAAGCTGTCGCTCGACGCCGGTAAGGCGCGATGGTTTGCCGACCTGCAGGGACGCTACGCCACGTTCCGCTACGAGCCCGACGCCAACGCCGGCATCGACGCGCGTAGCATTGATTGGATGTTCTTCAACCCGAAGGCTGGTGTCACGTACCAGCTGGCTACGGGTATCGCGTCGTACGCGTCGTACGGTATCACGAGCCGCGAGCCGGCGCGCAATGATCTGTTTGCCGGCGATGATGACCTGAACAGCGGCAACGTGGCCGACTACGGCGACTTCACGCGCGTGAAGCCGGAGTCGGTGCGTGACGCCGAGTTGGGTATCACGTGGTCGCGGGCCACGATGGAGCTGTCGGCGAATCTGTACAGCATGGATTTTCGCAACGACATCGCGCGTATCGGCGCGCCCACGGCGTCGGGGTCGATTCTGCGACGGAACGTGGGCAACAGCTATCGCCGTGGTATCGAAGTCGATGCGGCGTATCGCGGGATTTCGCGCGTGGTGCTGGCGGGCAACGCTACGTGGAGCCAGAACCGCATTGCGCAGTTCACCGATTCGTCGCGCGGCACGCCGGTGGTGCGCCGCAACGTGACGCCGCTGCTCACGCCGGCGTTCATCTCGTCGCATCGCATTGAAGTGTCTCCCACGCAGCGCTTCATGGTGAGCCTGGAAGGCCGCTATCAGTCGAAGGCGTTCCTCGACAACACGAGCAGTGCGGATCGCGTGCTGCCCGACTACTACACGCTCGACGCGTCGGCGCGGGCTACTCTGGGCCGCTATGCGCTCACCGTGCGTGGTGCCAACCTGGGCGATACGCAGAAGTTCGGCAGCGGCGCGGTGTCGGGGTCGGGGCGGATCCGCTACTTCGTGCTGCCGGCGCGGGCGGTGTTTGCGACGGTGAGCGCGGAGTTCTGAGGTGTGCGTCATCGCGCTGCGGCTGAGGGGCGCTTGAACGGATAGG
>JBBARJ010000016.1:0-22536 GCA_040399825.1 Gemmatimonas sp.
CCATGACTCCAAGTTCTCACAAAGTGGAGCCTCCTGTAATCCCGGGGCGGTTCAGGCCCGGCGTGACCATGCCGGGCACTTTACCCATGTCATCGTAGCGACGGACACGGACAGCCAGCGTGAAGTGCGGCTCCTGCTCGAACTGGTATGCCTCCGCCTCGCCCATCGGTCCGCCCTGGAGTTGCAAACTCTGACGCGACGCATCGGAGAGTGCGAGCAGATAGGCGGGCTCTTTCCAACAGAGATATCGCTTGGCCGCCACGTGGAGCCGTCCGGCGTCGACAATGTCGTCGCGGAAGAGCGACGCGAGCTGTGCGTACCCCAGTTGCTCGTGCTGCGCATCGATGCCATGCGCCGCCACATCTTCACCCAAGGCGTGGCATAAATGCCCGTAGTCGTGCAGCAGCGCCGCCACCACGACCTCCGGCGGCTCACCCGCTTGCTCCGCAAACGTCGCACATTGGAGCGCATGGGCCAGCTCGGTCACGTTCTCTCCATACAGGAGATGCCCGTGCTGCTGGTACATCGTCAATACGTCGTCGAGACTCGTCGGTACGTTCACAGTGTGAGCAGCTGAGGGCGAAGTGTGCTATGCCGCCGATGGCATCGATACTGCTACCCGCACCCACCGCCGGGTCGCCGCCAACGCAAAGGCCTGATCGAGTTGCGCCAGCGGGAGTGCCGGACTGACCAGCGATCCCCACGGCAGCGTGGAGCGGCCGAGAAAGTCGACGGCACGCGTGAGATGTCGCGGCGCGTAATTGTGGATGCCACGCATCGTGACAGCACCGCGGATGAGCGCCTCGCCGGTGATCGACAGCGCCGAGTGTGGGTGGACCATGCCGACGAGCACATAGTGTCCGCCCGGTCGGAGCAGTCGCAGTCCTTCGGGAACGAGCGCCGGGTCGCCGGCCACCTCGATGACCAGGTCGGCACTCATCGCCGGTATCTCGTTGCTCTCACATGGTTCCCCACCGAACGTGCGAGCCCGTTGCAGCCGTTCGTCGTCGGTATCCACCACGAGTACGCGCGGCACGCCGGCCGCACGCAGCAGGGCGCATGCATGCAGGCCGAGCATGCCGGCCCCCTGTACGACCGCGACGCGGCACGTTGCGGGCAAGCGCTCCACCGCATGTACCATCGTGGCGAGCGAGCAGTTGGCCGACACGGCAACGGCATCGTCGAGCGAGGACGGTATGGCGACGAGCTGCGTCCCGCGCCGCAGCACGATGTGCGTGGCGTACGTCCCATGAAGTCCGCTGCCGGTGTGCAACGACACATGGCCGTACTTGAACACGCGGGCGCACTTCTGCGGGAGGTCCCATGCGGTACAGGCCTCGCACTCGCCGCAGCTGTCGGCTGATGTCCACGTGATGCGTTGGCCTAACCATCCCTCGCGTCCCACACCAGCGCGAACGACGAGTCCGACCCCCTCGTGCCCGAGGATCGACGGGACCGGCTCGAACCGTCGACCCTCGTAGGTGTGCACGTCCGAGCCGCAGATCGTCGCCAGCGTGAGCCGTACCAGTACCTCACCGGCCTCGAGCTGTGTTGGCAGCGGCAGGTCGGCCAATCGAAATGGTGCGCCGGGTTGCTCGAAGATCGCGGCGTGTGCCTTCACCGTTGTGCGTCGATCCAGGCGGGAAGGTCGGCGACGCTTCGCAGCACTTCATGTGCGCCGGCATCGCGCAGTCGCGTCGCTGCCGCCGACACGCGCTCTGCGCGTTCGCTCGGGGCGAGCGCACGCAACGCCTCAAGGCTCAACCCCACTTCATTGCCGGATTCGCTGAGTCCCACACAGTGCATGCCCGCGTTACGACCTTCCGCCATGTCCGCCGGCGTGTCGCCCACTTTCACGGCTCGCGTGAGCGGATAGATGCCGAACTGCTCGGCGATACGGAAACACGCCCACGGCGCCGGTCGCCCCTGCGACACTTGGTCGGCGCAGATGACCATGTCTGGATCGATTCCGGCCTCACGCGCCAAGGGCTCGAGCGTATCCATCATCGCGCGCGTGTACCCCGTGGTGCTTCCCACGCGGATCCCGCGCGCGCGAAGCCATTGCAGTGTGTCGACCGCGCCGGGAATCGGATCGGCATGGAGCGGCAACAGCGCTGGCAATCGGTCGGAGAAGTCTTGATAGATGGCATCGATCAGGGCACCGTCGGGTTCCCTTTGCAGCTCGCGGCGCACGCGAGCGGTGACGTCGGGATCCTGCACCAGTTCGCGGACGTGATCGTATTTGTGAGAGCCCATCGGACGTCGCGCGAGCTCCTCGCTGATCGGGAGCCCAGCGTGTGCGAACGCCGCGAGGAAGGCGTGGAGTGGCGCGCGGCAGCCGAAGTCCACCAGCGTACCGGCCCAGTCGAAGATCACGAGTCCGATGGTCATGCCGTCCACGCGTCGAGGGTGCGCTGGGCGAGTCCCCAGCTCAAGGTCATCCCGAGCCCGCCCATCGCGGTCACCAAGGTGACACGCTCGCGCGGATGCAGTACCACCTGGGATTGCCCGATCCGGCTCTTCAGATACACACCCTGCCAGCGCGAGACGATGCGTGGGTTGTGGAGTTGCACGAACGACTGCAGCGTGGAGAGAATAAGATCGTCCACTTCCGTGGAGCTTTCGGGCGAGAAATCATCCGCGTACTCGTGCGAGTCGCCAATGGTGAGCGAGCCGTCGAAATGCTGCGCAGCGATGACGTGGACCCCGAGCGCGCGCTGTCGCGGCATCTCTGAATCAAGGCGATCGCGCAGCGCGGGGAGACTCGGGCACGACTGGAAGGCCGGATAGTGGCAGAGCGTCAGGTCACTCACCACGATCGCGCCCAGTGCGCTCTGTGGTGGCTGTGGCGCGGTCCGCATCATCTGCAGGCGACAGCGCTGCAGTTGTGCCCCGGCGATGGCGTCGGGGAAGAGGAGCCGCGTTTCCTCGCCGGCGGCAATCAGGAGTTGGTCGAAACCAAACTGTCGTCCATCGCTGGTCGTGACGGCGTCGTCGTGCACCTGAGTGACTGGTACGCCGAAGTGCAGGGCCACGCCGCGTTCCTGTGCATACCGGGTGAGTGCGGTGATCGCCGACGGCGGGTGCACTACGCATTCGGTGGAACTGTGCAGCGCTCCGTGCAAGCGGCGTGGGTTGGTCGTCGGGTATCGTCGCGCCGTTTCGCTGGCCGAGAGCAGCGTCGGTGCATCCGACGCCGCGCGGTCGGACTCGGCGAACTCCTGTAAGACCGCCCACGACTCCTCGCGATACGCGAGACTCAGCGAACCCTGTGCCGCGATCCAGAAGTCGGCCGCTTGTGCCATCTGCTTCCAGCGCTGCACGCCGAAGAGCGCCTGCTCGCGTTCCGCACCGGGCACACAGCCGATCGGCCAGATGGTGCCGAAGTTGCGAATCGATGCTCCGAGCGCGCGGCCATCACGTTCCAGCACGGTTACCGCGAAGCCGGCGTCGCGCGCGGTAATGGCGTGCGCGAGGCCGACGATACCGGCACCGAGGATGACGACGCGAGGGGGATGATTCACGAGCGGCAAGGGGTCGGAGAACCTCAGCATCTGCCGTTCGCAGATCCTTCTAGGTAATCCTGAAAGTACCGTACCGCGGGCCACTTTTCATCACGATTCGACTACGCGTGTGCAACGACCGCAACGGCGGTGGCCCGGCCGCGTCGCGTCGCTTACAGCCTCGTCTTCACCACCTCCGCCAACGCCGCCGCCAGCATCGCCGGCTGCGAGTTCATGATCATGTGCCCCGTGTCCAGCGTGCGCCGGTCGAGGTCGGGGCCGAGCACCCCGACCATCGTATCGACCAGTGCGGGCGGCACGGGAATGTCGCGGGCCAGTCCGATGTACGCGCGGTGGGAGTCGAGCGGGTGGCCGCTGACGGTCGCGTTGAGGATCGTGAAGCTGTCGTCGACGAGGCGGGCCGCGACCGATGCCCACTGGGCGTCCGTGAGATCATTGGCAAACAGCGCTTTGGACATCTCCTCGGGCATGCGCGGCATCACACCCGAGGGCATGTCGCCGCCCGTCACGAGGCGCGCCGCCGAGACCTCCGTCGTGGGCACCAGCGCGGCGAGGTAGATGACGCTGCGTACGCGCTCGGGATGGCGGTATGCCGTCTCGGTGATCGTCACCCCGCCCATGGAATGGCCCACCAACGCGAAGTGCTGAAAACCCGCGGCATCGGCGGCATCCAGCACGGCGGTGACGCAGTCATCGAGCGTGACGGTGGCCAGATCGGCCGGGTTGCTGCCGCGCCCTGGCAGGTCGACGGCCACGGCGGGGAAGGAGAGCATCGGCAGCACTTCGTCCCAAATGTCGGCGGCGCAGGTGCCGCCGTGCACCAGCACGACGCCATCCACCACGGGTACTTCGTTCACGAGACACTCCGCCGTTTCACGGCTGCTTCCTGAGGTGGGCGAACAGTGCGAGCGAGGCGAGGGCCACTCGCCAAGGGGACGGCGAGTGGCCCTCCGGACTACTTGGAAAAACGCCAGATGGATGCGAGCGCGGCAAGCCCGTTGTACGTGACTTCCGGCACAAATGCCGGTACGCGAAACGTCTGTTCGGCCACGATGTAGGCCTCGGCGACATTCGGGCGCGCGGCCACCTTGACCAGCAACCGGTGCTCGTCGTCGAGTACGTACTCGTCACCGTCGAGCCCGAACGGCACTGCGGGCAACGCGCTCAAGCGGTCGCGCATCGCCAGGGCGGACGCCTTGTCCCAGCCCACGAGGGCCGCGACCTCGCCATCGAAAATGCTGGCGATCCGAATGTTCGCGTACGATTCGACTTGGGCGCCCGATCGATCCTGGAAGGCGGCGTCGTAGTGCTGCTGGATGGCGTTCGCGATCGCCGGGCGGGACCCGATCTGGGCCGCGACATGGCGCACCATCGGGATGTGGCCAAGCACGAACGCCGACCAGTAGTACTGGCGCACGCCGCTCTTGATCATCGAATAGAGCTTGTCTTCGGTGGCTTCGGCCTTGGTGAAGTACCCGTTGATGTCGTACCGGTCGATCACGCTGCGCTTCGGCGCAATGCCCGGCTGCCCAGTGCGGATGAACAGCTGGGTCAAGGCATTTTTTCGCTCCTCGCGCACGTAGCGACAGAGGTCGAGACCGGCGCTATCCGTTTCCATCACCACATCAACGAGCGCGACCGCCAGCGAGGGCAAGAAGTCGGCCTTGGTGTTGCACAGCGCAATCGCCTCGGCCATGCTCGTACAGGTGTGGAGCTTCAGCGGCAAGCCCCACACCGTGACGCCGCGCAGGGCGAGCTTCGAGACGGCGAGAACAACCGGATCGTCGTCGACGATGAGCACTTCCCATTCCTTTTGAAAGATCGGGTATCTCCGCAGGGGGGTTTGAAAACTGATTCGGACTACGTGCTGGCCCGAGAAGCGGCGACTGCTTACCCGCTGTGCTCTGGTCCATCCACTTCCACGAATACCCGTGGTCGATGTCTCAGCAAAAGCCGGTGGATAGCCAGAGGTTGTTGGCTCGTCCCGAAAGTCGAGCGGATAATTCCGAAGACGTTTAGGAATGTCAACCGGCTCGGGCGGACCAGCGGCCTTGTCCTCGACTCGAGCCCGAACAGGCCACATACTTCTTTTGCTCCGTTTGAACTTCCCCTCCTGTACCCAGAGCCCTCTGTGAGAGCGTTTCGTTTCCTCCTCGGCCTGGCGGCGTGCGCTGCCGGCTCGCTCGAGGCCCAGCAGTCTTCGCGCACGGAGCCGGTGACCGGCCTGCGCGACAACAGCACGGGCTACCACGCCCTGGTGGGCGCCCGCGTCGTCACCGCCCCCGGCCAGGTCCTGACCAACGCCACGATCGTCGTCCGCAACGGGCTCATCACCGCCGTCGGCGCCGGCATGGCGGCGCCCGCTGGCGCCCGTGTGTGGGACCTCAAGGGCCTCACGGTCTATCCGGGCTTCGTCGATGCCTCCGCCGACCTTGGCGGTGACGCGCCGCCCCAGGGTGGCGACGTGGGACCGACGCACTGGAATCCGCAGGTGCGCGCGTGGTTCAGCACTACCGCCAATTTCAAGGACGACTCCACGCGTCGCACCGCGCTGCGCTCCCTCGGCTTCGGGACGGCGCTGGCCGTGCCGCGTCAGGGCATCTTCCGCGGCACCGCCTCGGTGGTCAGCCTCGGCGACGCCGGCGTGCGTGAACGCGTGCTGCGCCCCGATCTTGCGCAGGCGGTGGGCTTTCAGCGCTCCTTCGCCCTTGGCGGCATGTATCCCAACTCCTCCATGGGCACCATCGCGCTCATGAAGCAGACGTTGATGGACGCCGAGTGGTATGGCCGCGCCTGGGGAACGTACGAGTCCAGTGGCCGCTCGCTGCTGCCGCCGGAAACCAGTGAGGCGCTGGCGGCCCTCGGCAAGGCCGTGAAGGGCACGCAGCCGGTCATGTTCGAGACCCGGAGCGAGGAGGAATACCTCCGCGCCTACAAGCTCGCGCAGGACTACAAGCTCACGCCGTGGTTTCGCGGCAACGGTCAGGAATACCGGCTGCTCGACGTGCTGAAGGGTCGCCCGCAGCCGGTGGTGCTGCCGCTGAACTTCCCCGACGCGCCGAACGTGTCGAGCCCGGAAGCGGCTGCCAACGTGTCACTGGCCGATCTCCGGCACTGGTACCTCGCGCCCACCAACCCGGCGCAGCTGGCCGCCGCCGGCGTGCCGTTCGCCATCACCGCCGATGGCCTCTCCTCGCTCACCCAGTTCCTCCCCAATCTCCGCACCGCCGTGGCACGTGGCCTCGCGCCCGACAAGGCGCTGGCGGCGCTGACGACCGTGCCCGCCACGTTCCTTGGCATCGAGAAGACGCACGGCACGATCGCCGTCGGCAAGGCGGCCAATTTCGTGATCAGCGAGGGCGATCTCTTCACCGAAGAGTCGGCCGTGCGCGACGTGTGGGTGCAGGGACGGCAGTACGGTGTCACGCGGCCGCCGCAGGTGGACCCGCGCGGCACATGGGCGATCACGTCCGACGATGCCGGCACGTTCAAGAACGTCACGCTGCGTCTCGAAGGGCCGCTCAATCGCATCCGTGGCACGGTGGAAATGCCCGGTCGTCGCCCGGTGCCGCTCACGGCGGTGCGGATCATCGCCGAGACCGGTCGTCTGGAAGCGACGTTCGCCGGCGAGCCGCTTGGGCAGGAAGGCTCGCTGCTTCTGGCCGGCTCGGTGAGTGACACGACGTTCTTCGGCTGGCTGTCGCTCCCGAACGGGACCGACGCCCGCTATCGCGGCGCGCGCACGGAAGCCTTTGAAGGCCCCGCCCGTGGTACGGTGGCGGTGAAGGTGCCGAAGATCGACCTGCCGTTCGTCCGGCCGTCGATGGAGTTCGGCCGCGCGGCGGCGCCGGCACAGCCCACCGTGCTGCTCGTGCGCAACGCCACCGTGTGGACGCAGGGACCGCAGGGGCGCCTCGAGAACGCCGATCTGCTGGTACAGGCCGGTAAGGTGGTGCGGGTGGGGCAGAAGCTCGCCGCGCCCGCCGGTGCCGTGATCATCGACGCCACCGGCAAGCACGTCACGCCGGGACTGATCGATCCGCATACGCACTCGGGTGTAAGCGATGTGAACGAATCGGGCTTCGCGATCGTCCCCGAAGTGCAGATGGGCGATGTGCTCACGCACAACAACATCTGGTTCTATCGTCAGCTCGCCGGCGGCCTCACCACCACGATGATCAAGCACGGGTCGGCCAATCCAATTGGCGGCGAGAACGTGTTCGTGAAAATCCGGTGGGGCTCGCTTCCCGACGAGTACAAGATCGTGGGCGCGCCGCGCACCGTGAAGTTCGCGCTCGGCGAAAACCCGAAGCGCAGCCCGACGCGTTATCCCAACACGCGCATGGGCGTGCAGGAAATCATTCGCGACCATTTCCTGGCCGCGCGTGACTACGAGAAGGAATGGAATGCCTGGGAGAAGACCAAGACGGGCCTTCCGCCGCGCAAGGATCTGCGCATGGAAGCACTGCTCGACATCCTCAACCAGAAGCTGCTGGTGTCGTCGCACGGCTATCGCGCCGACGAGTTCCTCGCGCTGGTGCGCCTCGCGGAAGAATTCGGCTTCCGCATCCAGACGCTGCAGCACGGCGTGGAAGCGTACAAGATCGCCAGTGAGCTCAAGAAGTCGGGTGTGGCGGCGGTGGTGTGGAGCGACTGGGGCGCGTTCAAGCTCGAGGCGTACGATGCCACGTCGTATAACGCGCGCTTGCTCCTGGAAGCGGGCGTGGTCACGTCGCTGCACTCCGACGACGCGGAAATCTCGACGCGCATGAACTGGGAAGCGGGCAAGCTGCTCCGCTCAGGCGTGAACGAAATCGACGCCCTCTCGACGGTCACGATCAACGCGGCCAAGGCCATCGCGGTCGACAAGACCTTGGGCTCGCTCGAAGCCGGCAAGGACGCCGACTTCGTGATCTGGAACGGCAACCCGCTGTCCCAGTTTACCAAGGCCGAGCAGACGTGGGTGGACGGCAAAAAGTATTTCACGCTCGACGACGACAAGGTGCTCCGCGAGGATGTCGCCAAGCAGCGCGCGCAACTCATTCAGGCCGTGATCGTGGCCGGTGCCACCGAGACGCCCGCTGCTGGTCCGGCGCGTGGTCGCGGCGGTGAAGGAGCGCGCAAGTGATCCGTCCATTCCTTTCGACCAATCACACCATGCGAACCATGAACACCACTGCGCGCCTCGCGACGCTGGCACTGGCGACCGCGGTAACCGGACTGCTCGCTCCCCGCGCCGCGACGGCGCAGGAGCGCATGACGGTCGCACCGCAGGAGCAGCCCGTCGTGCTGCGCGGCGCCACGATTCACACGGTGACCAAGGGCACGATCACTAACGGCACGATCGTGCTCGATCGTGGCAAGATCACGGCGATCGGCGGACCCGAGGTGGCGGCGCCGCGCGGCGCCAAGATCGTGGACCTGGCCGGCAAGCACATTTATCCGGGCCTCATCGACGCCTACAGCACGGTCGGTCTCACCGAGATCGGTTCGGTCGACGTGTCGAATGACATCCGCGAACAGGGCGACTTCAATCCCAATGTGCGCGCCGAAGTGGCGGTGAACGCGGAGAGCCGGCACATCGGTACGACGCGTTCGGCGGGCGTGCTGGTGGCCTTCAGCACGCCGGAAGGCGGCGTGATCTCGGGACTGTCGTCGGCGATGTCGCTGGAAGGCTGGACGTGGGAAGAGATGTCGATGAAGGGCGCGGCCGCGCTCAACGTGAAGTGGCCCGACCCCAATGCGCGGCCGGGCGGCCGGTTCGGCGGTGGTGGTCCCGGCGGTCGCGGTGGTCCGGCCGGTCCGCCGCCGAAGACCTATGCCGAACAGGTGGAGCAGATCAAGGAGTGGTTCTCCGAGGCCCGTGCGTATCGCGACGCTGTGAAGTCCAATCAGACCGTCCGCACGGATTCACGCTACGCCGCCATGATTCCGGCGCTCGATGGCGCGATCCCCGTGGTGGTGGCCGCTGAAGGCGCGGCGCAGATCAACGACGCGATCACGTGGGCCAAGGCCGAGGGCGTGAAGCTGGTGATTCGCGGCGGGCGTGATGCGCTGTTCGTTGCCGATCGCCTCAAGGCGGAAAAGATCACGGTGATTCTCACGTCCACGATGTCGGCGCCCGACCGGCAGTACGAGAGCTACGACAACGCCTACGCTACGCCGGGCAAGCTGCACGCGGCTGGTGTGAAGTTCGCGATTGCCGGTGGCAGCGGTGGCCTTTACAGCTATCGCCTGCCGTGGGAAGCCGGTGTGGCCGTGGCGTTCGGTCTGCCCGAGGAAGAAGCGCTCAAGGCGGTGACGATCAACGCCGCCGAGTCGATGGGCATTTCCGACAAGGTGGGCTCGTTGGAAGTGGGCAAGGAAGCCACGCTCCTGATCACGTCGGGGACGCCGCTGGACATGACGAGCAACATCATCCAGTCGTACATCCAGGGTCGTGAGATCAACATGATGGACATCCACAAGCTCTTCTTCCAGAAGTACATGGAGAAGATCAAGCAGCAGGCGCCGAAGAAGATCACGCCGTAACGGCGTCATCGCGCGGCAAGACGGCGAGCGATAACTTGGGATTCCGCGCCGGCACGACGCTGGTCTCCCTTTCGCTCGCCGTCCCCGCTCATGACTGTCGCACACGATTCGGCTGTCTTTCATATCTGTCACCGTGAGGCCGCGGTGCTGGCGCGGGCGACGGGCCACTACCGCGCTGATAGCCTCGATGGCGAGGGGTTCATCCATTTGTCGCGCGCGCATCAAGTGTTGCCGACCGCCGCGGCGTACTTCGCCGGTGTGCCTGATCTCGTGGTGCTCGTCATCGATCCCACGCTGCTGACGGCGCCACTCGTGTACGAGCCACCGGCACCGCTGCCCTCGGCCTCACCGAAGGACACCGTGGGTGGTGAGCTGTACCCGCACTGCTACGGGCCGATCGACTTGGCGGCGATCGTCGACGTGATGGAGCTTGCGCACTTTCCGGGAGCGGACGTGCCTGCCGACACCATGGCTCTGCTCCGCCAATATCGATTCATGCGACTGCCGATCGAAGGCACCCTGTATCGCGAGACGTGGCGCTCGACCGATGGGGACACCACGGCTGCGCCCGCCGGCACCGCCATGATCGGTTGCTATGCCGAGACCTTGGGCAGCCTGTCGCGCTTTCATCGGCTCACACGCGACGAAGTGTGGCACGCCTATTCCGGCGATCCGTTCGTGCTGCATCTGCTGCACGAGGACGGCAGCACCAGCGACGTGTTGATGGGTACGGATCCCCTCGCCGGTCAGCAGGTGCAGTACGTGGTTCCGGCCGGGACGTGGCAGGCCGGGTGCCTGCTCCCCGGTGGCCAGCATGCGCTGTTCGGATGCACGATGGCGCCGGGATTCACGCCGGACTGTTTCGAGGCCGGGCGCGTGCATGATCTGACGGCGCGCTATCCGCGCGCCGCCGCGATCATCGCTCGGCTTGGCGTGACGGGCGGGGAGACACGCTTGCCCGACGCACTCGGGTAGAGGAGCTGTCGGCGTTGGGCACCGGACTACACCACAGCGCCGCCGGGGTGGAAGGACCTGGGGTGCATCGGCAACGTGGCCATGCCGACGTTCGGGGGCTAAACGCCGAGATCAGACGGAAGATCGGGGTGGAGTCAGCAGCAGCGTTTCCACCGCGGCGTGGTCGCCGCCACGCGGGCCATTCTTGGCCCCGTGGTGGCACCAGCCCAGTGGCGTATCCTGATGATGGGCGTCCCGCGCCGTGAGCAAGGCACGCCCCGGTGGCGTGCTGAGCAGCATGGCCACCGTGGCCGCCGAGCCCTGCCACGACGCGCAATGCAGCGCCGTGCCGGAGTCGTGGCCTGGCGTCGCCGGGTCGAAGCCCAGCTCCAGCATCAACGCCACCGCCGGCGCATCACCGTCCCACGCGGCATCGGTGATCGCGCGATGGTCCTGCGCACCGAGTGATGCAACCAACCCGGGGTGCTCACGCACGATCGCACGTGCCGCCTCGACATCCGTGCGGCGACAGGCCAAGCGCAGCCGCTGGAGCGGCATGGCGAACAGCAGCATCGCCGCCAGTGTCTCATCGTGTCCGAACTGTGCGGCGACTTCCAGCGGTGAACGGTTGCCGCCGATGGTCCAGAAGTACATGTGAAAGCTGCTGGGCTTCATCTCGGCATACGCACCGCGACCCGTCTGCTCGTCCAACAGCGCCGGGCGCGCGTGAAGCAACGCGACGGCGCGATCGGTGAGCCCCAGGGCCGCCGTCATGAAAATGTCGGCGTGGGCGCCTCGTTCGACGAGATACTGCGCCAGCGCGTAGCGCCCCGCGTCGCGCGAGCGCTCCAGCATCCACTCGGCCGGCGTCGCGCGATGATCCACGTCGCGCGCATCGATGTCGGCGCCGGCGCCGAGCAAGAGGTCGATCACGTCGCGTGAACGCGCAAAGTGCAACGGGGTCTGTCCATCACCACCCCGCTCTGCGACGCACGCGGGGTTGGCGGCGATCATCGCTTCGAGCAAGGCGCCATCATCGAGATGGGCGGCGGCGCAGGCGTCGGGAATCGCACCCGCGGCCAGTAGTCGAGCCGCTGCGGCACCCGTGGCTACATGCAGCGCATGGAAGGGCCCGGCCCACCACGTGCTGCGCACGTTCGGGTCGGCGCCGAATGCGAGCAGCACGTCCACCATGGCCGCGTCATTGGCATAGGCCACGATGGCTGGCGCGTTGTACGCAAAGAACGGCGCGTTGATGAGCGGACGAAACTGCGCGTGCTCCGACAAGAGACGGCGCACCGCGTCCGTGTCGCGTCGGTGCATCGCGTCGTGCAACTGCTGTATGGGCGTCGGCGCCATTGGCGAGGTGGAGTCTGGAGTTGTCAGGCTGAACGGTGTCGAGGTAGTCTACGTGTCTGAATATTGCGTACTGTTCACCTTGAGCGGAACGCTGCCCCACGAGGCACGTGGCGCTCCAGCCGCGCCGGTCTTGCTCCCATTATGTTGTCTGCGTCATCAGCTGAATCTCATCGCGGACCGGAGGGTGTTTGGCAGGAGCGTTTTCGTGGCGGAACGGCGCCGCGTTTTCCGCGCAGTGCGCGGTGCTCGGGCTTCGAACGGTTCGCACAATCGACGAGCTGAACGGCGCCTACCGACCGCTGATTGCGCAGTGGCATCCGGATCGTCATCACGGTCAGGCGACGCATGCCGTCGCCGTCGAACGCGCGACGGCCATCAACGACGCGTATGCGTTCTTGATGGCGGCGCTCGAGCGCGATGACGATGGTGAACACGCACCGGTGCATGTACCCGCGGTGGCATCGCGCGACGGATTTCCCGATCCCTCCGTGCTCGAGATCTTCGTGACGCCGTCGAACATCATCTCCGTGGGCTACAACAGCGCCACCGCCGAACTGTTCGTGAAATACCTTGGTCATCGCATCTATCGCTATCGCGGCGTGCCACCGGCCGTGGTCGAAGCGCTGCTCCGGGCACAGTCAGCCTCGACGTTCGTGAGTGCCCACGTGGATCGGCAGTACGAATCCGATGCGATGCCGGTGTATCGCAAAGCCGGCGCACCGGGCATAGCTTGATGGAATGGGAACGGCGGCCGAACCGATCACGATAGGAGAGCACCGCGTTCCGGTGCCCGGCGGAAGTCTCTTCGTTCGCAAATGGACACCGCCGCTCCTGGTCGACGGCGCGTCGCCGGTCGTGCTGCTGCATGACTCACTCGGCTCAGTCGAGCTGTGGCGCGGGTTTCCTGAACGCCTCGCACGCGCGGTGCACCGGCCGGTGATCGCGTACGACCGGCTCGGCTTTGGACAGTCGTCGGCGCGTCACGATCCGCCGTCGATGCGCTTTCTCGACGAAGAGGCCGAGCGGTACTTCCCGGCGGTTCGAGAGGCGCTTGGCTTCTCCGACTTTTCGCTGTTCGGCCACAGCGTGGGGGGCGGCATGTCCCTCGTGATTGCCGCGGCGATGCCGGACGACTGTCAGCACGTGGTCTCGGAGTCGGCGCAATCGTTCATCGAACCGCACACGCTCGATGGCATACGGGCGGCCACGGTGCAGTTCGAGAATCCGGCGCATTTCGCCAAGCTCACGCGATATCATGGGGAGAAAGCGCAGTGGGTGCTGGACGCTTGGACAGACACGTGGATGTCGCCGGCGTTCGCCAACTGGACGCTCGACCCGTACCTGAGACGCGTGCGCTGCCCGACCCTCGTGATTCACGGCGACGCGGACGAGTTCGGATCGGTGGAATTTCCGCGACGTATCGCCCGCGGGCTGCAGGGCCGGTCGCAACTCGAGATCATCGACGGCTGCGGCCACGTGCCGCATCGCGAGCAGCCAAGTCGCATTGTCTCGCTGGTGACCGATTTTCTCGGAGCCCGCGCGCGGGGTGCGGTCTAGCGTCCCGTCGGGTTCGCGATTCGCGCCACGCCGCCCTTCACGGCCTTGCCAGCCATGCACGCGCCGGGCATCATCCGCCATGTCACTTACGCACGAAGACGTCACTCCCGGGCTCGTGATCCAGCTGGACACGGCCATGTTGCGCGCGCTCGGCGGCGCACAGACCAATGCCGTACTGGGACCCGACGGCGACCGCTCAGTCGTCGGTACGCAGGACTTCCTGATTGTGGGCGTGGACGCCGCGGCTGGTCGGTGCACCGGCGTGCCCCTGTTCGCGAAAACGGCCGTCGGCAATCAGCCACTCGAGAACGGCAAGAAGTCGGGGCGCGCCGAGCAGTGGATCGGCACCGACACGTTCTTCTCGCGCTGGCAGCATTGGCGCATGCCGATTGCCTCGGTCGTCGCCGCATCGGCTGGCGATCCCGCCACCGCCGCCACCCGTCGTCGCTATGCCGTCACTGATCGCTCGGCGCTCGACGACATCAAGAACTGGGAAGGGCGGAATCGTGCGGCCTATCGGGATGCGCATTAGAACGACAGCACCGTGCGCATCGTGACCACATTGCCGTAGGCGCGCAGCCCCGGCCCGTCCAGCCGACGTACGCGCTGCACATCGGCCACAAGCGACAGGTGCGACGTCACGGGGAGCTGATAGAACAGCTCGCCGATGGTCTCGTGGCCGGTGCCCCACGACGCGTGGGTGACACCGATGCCGACCAGATCGGACGGCCGTGCCGCCAGCAGACCAGAGACCGTGAGGCCGCCACCGTGATGCGCGTGGATCGCTTGCACGGTGGGACTCGATGTGCCGAACTGGGCGAAAGCGGCGACCGACGCGTAATCGTCGGCGTCCCCGTTGCGCGAACGGCCGTGCCATATCGTCTGGTCGAGTGTGGCATACCAGCCGTTCGTGCCGGGCACCGAGGGATCGGTGTCGGGTCCGGCGTCGCGCGCGGAGAACAGGCCGGTGTGTCGCCATCCGCCCACGCCAACGCGGCCCGCCAGCTGCGATTGACCGAGCGACCACTGCTGATTCGCCTGCACGATCTGAAAGCGGGAGCGTCTGCCAACCTGAGCCGGTGCGCCGTCGAGTCCGTCTAACACCCCGACGCCGACGTTGAAGAGTGACCACGGGCTCACCGTCGCCTCCACACCCCACGTCGGCAACGGAAACGTGGGGGCGGCGACGATGCTCGGCGAGAAGCCCATCGAGGCGTTCAGGAACGCGGCGCCATTGTCCGTACCGGCAAAGACGCTATTGAAATCGATGCGACCGGCCTTGAGACTCACACGATCCCGCAGTACGCGCTGCTCAACCCAGACTTCTCCCATCGCGCGAAAGTCGTCGGCGTCGATATTGGAGAAGTTCTGCACGAAGGCGGCCTCACCAGATCCATTGCGTCCCGTCTTGGTCTTGTGCTGCGCATAGATCGTGAGGCCGCGCCAGCCCACCAACGAGTCCATGTCGAGCGTGAGTTCGATATTGCTATGGGTGCGCAGTGAGCGCGCGCCTGTGAATGCCGACGAGCCGGTCGAGGCGTCGGTGATCTCCTCGAAGCCGAATGTCACGCCGGGATGCGATACCAATGTGCGCCAGTCGAGCGGGGCACGTTGGAATTCAGGCGGCGCCGGAGTACTCGCCGGTGTACCGGCCGCTCGCGTCGCTCCGGCGACCGTCAACCCCGTTGGCCGTGCGATCACGCCCGGCGCGGCATTCGCGGCGGCATTTACTGCGGTATTCGGTGATGTCGGTGATGCCATGAGCGCTGGCCGCGAGGCAACCCGTTCTGCGGCCTCGACTGGGGCGACGACGATGCTGGGCGTCGGCGCATTTTCCGCCACGCGGTCGACGGTCATGCCAGCGCGAGGTGACTCCGACGCACGGGTGCGCAGGGGAGGCTGGGGGCTCGTGGTGTCGTCGACCACGACGGCGCGCACACTCACGGCGGCGATGCCGAGCAAGAGACAGGCCACGATGGCCAGTGTACGCGCTGAGTCAGGGGCATTGCTCCGCACGGCCGGCGTGGGAGAATCAGAGTGGGGCATCGGGATCGCGTCGCAAGTCGGCGGTGAGCCGGTAGACAATTCCTCGGCACCATCGTCGGTGACGCATCGCACACGTTTTGAGCTTCGGCCGGCACCCGCGATTCATTTAGCATTGCCCCGTCGAATTCAGGCATCACCGTCAATGTGTGACAGCTGTTGCCGCGGGCGAACGACTAGGTAGTACCCTGCCTCGGTTCGGCGACGCTCGCGAGGTGTTGGTCGAAGCCGCTGTGTTGCGCGCCGTCGGCGTGCTGGGCGCGCGTTTGCAACTACTCCACCGCCTCTTCGGGCCGGCCACGGTGAGTCTCCTCGTGCTTCATGATGGGGCTGCCGAACGCGGTCATTACCAACAGTTCGCAGTCGGAGATCCGGACGACGCAGGTTACAGGCGTCGTGACCGACCGCGGCAGCGCGCTGCGCAACGAGCGTGTGCGCGACGGCGACGGCTGACACCGCCACTACTCCCCCCGGGGCCATTCGGACCGCACATTGCGCATTGGCGTTCTCTGCCGCCCTTTTCCCCTGCAGGTCCGCGTCGCCTCCATTCCAGACATCGCGTTATGACCCGTCGTTCCGTTCTCGCCAGCCTGCGTGCGCCAGCGGCCATGGCCGCCGTGCTCGCTGCCCGAACCGCCATCGCCCAGCCGACGGCCACCTCGTCGCCGGTCACCACCACCGCCGCCGCTCCCGTGTTTGCGAATGGCATGGCCCAGGTGGTTCCGGCGTGGCGTGACTCCACGGCATGGATTCGACACGACCTGTGGGTCGAGACCGATTTCGACAGCGACCGCGACGGCCGAAAGGATCGCGTGCATGTCGATGTCACCCGCCCGGCGCAGACCGAGGGCGGTGGATTGAAGGTGCCCATTCTTTATGGCGCGAGCCCGTACTTTGCCGGCACCTCACGCGACGATTCCAACTGGAACGTGGTGCAGGAACTCGGCGATCAGCCCCCCACGCGCCGGGCGATGGCGGCGCCGGTGCATCAGCCCAATCGTCGACGCATTTCGAACGCGCTCGTGAACGAGTGGGTCCCGCGCGGCTTCGCGGTGGTGCACTCCGAAGCGCCGGGCACCGGGTTGTCGCAGGGCTGTGCCACCGTGGGCGATTACCCCGAACGTGCGCCGATGAAGTTCGTGGTCGATTGGCTCAATGGCCGGGCCAAGGGCTTCACCAGTCCCACCGGAGGTGAGGAAGTCCGCGCCACCGGCTGGTCCACCGGCAAGGTGGGCATGATCGGCACGTCGTACGAAGGCACGTTGCCGTTAGCTGCCGCCACTTCCGGCGTGAAGGGGCTCGAAGTCGTGGTGCCCGTGTCGCCGAACACGTCGTACTACCTGTACTACCGTTCAAATGGCCTCGTGCGTTCACCTGGCGGCTATCTGGGTGAAGACGTGGATGTGCTGTACGACTTCGTCGCCAGCGGCGATCCCGCTACCCGCGCGAAGTGTGACGTGCTCTGGAAGACCAATGTGTTCGCCGGTCCGAAAGGGCAGGATCGCGCCACCGGTGACTTCAACGCCTTCTGGAAGAAGCGCGACTTGTTGCCGCACGTAAAGAACATCAAGGCCGCCGTGCTGCTCGCGCATGGATTGAACGACTACAACGTGACGCCCGCGCACAGCGTGCGCATTTACGACGAGATGAAGGCGCGCGGACTGCCGGTGGGGCTGTATCTGCATCAGGGTGGTCATGGCGGCAATCCGCCGGCCGACATGCTGAACCGCTGGTTCAGCCACTACCTGTACGGTGTGAACAACGGCGTGCCCGGCGATCAGTCGGCGTACATCGTGCAGGACGCCAGTGCGCAGGCACCGATGGCGGCCGTCGCGCCGGCGGCTGCGGCAGGTGCGCCCGCGCCCAACCCGCGCCTGCGGGCGACCGCGCTCCCTACGCCGTTCGCCGCCTTCCCCGTGCCGGGGTCGGTGCCCGTCACGCTGCATCCCACCGCCGGTGGACGCGGCATCGCGTCGCTGGCGTACGCGCCGGCCGCCGCCGGGTCGGAGTCGCTCACGGACGACGTGGCCTTCAGCGGCAGCGCGCTGGCGAGTGCGCCCACGTCGACCCATCGCCTGCTGTATGCCTCGCCCGTGTTCACCGATACAGTCCACATTTCGGGCACGCCGCGCGTGACGCTCCGCATGGCCGCCAGTGTGAAGGCGGCCAATCTCAGCGTGTGGCTGGTGATGCTTCCCTACGACTCGGCGCGCGCGGGCTCGCAGAGCTACAAGGGCAACGTGTCGCATGGCTGGGCCGACCTGCAGAACGCGAAGGCGCTCAAGAAAGGCGGCGACTACACGTCGAAGAATCGCGGGAAGCCGCTCAAAGCTGGCGAGTATCGCGAGGTCACCTTCGATCTTGAACCCACCGATGAATTCATTCCCGCCGGCAAGCAGCTCGCGGTCATGATCATGTCCAGCGACCGCGAATTCACGCTGTGGCCGAAAGCCGGGGCCGAGCTCACGCTCGATCTCGCGAAGTCGTCGTTCCGCATTCCCGTGGTCGGCGGCGTGAACGCGCTCCAGAAAGCGGGCATGCGATGAGCCCGCGAATCCCTCTCCACTCTACCGTCACGGTCATGCGTTCTCTGTTTCGTCTTGCCGCACCGGCACTGCTGCTCTCGGCCGTCGCGGGCGCGCAAACGCCCGATGCGATCACACTGAACGGCTTGCGTTGGCGTTCCATTGGCCCCGTCAACATGGCCGGACGCATCACCGATGTCGAAGCGCATCCCAGCGCGCCCAAAACGTTCTATGTGGCCGGCGCCACTGGTGGCATCTGGAAGACGGTCAATGCCGGCACGTCGTTCGTGCCGCTCTGGGAGAAGGGCCCGATCGCGTCGATGGGTGATCTCGCGATTGCACCGAGCAATCCGAACATCATCTGGGCCGGCACGGGCGAAGAGGATTCACGCAACTCCGTCGCACCGGGCTACGGCATCTACAAGTCGCTCGATGGCGGTGTGACGTGGCAGAGCATGGGGCTCGAGAAAACGCAGCATATCGGGCGCATCCTCGTGCATCCGACCAACCCCGACATCGTGTACGTTGCCGCGCTGGGCGCTCTGTGGGCCACCAACCCTGAGCGCGGCTTGTACAAGACGGTCGACGGCGGCAAAACCTGGACGCTTTCCAAGTTCATCAGCGACAAGGCCGGCTTCGTGGATCTCGCGATGAATCCGCGCGATCCGAACGTGCTGTATGCCACGAGCTGGGAGCGCATTCGCAAGGCGCATTTCCTCAAGAGCGGCGGCCCCGGCTCAGCGCTCTGGAAGTCCACCGACGGCGGCAGCACGTGGAAGGAGATCACCGGCGGCGGGTTCCCGGCCACCATGAAGGGCCGTATCAATCTCGCGATCGCACCGAGCAATCCCGACATGGTGTACGCCATGGTCGAAGCGGATAGCGTGCGCGGTGCCAAGCCGCAGCGTTTGCTCAGTGGGTTGTACCGGTCGTCGAACGGTGGTGCCACGTGGACGTGGATGAGTACGATCAACAACCGTCCGTTCTACTTTTCGCAAATTCGCGTCGATCCGAAGAACCCAGATCGCGTGTACCGCATGGCCGTTGACTTCGCGTTCTCTGATGACGGCGGGCGCTCGTGGCGCGCGGGCATGGTGGGGATTCACGAAGACTATCACGGCATGTGGATCGACCCCAACGACCCCGAGCATTTCATTGTCGGTGGTGACGCGGGCATCTTTCAGACGTGGGACAAGGGTGGCACGTACGACGCCGTGAATAACATGGCGATGGGCCAGTTCTACGGTATCAGTTACGACTTTCAGGTGCCGTACCGCGTGTGCGGCGGCTTGCAGGACAACGGCAGCTCATGCGGGTTAAGTCGTCGCGCCGGCGCACCGCTGCAGATGACCGACTGGTTCGCGATCTTCGCCGCTGACGGACTGCAGACAGCCCAGGACCCGTTCAATCCCGACTACGTGTACTACGAGTCGCAGGGTGGTAACATCGCGCGCCGCAACGTAGCCACGGGTGAAGTGGTGAGCGTGAAGGCCCGCACCGTTACACGTACGCAGTTCGGACAACAGATCGCGCGCATCCGCGGCACCGGTACCACGCCGCTCACGCCGGAGCAGACCAAGAGCATCGCCGATATCCGCGTGCAGATGAAGAAGGAACTCGCCGATCCCAACGTGGCGACGCGATGGAACTGGAACACGCCGTTCATCCTGTCGCGTCACGACGCGAACGTGCTCTATTCCGGTGCCGAAAAGCTGTTCAAGTCGGTGAAGAAGGGCGAGGAGCCCTACGCGATTTCGCCCGACCTGTCGTCGCGCGATGAAGCACGTATCCGCATCACCACCGGCTTCGACATCGACGGCAACCCGGCGGTGGACGCCACCGGTGGCATTACCCGCGACGCGACCGGCGCTGAAGAGAACGCGACCATCGTGACGATTGCCGAGTCGCCGTTCAAGGCCGGCGTGTTGTACGTGGGCACCAACGACGGCAAGGTGTGGCTCACGAAGAACGACGGTGGCACGTGGGAGGACCTGAGCGCGCGCTTTGCCGGCGTACCACCGTTCACCCACGTGAGCAAGATCGAAGCGAGTCCGTCGGATTCCGCCACCGTATACGTGGCGTTCGACAATCATCGCGACAACGATTTTGCGCCGTATCTGTTCGTGTCGACCGATTTCGGCAAGACGTTCCGCGCGATCTCGGCCGGCCTCACGGTCGGTCGCCCGAACACGGTGTACGTGGTGCGCGAGGATCCGTTCAACGCCTCGCTGCTGTACGCGGGCACGGAGCTCGGCGTGTACGCGTCGCTCGACAAGGGGACGACGTGGTTCATGCTCGACAACAATCTTCCCACGGTGCCGGTGTACGATCTGCAGGTGCATCCCCGCGATCGTGAGCTGATTGCCGGTACGCACGGTCGTGGTGTGCAGATCCTCGATGTGTCGGCGCTGCAGCAGTTCACGACCGCGGCGCTCTCGGCGTCGGCGGTGCTCTTCAAGCCCACCGTGGCGCTGCAGTACGGCGAGCGTCCGCCGGGATCGGAGCCGCGGGCGCAGCGCATGTGGCGCGGGGACCGCGTGCCGGCCGGCGCGGCCATCACGTATCGACTCGCCGCCCCGGTCACCGGTGGCGCCCCGCGCATCACCGTGCTCAACGCAGCCGGCGACACGATTGCACGACTGCTCGGTACCAACACCGCCGGGTTGAACACGGTGACCTGGAATCTGCAGGCCACCGGTGCGCAGATGCAGGGACCGAACACCGGCGGCCGTGGTGGATTCGGCGGTGGATTCGGTGGCGCGCCGCAGCCGAGCGGCACCATCAGCGATCCGGGTTTCCCGGCCGGCTTCAATGCTCGTCCGGCGGAAGCGCGTGGTGCCGCCGACAGCACGGGCACGCCGGAGAATCAGGCCAAGGCCCTGATCGCCGCGCAGAATCGGGCGCCGGCTGCCGGTGGAGCGGGTGGCTTCGGCGGCGGTGGTGGCTTCGGTGGCGGTCGCCCGTCGTTCGTGGAAACGGGCGACTACCGCATCGTCCTCGAACTCCCGGGCCAGCCCAACGCTTCGATGCAGTCCCTGCGCGTGGTGCGGGTGTCGCCAGAAGAACGCGCCGTGCTGGTGCCGGCGCGCCGGTAGCGCTTATTCGTGTGGGTTCCGTGTGATCCGCGGTATCGGTGTTCCCGCTGTTTTCGATCCTACGATGTCACCACCGGTGGTGACATCGATCGATCGAAAACTGCTACAGCACGGAGACCGCGGATCAGACGGAACCCACACGGATACGCCGTGGCCTTACGGCCGAATCCCCTTGACCACGAGCACCCGATCACGTTTCGACCGGAACTCGGCTCAATGCAATGGATGTACTTCGACAAAGGCCGCGAACACGCGATCGATTTCGATCTGCATGCCGTCTTCGCGTTGCAATAGCACGCTGCGGCTGGTGCAGCATTGACAGCGCATGACGACTCCCGGCTGTATGCCCACGGACGAACAATGATTTCGGACAATGTCAAACAAGACCGCCCCGACGGCAACGCGCTCGCCGACCGTGATGTCTATGAGCGAACGGGACGAATCGTGCCGCGGCGTGGCGAGCATCAGGCGCTCCTCGTTGAACGGGTCGGTGGTGAACGGTGATCCCTGCGGTCTGCCCTGCATGCGTCGCCGCATTCGTGCGCCCGGCAGGTCGTCATATGTGCGCCATTCCACACTGGCCAACAGTCGTCGAATGCCGGACAAGTCGTCCGATGAATCACTGACGGTCGCCGAGAGCGACGGCGCCACCGCGGAGCGCCTGGTGGCCGAACTCGCCATCCGCCGACGTATCCCTTATGCTTGAGTTCGCTGGCTCCGCTCACGTGTTCGCTGTGCGTCGATTGCAGCGAGCGGGACGAGCGTGCAACTTGTAGATGGGTTCGGTGGCCGGGTTTCGACCCGACTGGCCGGGGATGAGCGTACGCATCAACTGAGACGAGGAACACGAATGCGATGGAAGCAGCTCTGGGCGATGGCCGTTGCCGGTACGATGGCCATCCCCACGATCGCCAAGGCGAAGTTCATGGCCTACAACGGTCAGATCTC
>JBBARJ010000017.1:0-22004 GCA_040399825.1 Gemmatimonas sp.
CTGGAGGCTCGGATGCAGTTGCAGCGACGAAAACGACGGCGTAGCGGTCACGTAGGCTTGGTCTGGGAGAACGGACAGGGACAGTGGAAACCTAACCCCCTGACCAAATAAGGCTTCTCACCCCGTGGCCGCGATCTCTTCACCCGGATTGATGAACTGGTCCTGCTCCAGCTGATACTGCCGGTTGTACAAGTCACGGTAGCGTCCGCCAATAGCGAGCAGCTCCTGGTGCGTGCCGCGTTCGATGATCTGACCGTGCTCGAGCACGAGGATCTGATCGGCGCTGGTGATGGTGCTCAACCGGTGCGCAATCACGAAGGTGGTGCGGCCGGCGCGCAGGCGGCGGAGGCCCTCCTGAATGAGGTGCTCGCTCTCGGAATCGAGCGACGAGGTGGCTTCGTCCAGAATGAGCACGCGCGGATCGGCCAGGATGGCACGGGCGATCGCCACACGCTGACGCTGACCACCCGACAGCTTCACGCCACGTTCGCCAACGATCGTGTCATACTGCTGCGGAAAGCCCTGAATGAACTCATGCGCGTTGGCGATCTGCGCCACGGCCATGACCTCGTCCTTCGTGGCCCCAGGCTTCGTGAAGGCGATGTTCTCCATCACGGTGCCATCAAACAGGAAGTTGTCCTGCATAACGACGCCCAAATGACGGCGATACTCGCGGAGCTTGAGATCGGACACCGGCGTCCCGTCCACCTTGATCTGCCCCTGCTGCGGCTGGGCAAAGGCCATGATCAGCGAAATCATGGTGCTCTTGCCACTGCCGCTCGAACCCACGAGGGCGGTGGTGGTGCCGGCCGGCGCGGTAAAGGACACGTCCTTGAGCACCAGGTTCCCGGCTTCGTACTCGAACGACACGTGGTCAAACTCCACGCGTCCCACGACCGACGGCACCGACGCCTTGCTCGCGTCTTCCTGGTCTTCCGTGGGCATGTCGCGTAACTCGCGAATGCGATCGAGTCCGGCAAAGGCCTCGGTGATCTGCGTGCCGATGCTGGCGATCTGAATGAGCGGCGCGGTGACGAGGACGACGAAAAACACGAAGGTGATCAGACTGCCCACCGTCATCTGCCCGTTGATCACGTCGCGACCACCCACGTACATCGCGATCAAGCCGATCACGCCCACCACGGCCAATCCCAACGTACCGGTAAGCGATGTGCCGGTAATCGTCTTGGCGATGTTCTCGAACAGCTTCTGCACACCCTTGCCGAACACCTCTTTCTCGCGCTCTTCGGCCGTGTACACCTTGATCAGCCTGATGCCGCCCAGCGTCTCGGTCAACCGCCCCGTCACTTCTGCGGTAATGACGCTCCGCTCGCGGAAGATCGGCCGCAGGCGCTTGAAGGCGATCGACATCACCACGCCGAACACCGCCAGAAACACGATGGTCGCGGCGGTGAGTCGCCAGTTGAGATAGAAGAGCACACCAAGGGCAGCGATGGCACTCACGATGCCGCCCGTAAGCTGGATCAACCCGGTGCCAATCAGATTCCGGATGCCTTCCGGGTCGTTCATCACGCGCGACACCAGCACGCCGCTCTTCGTGCTGTCGAAGTATTTGACCGGCAGGCGAATCAGGTGCCCCTGCACCTCTTCCCGGAGCCGTGCAATGGCCTGCTGCGCCGCCACGCTCACGACCTGCGAAAGCGCGTAGCCCGTGATCGACTGCACGACAGTCGCGGCCAGGCCGGCCAGTGCGATGAAGCCGAGCATCCGGATGTCGCGGTTCGGCAGCACATCGTCGAGCACGTACTTGGTGGAGTACGGCAGCACGAATCCGGCGGCGCGGCTGATGAGCATGAGCACCAATCCGACGGCCACGGAGGTGCGGTGTTCCCAGATCAGCGCCCGGGCCTCGGCCCACGCGCGCTTGGTATCGTACTTGGGCTTGCCTTTGGAAGGGGGCGTCATGCCATGGAATGTAACGTGGATGACCGGGGGGGCGGCTCGTTATTCTGTTCTGCTGTGCGGGATGGTACCTTTCCGATCATGTACATTCCCGACAACGAAACCATCGCCAAAGTCGAGGTCCTCGCCGACCTCGAACAGGACGTCGCAGACCTCACGGTCTCGCATGAAGCCAAGCGCATTTTGTGGTTCCCCTCGGAACTGCTGGCGCCCGAGCCGGACACCGACCCCGATGCGTTCGTGAAACAGCTGCGGGAATGTGCGAAGGGCATCAGCATGCCGGCCCGTGTCGCCTTGGCGCTGAACACCCTCACCGAGGAAGGCCTCCCCCATTTCCACCGGCTGCTGGCCACCTATCTGGGCGGCGACACGTTCTGGGCGAAGTGGACCAACCTGTGGACGGCCGAGGAAGACCGGCACGGCGCCGTGCTGCACGACTACGCGCACGACAGCAAGATCCTCGACAACCCGGTACTCGAGCGCATGCAGTTCGAGTATCTCAAGGCGGGCTTCGAGCCCACGTGGGACAAGGATCCGTACCGCGTGTTCGTGTACACGTCGCTGCAGGAAAAGGCCACGCAGGTCAGCCACGCCAACACCGGTAAGTTGGCGGGGCAGTACGAGCCACTCATCGGCACCGTGCTGCAGAACGTGGCCAAGGAAGAGGCGCGGCACTATGTGTTCTATCGCGAGATCTTCCTCCGCGTGCTGGCGCGTGATCCCAACCGCGCGCTGGAATCGGCGGCGCTGATCATGCCCAGCATCGATATGCCCGGCATCAGCATGCCGCACTTCCGCGAGATGGCCGACGTGATCCGTCGCGCCGGCATCTACGGCCCGCGCGATTACATCAAGATCGTCGAAGACCTCATCAAGTTCTGGTCCATCGACAAGCTCGAAGGGCTGAACGAAGCGGGACGCAAAGCGCAGGAAAAGATCATGGCGATCACCGAGCGCCTCGAGCGCGTGGCCAACATGATGGAAACACGCAGCCGCGCGAAGACCTTCTCGTTCAACGTGGCCTTCGCCCGCGAATTCGCGATGGACTGACGCGGCACCACGCGTCGCGGGGCCCGCGCACAGCGGATGACGGCATTGCCGTCATCCGCTGTTTCGCAATCCGGCGGCAATGCCGTTGATCGTGATGTGAATGCCGCGACGCAGCCCATCGTCTTCCGGGCCGGCGTGCTCCCCCGGCGCCTCGCGATACCGGCGCAGCAGCTCGATCTGCAGGTGGTTGAGCGGGTCCATGTATGGAAAGCGATTGGCAATCGACCGCCGGAGCAGCGGATTATCGGCCAGCAGTTCCGTCGTGCCCGTGATCTGCAGCAACGCCTCGCGCGTGCGATGCCATTCGGCGGACAGCGTACCGAAGATCCGTTGGCGCAGCGCGGTGTCCTGCACCAGCTCGGCATATCGTGACGCCACGCCGAGATCCGACTTGGCGAGCACCATGTCGATGTTTGAGAGCAGCGTGCGGAACACCGGCCACTCCCGCGCCATCCGCTGCAGCACCGGTAGGCCATCCGGCGTCTCCACCAAAAACTGCTGTAGCGCCGTCCCCACGCCATACCATCCCGGCAACATCAGCCGGCACTGTGCCCACGCGAACACCCACGGAATCGCGCGCAGATCTTCGATGCGATCGCTGGACCGGCGCGCGGCAGGCCGACTGCCGATGTTCAGCGTCGCGATCTCCGCCAGCGGCGTCGATTCGCGGAAGTACTGCACGAAGCCGGGGGTCTCGTACACCAGCGCCCGGTACGCGGCAAACGCGAGCGCCGACAGGCGGTCCATGACCGGGTGAAAATTCGCCACCACGCGGTCGTCTTCTCCGTATCGCGGTCCCTGATCGCTCAACGACGCCTCGAGCGTGGCCGCCACCAGCAGTTCGAGATTCCGCCGTCCCACGTCGGGCGTGGCATACTTGGACGCAATCACTTCACCCTGTTCGGTGATGCGGATCTGCCCGTTCACCGCCCCCGCCGGCTGCGCGAGAATCGCCTGATAGCTCGGCCCGCCCCCGCGTCCCACCGAGCCGCCACGTCCGTGGAACAAGCGTAGACGCACGCCGTGGGACGCGAACACCCGCGTCAGCGCCACCTCAGCCTGATACAACTCCCACCCGGAGGTGAGGAAGCCGCCGTCTTTGTTGCTGTCGGAGTAGCCGAGCATCACTTCCTGGACGTCACCCTGCGAGGCCACGAGCGCACGGTACACCGGGAGCGAGAACAGCGCGTCCATCGTCGCTCCCGCGCGCCGCAAATCGTCGATGGTCTCGAATAGCGGAATGACCTGCATGTCGGCGCGAGGCGAGAGGCCGCCATGAACCAGACCGGCCTCCTTCAAAATGACCGCCACTTCGAGCAGATCGGAGACCCCGTCGCACTTCGAGATGATGCAGTGCGGTAGCGCCGCGGCACCGAACCGCTCGCGCAGCATGTGCGCCGCGAACGCGATCGCCAATTCACCCGCCACCTCGTCGGAGTACGACAGGTGCGGGGAATACAGCGGGCGCGGTCCGGTGAGCTCGGCCACCAGCATCGTCACGCGATCAGCCTCGCCCAGCGCGGCATAGTCGTCACACACGCCGGCGCACGCGAGCAGTTCGGCGATGACCCGCGCATGCACGTCGGCATTTTGTCGCAAGTCAATCGGCGCCAGATGAAAACCGAACAGTTCCACCGCGCGCAGGAGCCGGTGCAACCGGCCGGCCACGAGCCGCGCGCCACCGTGCTGCTGCAACGAGTCGCGAATCACGGCCAGCTCGGCCACGAGCTCGGCACTGGTCGCGTACGGCGCATCGGCATTGGGAATGGGTCGCACGGGCGCCGGCACACCGAGCGCGTGTGCCGTCGCGGCCAGACGCGCCGAGATGCCGATGAGCGAGCGGCGATATGGCTCATCGAGGCGGTGTGGTGAGGTATCGCCCGATCGGTCGGAGAGCGCCGAGAGTTCGGCCGTGACCGGCACCAGCAGCGTCGACAGCGGCAGCTCATCACCGAGGGCGTGCACTTCCTCGAGGTAGAACTCGAGCGCAGCCGCCGCCTGCAGCTGCATCGCGTCGCGCAGTGTGTCGGCGGTGACGAACGGATTGCCGTCCCGATCGCCGCCGATCCAGCTCCCCACCCGCAAAAAACAGGGCAGTGTCCATGGGCGGTCGGGCCACCGCGCGCGCAACAGCGCCTCCGTCTCACTGTGCAGACGCGGGATTTCCGTGAGGAACGTGGTGCGAAAGTAATCCACACCGTTGCGCACTTCGTCGGTCACGCGCAGCCGTTCACCGCGCACCATGCGTGTGTGCCAGAGCCTGAGCACCACCTGCGCGAGCGTGTCATCGGCGTCGTGCTGCTCTTCGGGGGTGAGCGACTGCCGGTCACGGCGTTCGAGCAGCGCGGCGATCTGCTGCAGCGCCCGCTGCGTGCTGTGCCGTTGTACTTCGGTGGGGTGCGCCGTCAGAACGGGCGACACCAGCGCGGTCGCGAAGAACGCCTCGAGCTTCGCGGCCGTGTCCGGCTCGCGGCGCAGCACCTCGTCGAGCGAGAACGCCAGACTCCCTTCCTGCGGCGACGACCCGTCGATCGCGTGCGCCCGGCGACGGCGCGCCCGGTGGGCGTCTTCGGCGATATTGGCGAGCTGCAGAAAGTGGGCGAAGGCGCGAACGACACGATGCACGTCGCCATGCGGAAGGCCGTCGAGGAGTCGGTGCAGCTCGGCCCGATCATCCAGGCGCCCCTCGCGGGCAAAACGGACCGCCGTCTGCCGAACCGACTCGACCAACTGAAAGAGCGCGTCCCCTTCCTGCTCACGCAGCGTGTCACCCAGGACGCGCCCCAACAGGCGGATATCATCGCGGAGAGGAAGATCTTTCTCCAGCCGGCTGCTCGCAGGATTCTCTGACATGTCCGAGCGAATCTACGACGTAGCGCGGTGCATGCGACCCCGTGCAGCCCCTATCGGCGCAGTCCGCGCACCACCTGATCGGGATAATCACCAAAGAGACCGTCGACGCCGAGCCGGAGCATCTCCTGCACCTCGGCGATCGGATCGCCGCCATAGCGCTTGGCCAAGAACACCGGTTCGGGACGGAGCGTCCACGCGTGCACACGCAGTCCGGCCGCGTGCGCATCGGCAATGAGGGTGGTGGGAACGGCCGATGAATCCCCACCGACGATCTGGCGCGTATTGGCGCCGACACCGTAGGCGTACGTCGCCATGTCGCGAAGTGCAGCCGGTGTGACCTGCGGCGCCGTCGACACGAGCTGGATCAGGCGGATGCGCGTCTGCTTCGAGAGCGCGCGCAGATTGCCGCTTTCGAAGCTTTGAATGAACACCGGGGCATCGGCACGATCGAGGCCGCGAGCGCGCAGCGAGCGCAGCATCGGCTCCTCGATGGGGAGCCCGATGCCGCGGAGATAGGTGGGATGCTTGGTTTCGGGATAGACTCCGACAGCACGACCACGGGTGCGGCCAAGCGAGTCGGCCAGTGCCAGCACCTCGTCGAACGTCGGAATGAGAAACTGCCCGTCGTAGGCGTGTGACCGGAACGACAGCCGCTCGTTGGCGCGGAGGGTGCGCAGCTCGGCCAGCGTGAAGTCTTCAGTGAACCACCCGCTGATCGTATCGCCGTCGATCACTTTGCGTGTTTTGCGCGACGCGAACTTGGACGCCACATCGGTGGTAGCGCCGATCTCGTTTTCATGACGCGCGACCAGCACGCCATCCTTGGTGCTCACGAGATCCGGCTCGATGAAGTCGGCGCCCATCTGCACGGCGAGAGTGTACCCTTCGAGGGTGTGCTCAGGGCGGTGCCCACTCGCGCCGCGATGCGCGATCACGAGCGGGTCTGCCGCAGGAAGCACGGGCGCACGGACGGTGGGCACCGGGCGAGGTGCCCGCGCGGGGGTGCACGCCACGAGCAGCGAGGGGAGCACCAATCGCAATACGGATGACGATCGAATACGCATGGAGCGAGGTTAACGCATCCGCCGGGGGGCCCGATAGCCAATCGAGCGTCTCGTGATCAATTTGAGACAGTGATTGCACGCCCGGAGCCACACGCTCTTCATCAAAGGCCGAGACCGCCCGAATGGTTCGAACCGCCCCCGATGCCCTGCTGACGGCGATCCGCTCGAAGGACCGCGACACGATCGCCGACCTGATCTCAAAAGATCCGTCGCTGGTCACCGCCCGCGCCGCGGGTGGCGAATCGCTGGTCCTGCACGCGTGCTACAACGGTGCGCCCGAGCTGGCCGATCTGCTCGGCGCCGGTCGGCCGATCGACGCGTGGGAAGCCGCGGCACTCGGCCACGTGCCTCAGCTGCGTGCCTGCCTCGAGAATGACGATGACTCGCGGGTCCGCCGCAGCAGCGATGGATGGACGCCGCTGCATCTGGCCGCGTTCTTCGGGCGCGACGAGGCCGTACGGTTGTTGATCGACGATGGGGCGCCGCTCGACGCGAATTCCACCAACGCGCTGCGCAATGCGCCGCTGCACGCCGCACTGGCTGGCCACACGCTGCCGGTGTTGGTGCGCCGCCTCGTGTTTGCCGGGGCCGACGTGACGGCACGCGACGCGCACGGCAACACGCCGCTGCATCTGGCCGCGTCGCGCGGCTACGAGCCGCTGTGCGATCTACTGCTTGCACGTGGTGCCGATGCGCACGCGCTGTCGGCGGACAAAACGACGCCCGCCATGCTGGCAATCGCGCGTGGATTTCCTGAGCTGGGGGCGAGGCTCACGGCGATTTCCGTGGACGGGGAATCGGACGGATAAAGAGCGAAAACGAGCATGCCCCGTGAGCGGCGAACCGTCACGGGGCATGCTCTGGTCACTCGCAACGGAGCGAGCGACGCGACCTAACGATCGCTCGGCTCGCGGCCGTCGTCGTCGAGCCCGAAAAATCCGCCGCCGCCTTCGCCGCCACTCACGCGCTCAATACGCAGCACTTTCGAGTATGACGTGCCACCCACGATGATGGTGACCTTGTAGTCGCCGGTCCCGACGAGCGCGTTCTGGCCACCGCGTCCGCCACGACCACCACCGCCGCCGCCCGGGAAGATCCCGATGGCCGCGAAGTCATCACCCAGTGCATCGCGCAGCGGGCCGAACATGGCCTGCATTCCAGCCGGACCCGCCGCCGCACCGGGACCCGCACCCGGCCCACCGCGACCGCCGGGGCCACCGGGGCCACCAGCGCCAGCCGTCGGAAAGCTCGGCAGCGGACGCGTTTCGCCCGGACGATCCTGGAAACCGGTGGCACCGCCGAAACGTCCACCGCCCCCGCCGCCGCCACCGAGCGCGCCGGCCATCATCGCCTGCATCTCGGGCGGCTGCTGACCCGTCTGCACCGTGGTGCGGATCTGCGCCAGCATCGGGGCCGGCACCGCGCCCGCCTTCTCCAGCGAATCGAGCGCGCGCAGCACACGGCGCTGCGTATTCACGCTGTCACGCACCTGCGCCGGCGACAGCGCGATCCGCGCCGGAGCCGGGCGCTGGGCGCGCATATCCCACACCACGTTATGCAGGCCAGCCTGACCCGGGCCAGTGAGTGAACGGATCGTGTCGCCGCTCGCGTCCTGCACGATCATGCGCACCTGACCGCCGGCGCTCTCCGACAGCCGGTACCACATCGATGCGCCGTACGTCGGGCTCGGTCCCTGAAACACGCCCTGCCCCACGTTGCCGCCGTTGATCGTCTGCTCGCCCCACTGGAACGCCGTGCGTGGCTCGAACAGCGTGGCCTTGGCCGCCAGCACGGCCGGCGTCATCTGCTGCAACGGCGTGATGTCAGCGATCCAGATCGAGCGTCCGTGCGTGCCGGCAATGAGCTCGCCGTCGCGCGGATGAATGAGCAGATCGTGCACCGGCGTGGTGCCCAGTCCGCTCATGAACCGCTGCCACGACTGACCGCGATCGATCGACACATACGCGCCGACGTCCGTGCCCACGAACAGCAGATTCTGGTTCTTCGTGTCTTCACGGATCACGTGCACGAAGTCCGTCTGACCCTTGGGCAGGTTGTTCACGATCGACGTGAACGTGCGGCCGAAGTTGGTGGTCATGAACACGTACGGCGTGTAGTCGTCGTTGCGATGATTGTCGAACGTGACGTAGAACGTGGCGCTGTCGAAATGCGACGGCTCGATGCGCGACACGTAGCTACCAGCGGGCACGCCGGTGAAATTCTTCGTCACCTCGTCCCACTGCGCGCCATCATTGCGCGTGAGCCACACGCGGCCGTCGTCGGTGCCGGCGTACAGCAGGCCGGGACGGACAGACGATTCGTTCAGCGACACGACCGTGCCATACGTCTCGGCGCCGGTCACATCGGGGGTGATGCCGCCGGTGGTCTTGAGCGCCACGAACAGCTTGGCCGAATCGGCGTACGAGAGTTCACCGGAGATGGGGAACATGTCGTCGCCGTACTTCACACTCTTGAGCACGCGGTTGGCGCCGAAGTACAGCGTGGCCGGATTGTGCTTCGAGATGATGTATGGCGTGTTCCAGTTCCACCGCAGCGCGTAGGCCACCGAGTCGGTCCGCTGACGCGCACGGTAGGCTGCCATCTGCTTCTTCTGCGCGGCTGTGGCGGGCTTGGTGGTATCGGGCCACACGGCGTAGATGGAGTCGTTCCACTGCAGGTAGCCACCGTCGCGCCACGTGGGCTTGCGGAGGCCCGTGCGCTCACCGGTCGCGAAGTTGAGGCGACCCATGCTGCCGCCCTGTGACTCGCTGTACATGATGTCGGTGTTCGTCTGATCCTGCTGCGTCACGAAGCCGTCGCCGCCGCCCACATTGTGCCACATGGCGTTGGTGACGGGGCCCTGCTTGCGACGGCTCGGGCCGCACCACGATCCGTTGTCCTGCAGGCCGCCGCACACGCGGTACGGCACGCCCATGTCAGCCGAGATGTTGTAGAACTGGCCGAGGGCGATGGAGTTGGGGAACAGCCAGTTGCCACCGCGATCGTTCGACACGCCGATACCACCGTCGTTGCCGGTGATGATGCGCTGCGGATCGTTGGGGTCGATCCACATGGCGTGATGGTCCACGTGAAGGCCTTCCGTGGTGCTGCCCGCGGTCTTGCCACCGTCGCTCGAGTACTTCACCGGCGTGGACGACCAGTACACGCGATTGGGATCCTTCGGATCGACGCGCACCTGCGAGTAGTAGAACGGACGCGTGTTCTCGGGGCTCATGTACGCCCACGTCTTGCCGGCGTCTTCCGAGCGATAGAGGCCACTCGGCCGCTTCTGCGGCGCGACCTTGGCGTCCTTCTTGAGATTGGGCGCCGTGTCCGCTTCGATCATGGTGTACATCACGTCGGGATTCGAGCGCGCGATGGCGATCTCGATGCGTCCCTTGGTGGTGGCCGGAAATCCACCGCCCTTCACTTCGGCGAACGTCTCGCCACCGTCGGTGCTCTTCCAGAGTGCCGAACCGGTGCCGCCCGACTTCAGGAAGTACGGTCCGCGCACGCGCTCGTAGCTCGAGGCCCACACGGTGTTCGCGTTGCGCGGGTCCAGCTGCACATCCACGAAGCCCGTCTTCTCGTCGATGAACTTGACCAGGCGCCAGTTCTTGCCGCCGTCCGTGGTCTTGTAGAGCCCGCGTTCCTTGTTTGGTCCCCACGGATGACCAAGGGCCGCCACCCACACGGTGTTGGGATCGGTGGGGTGCACCTGAATGCGACCGATGGAGCGCGTGTCGGCGAGGCCCAGGAACGTCCACGACTTGCCGCCGTCGACGGACTTGTAGATGCCGCCACCCGGGGAGATGGAATTGCGCGAATTCGCTTCGCCGGTGCCCCAGTAAATCACGTTGGTGTCGGAGGGGGCGATCGCGAGATCACCACCCGACGACACGCGGGCCGTGTCCATGACGGCCTTGAAGGTGGTGCCGTTATTGGTGGTCTTCCACAAGCCGCCGCCGGCGGTGGACACGTAGAACGTCTTCGAGGGCGAGGCAATGCCTTCGATATCGACGATGCGCCCCATCATGTTGGCGGGACCGATGTTGCGCCAACGCAGGGCGTTGATGACGGCATCGTCGATCGACGCCTTGGGCGGCAGCGCCGTCTGGGCGGCGAGCGGACTGGCCATCAGACCGGACAAGCCGGCACCGAGGGCAAGGACGCGAATATTTCGCATGGGCAAGGTGAGCATAGGTGGACCGACTCGGCCCGAGGGAACGCGGGCGGGATCAACTATGAGCTACGCCGTGGCAACCCGCAATGTTGTCGCGACGGGTGCTGGCTCCGTGGGACGGGCGGCGGCGCACCGATCGGCTTATCCGTGTTGGTTCCGTGTGATCGGTGGTATCCGTGTTCTGGCAGTTTGCGGACTTGCCTGATCACGACCGGTGGTGCCGCGGACAGATCGCAAACAGCCGGAACACGGATATACGGAATACACCGAAACAACACGGATCTGCTCCGGGTGTGCGACGAAGCACGTCGATGACCCGACGGAACAGCATTTTTGATTGAACAACACAACAGCGACGCGTCGGTGCGTTGCGATGACCATCGACACACCGATCGGCTTATCCGTGTTGGTTCCGTGCAATCGGTGTTATCCGTGTTCTGGCAGTTCTCGGTCTCGCCTCATCACGACCAGTGGTGTCGCGGACAGATCGCTAACAGCCGGAACACGGATATACGGATTGCACGGTTACAACACGGATCTGCTCCGTGGGGGCGACGGAGGTCGCGGATTTTCTGACGGATTGGTTTTTTTAATTGAACAACACAACAGCGACGCGTCGGCGCGTTGCGATGGCTATCGACACACCGAACGGCTTATCCGTGTTGGTTCCGTGTCATCGGTGGCATCCGTGTTCCGGCTGTTGCGGTCTCATCGAAACACGACCGGTGGTGTCGGGGACAAATCGCAAACAGCTGGAACAGCATGACCGCGGATTTTCGCGGAACCAACACGGATTTGCGCCGTGGTGGCGACAGAGGTCGCGGCTTTTTTGACGGATTGGTCTATTTCGTTTGATTGAACAACACAACAGCGACGCGTCGGCGCGTGGCGATCGCTCTTCGCGCGCCGATCGTGACCGCGCGCTGACGGTTCACCTGATCGGTCTTATGCGGTCCCGTACCATTGGCTCGACAAGACCGTGTCATCCGCGGTCAGGCGTTCCCGAGCATGTTTCAGTCCCAGGTCAACGGCCTGTGGAAACGCACTCCAGTCCAGTAAGCCGACACCTGAAATATCTGGCTGAAACTGGAGATCGACCAGCTCGCGCATTTTCTTCTGGGAAGAAGCGCCTGTCATCAGCGAAACATTGAGCACGATAGCGCCGAGGTTGGGCAGCCCTTTGAATTGGCGATGCTTTCGCGTCCGCAACACACGATCGATCAACAACTGCCAACTGCTTGGCATCGCCAAGAAGGGCAGCGGCCAGTAATTATCTCGGCTGAGATCCACGCCAATGATGCGGCTAGCGCCGGAAGCACGCATCACGTCGACGGGGTAGTTGTTGAAGGAAGCACCGTCGACCAACAGATCGCCATTGATGAGAACCGGTGGAAAGACCGCCGGAATCGAGACGCTGGCGGTGATGGCCAGGTCGAGGTCGCCGACACGCATGATCTCAACCTGCGCGCGGGAATAATTGGACGCGACGCAAAAAAATGGCTTCCAGAGATCCTCAACCTTCACATGCTCTTCCAACGCGGTGACAACGACGTCACGGATGAGCGCCTTGAGACGATGGCCGCGCAGCAGCGACATCACCGGAAACCAATTGAAATCACCTGTCGGACTGTTTTCTAACGCGTGGCCGGCAAGCCTGATCACTTGTGCGCTGGGGAGGTCCATCGCGCCGTAAGCACCCATCACCGCACCCATGCTGGTACCGCCGACCATATCCCAATCGATGCCGTGCTCTTCCAGAGCGCGCATGACGCCCAAATGGGCAAAACCGCGCGCGCCGCCGCCTGCCAGCACGATGCCGCAGGCTTGTCCGGAAACGATACGTGCCAGACGGTGCCAGTCGGACTGCTTCCCGCGTCGGCAGTGAAAATGCGACATGCCGTCGATCGGAATATGTGTCCGGGCCGTCAGCCAGCGCGCGGTGTTGACTGGAATTTTGCGGTCATCAGGGTGAAGCAGCCACAGACTCTGCTTGACCGTGATGATCGGCGTCGCGCCCGACAGGTAGCGCGTTTCCACTTCACTGAGCTTGGCGTCGCCATCCGCATCCCCGACCAGCAGTACGTGGTCGGCAAATCTGAGACACAGGCGGGTCCACGGGCTGTCCCAGGCATCGGCAGCAAACACCTGCATCTCGTGCCGAATTTCCTGTTCGTCGAGCCAGGTGAGCAGGCGGCGATAGTCAGAGGGACTACTCGAATCCACATCGGCGACGCCAGTCCCCAACATTGCCTCAATGCTCTGCCGATCATGCACCACCAGCGATGCCTCTTCTGTACCCGCACGCCGCTGCTCGTGCAGCAGGCACGCGCCTAACTCGTTGGCCAGCGGGGAGGCGAAGCATTCCGGATGCAAAGGCAGCACGCACAAATTGACGACTTTGGGCTTTTTTGTGTTGAAGCGATTTTTGGGCGAAAGACGCTCAATGAGCTTGCTGGCCAGGGGGAGTGCGGCGCCCGGCCAGGAATGCAGCACGCTCTTGAAATCGGCGCCCGTCAGGGAAACCAGCAGACAGTCACGCAGCGCCGTAATGGTTGCGGTGCGTGGAGCGCCACTAATGACGCCCATTTCGCCGATCGGTTCGCCACGGCCGATATCGCTGATGACAACCTGCTGGTGGTTCTCATCCAGGATCGATGCCTGAAGGCGGCCTGCGAGTACGAGATAAATCACGTCCGAGACATCGCCCTGCCGCATCAGAATTGAGCCGCCGGGTAGCTCTACGGTCTTCAGCAATGGTTTTACGTTCGCGAGCTGCGCTTGGTCGAGCTCACCAAAAATGCCGATCAGGGTTTCCTCGAGCAGGATTTGATATCGCTCGAGCTTCTCGCTGTCTTCGTAGTCCAAAGCTGATCTCCGCGCTCTGAATTGTTCATCGCGCCTTGGTGAGTCGTCGCAACAAAGCGAAAGGAGAGACAATGACGTGACCGCCCGCAATCTGATCCAGTCTGTCTGTGAGTCCCAGCCGATTCGGAGGGACGGATGCGGAAACGTCTGGCATGGAAGCCCACATCATCGCCGTGCGGCAAGAGTGGGAGGCGGGGGCGAAAACCAACGAGCGCGTACGTTGCGATGGCATCACCGAGCGAACACGATATCGGTGAACAAGTACGGTGGGATGCAGGGGGCCGAAGCGAAACGACCCAACGCGTTCGGAGAGGAGAATCGCCAACGAGTGCGGGATAGTCGCCGTATCATCGAACGCCGTCAAGTCAATTGGCGACTGTGTTCAGCGGGCACTGCCCCGGCACATGTACGACAGCGCCTCAGCGAGAGCACCGGGTGTAACCGCAGAGAAAGCATGACGGCCGGGTAACGGTGAACCAGAGCGGCCTTATGGGGTAGGATCCGGCAACCGACCATGACGACGACACTGCACAGCATACGCCCCGTTGGTCCCGCGCGTGAGCACTGCTTCATGGTAGTGCTGGCGGCAGCCTGCCTCGCGAGCCCGTTCACTGCGGCGGCAGCACAACCGAAGCCAATGCCACGCGCCGCCGCCCCAGCCCGAAGCGGCGCGTGGGCGCTGCCCGACGCCGAATCGTTGGTGTCGAAAGCGATCGTGCGGATCATCACGCAGGACCGCCCCGCCGGCATCCCGATCGCCGAGTTCCGTGCGAAACGATTCGGACGGGCGGCGAGCAGTGAGGCGGTGCGGCAGTACAACGGACAAACACTGACCACGAGCGCGTTCGCCCCGATCGCCGACTGGCCCGATACGCAGGCACTCGATGTCGAGCCGTGCTTGAGCGTCGGTGGCGCGGGATGCGCCACGCCCACCGGTGTCTGGGTCGCCATCACCCGCATCGAACGCGGCGAACTGCCGCACGAGATCAATCTCTCGTACACCACCCAGTTCACCGCCGCCCCCGCCCTCGAGGGGCAGTTGCCGCAGACGCAGCGCTACACCTTCTGCGAACGCTGGCTGCGCGTGGGGGGCAGCTGGAAGTACGACGGCTTCGTGCGCGTGGTCCCGCAGGAGGCCGTTACTCCGGCGCCTCGCCCGCCAGCCGCCGTTGTCTTCGGCCAAGCCAAATCGCGATCGTGAGCCAGACCGCGCTGAGCGGGGCGGCCAGCAGCGAGATCGTGCTCACAGCCATGCCGATCGCGGTCAGCCCGGCATAACTCCACGCCCCGATCTGGTCACCGCCCCGATACACGAACGTGTCGATCAGATTCTTCGCCTTGTACTTGTCTTCGGGCGGGACCACGGTGAACAGGATCTCGCGCGCCGGTCGCCCGAAGGCGTATTCGCCGGCGCGCCGCATCACCTGAAACACCACGAACACCGCGAGCGTCCCCCACAGGCCGAGCGCCGTGAACCCCACGAAGCTCAGCACGGGCATGATCGCCAGCGTGAGCCCCACTCCGGCCCAGCGGATCACACGCCCTGTGACAAACAGCTGTGCGAGAATGGTGAGCGACTGCACCACGGTGTCGATGTTCGCGAGAAACGCCGTGCGTGCCTCCCGGTCCGCGTAGCGAGCGCCAACGATCTCCGCCTGCTGGAAATACAGAATCGTCGAGCCGATGGTGAACATCAGCATGTACAGGCAAATCCCCAGCAAATACGGGGATCGCAGCACATGCGTGATACCGGCCAGCGACGACCCACCCACCGAGCGCTGCGCCGCATCGCGCTCGCGCGTTTCCCGACGGAAGCTGGGCGGAAACCCGCGCACGGTCTGCACCGCGCACTCGAGCAGCAACACCGACATCACCATCAGCACGGGAATGCCCACCAGTTCGGCGAAGCGCGCCGTCAGGAACGACCCCGCCAGCGCGCCGAGCGTACCGCCCACACTGATGATGCCGAACAGCCGCTTGCTCTGCTCAGGTGAAAACGTATCGGCCATGAATCCCCAGAACACCGAGGGGATGAACAGGCTGTAAATGCTGGTCAGAATCCAGAACGCGGGGCCGAGATACGGCTCGAGGACTGGCGGTCCGTACTTGATGAGTGCGGCAAACCCGAGCAGCAGTGCGATGAACACGCGATACACGATCGGGATGAACCGGCGCACCGGAAGGCGCGCCACGACCGTGCCGTATACCGGATTCATCACCAATGTCGTGATCAACGTCCCGGTGAACAGCCACGGCAACCCCGAGGTCCCCGCCGCCACACCCGCTTCGTCACGCACCGCGCGCAAAATGAAGTAGCTCGCCAGCGCGAAGAAAAAGTACGTGGCCGCCAGCAACGTCGACCGCTCTTCCCCCGGCTCCATCGTGCCGAGCCGGTCCACGATGCGTCGAAGCGGACCGACTCCGGCGGCACGTCCCGCTGCCTTCCCGGATGCCATTACCGGCTCCCACCCGCATCATGGCTGCCAGCGCCACCCTGCTGCGCGCGCCACGCCGCGAGCACCTCGCGCTCCCGTTCAGGCGAAATCCCCGCCCGCAGCTTCTCCTGCTCGGCCGCCGGTCGCGCATGGTACCACGTGAGCGCATCGCGCACCGTGGTGGCCAACGGACGGAACGTGAGCCCCGCCGCCAGCGCCTTCTCGATCACGCTCGTGCTGAACGCCACCGTGCTTGCCCCCGTAAAAGACCACACCGGCATTTCTGCCCACGAGCGCACCTTCTGCGCCGTGAGGAACGAGGTCGGCACCCACGTGAACTGCGCATCGTTCGCGAAGCAGCCCTTGATGCCGTACAGCAGTTCGCCGATGCCACACACCGTGCGCGGTCCCACCGCGTTGAACACACCACCGGTACGGCTCTCGCCGAGTCGCACCATCCACTCGGTGAGATCGCGCACGTCGATCCACTGCGCCGGATCGTCGAGCGTGCCGGGTGCCAAAATCTCGCCGCCCTTCTCGATGCGCACAGGCCAGTAGGTGAAGCGGTCGGTGAGATCACCCGGACCCACGATGAGCCCCGGACGCACCACCGTGGCCCCGGCGCCGAACGCCTCCTGCACCAGCCGCTCGCAGCGCACCTTCTTATTGCCGTACGGTGCGGCCGCCGCATCGGGGCCACTGATCGGCGCCGGCTCCTGCGTGGGATGCGTCTCGTCGGGAAATGACCGCGTGAAATCCTTGTACGCCGCCGTGCTGCTCACGTACACGTACTGCGTCACCTTCCCCTTCAGCACCGCCGCCGCGTTCACGATCCACTGCGGATTCGTCGTCGGAAGGTCGTACACCACATCCCACGTGCGCCCTTTCAGCGCCTCGTGTCCATTGGGATCGTTGCGATCGCCGATCAGCGTCTCGACCTTCGGAAACAGCCCGGGCTTCGTCTTGCCGCGATTGAACAGCGTAACCGCGTGCCCGCGCGCCAACGCGTGCTCCACCAGATGCGGCCCGATGTAGCCGGTGCCACCCAGCACGAGCACCCGCAGTGGCGCAGGCCGTGTGCTCACCGGCCTGCCTTCGCGTGCCACGCCGCCAGCACCACCTTCTCCTTCTCCGGCGCGAGTCCAGCGCGCGCCTTCTCCTGCTCGGCGGCCGGCCGCGTCTTGTACCAGTCGAGCGTGTGCTTGGCGGTATCGGCCAGCGGACGCACCGTGAGACCGGCGGCAAACGCCTTGTTGCAGTTCACCGACATGAAGCCGGCGGTGCGCCCCGTGGGCGGCATCCACACCGGCATGTCACTCCACGGCCGCACTTGATTCTCCGCCAGGAAATCGGCAGCCACCCACGTGAAATGCGCATCGCTGCTCGTCACCGCTTTGATGCCGTACAGCATCTCGGCGATGTTCGTCGGCGACTTCGGCCCCGTCGCGTTGAAGGTGCCGAGCGTATGGTTCTCGGCCAGGCGCACCATCCACTGCCCGAGATCTTCGGCGTCGATGTACTGCACCGCGTCGTTTGGCGTGCCGGGGGCAAGAATTTCGCCACCCTTATCAATGCGCACCGGCCAGTACGAGAAGCGATCGCTCAAGTCGCCGGGACCGACGATCAATCCCGGACGCACGATCGTGACCTTGTCCTCGCCGAACTGCGCCTTCGCATCGAGCTCGCACTGCACCTTGTTCGGACCGTAATGCGCGCCGTCGTTGCTGGCCCACACCGACGGATCGCCGGGCTTGTGCAGCGGGCCACCCTCGTCCATGCCGATGATCGAGTTGTCGCTGAACACCGAGATCGTGGACACGAAGATGTACTGGCCCACACGTCCCTTCAGCGCGTCACCGGCGCCGCGCACCCACTGCGGATTACGCGTGGGGTTGTCGATCACGACATCCCACGTGCCCTGCTTCAATCCGTCATGGCCACCGGCCACGTTGCGATCGCCGATGATGCGCGGGACGTCCGGAAACAGGGTCGCGTTCGTCTTGCCGCGGTTGAACAAGGTGACGTTGTGCTTCCGCGCGAGGGCGTACTCCACCTGATTCGGCCCGATGAAGCCCGTGCCGCCCAGAATGAGAATGCGCAACGGCTTCGGCTGCGCGTCTCCCGTTTCCGGACGGTACCCGAAGGGGCGAACGCCGTCCGCCGTAAACGCGTGGGCAGCCGTGGGAAGACCCAGACCCACCGCGCCGCCGAGCAGCGCAGAATGCTTCAGGAACATGCGGCGATCGAGGCTCATCAGCGGCGTCCGTCGAGTTGTTGGATGGTCTTCGTAGAGGCCGGTCGCGTCTTGCGCAGTAAGGCCGACACCGTTTCGGTACCCTTCAGGACGCGCAGCACGTTTTCACCCGCGAGCCCCTTCAGTTCCGCATCGGTCCAGCCACGCTTCAGCAGTTCGGCGAACAGCGTCGGATATGTCGAGACATCCTCGAGCCCCTGCACGGTTTCGGTGATGCCGTCGAAATCGCCACCGATGCCCACATGCGCGGCACCGGCGATCTTCTTGAGGTGATCGAGATGGTCGGCCACATCGTTGATCGTGGCAATCGGCGTGGGGTGCGTTTCGCGCCACGCCGCCACCGCCTTGAACTGCGCGTCGTTGTCGTTCGGGAAACGCTTGGCGATCGAGTCACGCACCGCGGTCACCTGCGCGCCGTAGTTCGCCACCGACTGCGACACGAAGCCCGGCACGAACGTCATCATCAGCACGCCGCCGTTCTTCGGGAGGCGGGCGAGAATGGAGTCGGGCACGTTGCGCGGCACGTCGGTGACGCCGCGCGCCGCGGCATGCGACCAGATCACCGGCGCTTCGGACACCGACAGCGCCTGACTCATCACCGCCGGCGACGTGTGCGCCAGGTCGACGATCATGCCGAGCCGGTTCATCTCGCGCACCACTTCCTTGCCGAACGCGGTGAGGCCGTTGTTGCGCGGCACATCGTTCGCCGCGTCAGCCCAATCGAGCGTCACGTTGTGCGTGAGTGTCATGTAGCGCGCGCCGAGTTCGTAGTACGCGCGCAGCGCGCCCAGAGAATTCTCGATCGCGTGTCCGCCTTCCATGCCCAGCAGCGAGCCGATCTTGCCCTGCGCATACGCGGCCCGCACGTCGGCCGCAGTGTACGCGGGCACGAACACATCGGGATAGCGCGCGATCACCCGCTTGGCGATGTCGATCTGCTCGAGCTGAATGCGCGCGTAGCCCGAGTCACGCACTTCGCCGGGGATGTACACCGACCAGAACTGTCCGCCCACCATGCCTTTGCGCAGCCGCGCGATATCCGTCATGCCGGCGGTCTTCCGACGGAGGTCGTACGCCACGACATCGAGCGGATCCTTGGCCGCTTCGCGCATGGCCCAGGGCAGATCGTTGTGCCCATCCACCAGCGGCGTGTTGCGCAGCAGTCGGCGCACATAGGCGACACGCGCCTCGAGGGAGGCCTGCTTCATCGAGACAGCGGCGGCCGGCTTCTTCGCGACCACCTGAGCGGTAGCCGCCATGGGCATACCCGTCGCCACCCCAAAACCCACCACCCACAACGCACGACCGTTGTTCATCAGCATCCGAGTCGCTCCAAATAGTGCGGAAGCATCTTGCGCCACCATGGCCAATCATGGTTCACGTCATGCCCCCAGAGGTCGAAGGTGTGTCCGATCTGCTTGCGGTCGAGCAGGTCGTGAAAATCGCGCGTCGCTTCGGGCTTCTCATACGCCCCCTGTCCGGCCACAATCGCGATGCGCGTGTGATGCCGCAGCGTGTCGAGGGCGCCGCCTTCCATGTTCGCGACGTACCACATCGGGTTGTTGAAGTAGCAGTGGTCGTCGCTGTAGCCGTTGAAATAGCTCGGCGACAAATCGTAGAAGCCGCTCATGCCGATCAGCCCACCGAACAGATCGGGACGACGGAACAGCGCATTGGCCGCGTGGAAACAGCCGAAGCTGGCGCCGGTGGTGATGGCGCGCGCCTGCCCGTCACCGCACACGTGACGAATGTACGGCACGACCTCATCTTCGATGTACCGCGAGTACAGCGCCTGGCGTCGGCCCGCCTCCGCGACCGGCAGACTGCGGTCCATCCACGCGAGCTTGTTGATGCTGTCGATCGAAAAGACCCGAATGCGTCCCTGCCTGAGCAACGGCTCGATCGCCTTGATCAACCAGAAGCGCTCGTTCTCCAGAAAATCGGCCGCCGCCGTCGGGAAGAGCAGGATGGGCTGACCACGCCATCCGTAGGACACGATCGGCATTTCCAGACCGAGCGCGGGGCTGCGCCAGCGATCAATCCGCTTGGGCAGCGAGGGATCGACAAACTGTGTGGACATGATGGGGAAAGCTCACCCCAGTGGCGCATCTGGGCCAGTGCATGGTGGCCGTACCGTTGCTATTCGGTGACAATCCCGTGGTCATTCGTCCGCCGGTTCGGTACTACCACCCCTCAGGTTGAACCGTCCGAGCACTCCGCGCCGGACGCTACCGACCCATGGAGGCCTCATGCTCGCTCGCGCGTTCGACGCGTCGACCTCGCCCTTCCTGACCCCCGTCAGCGAGCACGAGGCCGCCATCGCCTCCCTCGAGGCCGACGTATTTCCGCACCACGTGGACAGCATTCCTCCCGGCATCGTCGAGGGCGGCAAGTACGAGCTGCGCTTCGCGTGGTCCCGGCAGGATCTCCACGCGGTGCAGGCGCTGCGGTACCGCGTGTTCTGCGAGGAGTTGGGGGAAGGACTGACGTCGTCGAGCGAAGGCTCGCGTGAAGCCGATGAACGGGATCCGTGGTTCCACCATCTCATGATCTGCGAGCGGAGCTCCGGAGCGGTGGTCGGCACGTATCGCCTGCAGACGGCCGTCATGGCGGCCACGCGTCATGGGTTCTACAGCGCCACGTTGTTCGAATTGGGCGCCGTGCCGGGAAGCATCTTGGCCGGTGCCGTCGAGATTGGCCGGGCGTGCGTCGATCCCGCCCACCGCTCAGGACGCGTGCTCCGGCTGCTGTGGAAGGGCATCGCGCGCTACTTGCAGTGGAACGACAAGCGATACCTGTTCGGCTGCTGCTCGCTGGACGGCGTCGCCGAGGAACCGGCCGTCGAGGCATGGCGGGCGCTGCACGCGCGGCAGGCCCTGCACGACCGCATTCTCGTGCGTCCACGTCCCGCCGCACGGGCGCTCTCCGACGACGGCCGCGTCCGCCCGCTGATCGACGCGACATCCCTCGCATCGGCGCTGCCCCCCCTGTTCGAAGGCTATCTGTCCCTCGGTGCCAAAGTGTGCGGGGCACCGGCCTTGGATCACGCCTTCGGGACGACCGACTTTCTCGTGGTGTTGGACATTCACGACATGGATCCGCGGAGCTACGCGTCGCTGTTCGGGTAAGACCAGTGCCGGGGACACGCATGCGACAGGACATGGTTCGCCTCGGCGCGCGCTTCATCGCCCGGTGGCTCTGCCGCGGCGTGCTCCGGCTGCTCGACATCGAGGTCCGCCGGGTCGGGATGTTGCCGACCGGTCCGGCGCTGTTGGTCGCCAATCATCTATCGTGGATCGATATTGTCGCGATGGTGGCGCAATACGACTGCACATTTGTCGCAAAAGACGATGTGCGTGACTGGCCGGTCGTGGGTC
>JBBARJ010000018.1:0-21645 GCA_040399825.1 Gemmatimonas sp.
ACCTTGAGATTATGTACAGTGTACGTACATTTGAAGGATGAGCCACCTCGAGTTTGAGTGGAGTCCGGCCAAGGCCGCTTCGAATCTCAACAAGTATGGTGTGAGCTTCGAGGAAGCGCGCACCGCCTTCGAGGATGAGGAGGCGCTGCTGATCCCCGATCCGGAGCACTCGGTGGGCGAGGAGCGTTTTATCCTGCTGGGCGTCAGCGGAGCATCACGGCTGTTGGTCGTGATTCACTGTGAGCGTGGCCCCGACATCATTCGTCTCATCTCTGCGCGTAAGGCGGAACGTACCGAGCGCGCGGCGTATCTCTCGCGGAGAGCCCGATGAAAGCACGCTACGATTTTTCTGCGGCGACGAAGAATCCCTACGCTAAGCGGTTGAAGCGGTCGGTGACGATTCGGCTCGATGAGTCCACCGTCGAGTATTTCCGCGACCTGGCAGCGGAATTGGAGCTGCCCTACCAGAGTCTGATCAATCTCTACTTGCGTGATTGTGCAGCGTCCGGCCGGCGTCTCTCGATGTCATGGCGGCCCGTTCGATCGGGTGCCGTATAACGTGCGTTGCAGCAGCCGGGGCGAGTTTGGGTTGCTCGCTGCGCTCGCATTCTCTTTCGTTCGCCCGCAGCTGCACTGAGGCGTTATGCTCACGAGTGGTAGCGTCAACTGCTCATTCGCAGCCAGTCCCGTTCACCGCGCCGGAGAGCCAGCGTGTCGAGACGTATGATGGCAAGTCTGCTCCGTATCGCGCTGACAGGGGGCATGTTCACCAGCTGAATACCGGTCCCTGGTGGGCAGTCAATTGCCCAGCAAGAGGTCGCGGGCAAGATCGCCGAAGACACATTGGTTGCGCGTCGTGGCGATAAAGGTTTCGCCGTGGGCGCGTTCATCGGCAGCCGATCGAATTGGACTGATCCAACGATTCTGACTCGAACAGCGGCGCAGGCGTGTATCGTCCCACTTCCAACAGGGCGACAGCGCCGTCTGCGTCATCGATCTGTCCGGTGTCTATGCGAGCACCGAGCATCGCGGACTCAATGCGACACTCGTTGTGTGCGCCATTGCGCGCGAGCTCGTCCAGCAGGTATCGCCAATACACCAGTGAGTGCGGGGCCACATCACGCAGCTGCCGGCAGATCATCACTCGCTCATGTCCGTCGGATACACTCGGCGGACTACGCAACACGGTAACGGCGGCCGTTTCGAAGAGCCGAGCCATGCGCCGACGCTCCAGCGATAGCCACAGGTCGGCGTCGCTTGCATCCTTGAGACTTATGCCATCAAGCAGCGGTCCTCGATAGAGCCTCGCCGCGTCCCACCATTGCCCGGTGTACGATGCGTGGATGAAGTGCGTGAGATCAGTTGGTGGTGATGTACGAAAGGCTATCGTCTGCCGATCCGTAACCAATGCGTCGTTACCCACCATCTCACGTATTGCATAAAGGGCCTGCCGCAGCGAGCCACGTGCTCGGATTTCATCGGATTCGGGCCACAAAAACGCGATCATTGATTCGCGCGACACTCGACGCTTCTCGAGGAGGAGGCGCGTGAACAGCAGCAACTGCTTGTGCCCCATACGCGCCGGGAGCGATTGGCCATTCGCGAACCTCGGCACGCCCAAGAGCTGCAACGGTATTCCGCTGTGCACGTTTTTCGTCGTTTCTTCCATTGCGATGAGTTTGGCATTAGATCGTGAATTCTCCGTCAAAACACCGTTTTCAACGAAGTCGTACGCGCGTGACCGTACGACATCGTACGGTCACGGTCTGACAGTTCGCGTAGAGCGCGATCGCCGCCTTCCCCCGCATCCCACGGGGGCGCTTCGCATACCAGCGGTAGTGCCGCGTCGTGACGTGGCCCTTATCGGGGATGTGCACGAGCACCCGGGAAGGAACTCGAGCGGGTCCACCGTCTCGGTGCCCCCCGTGCGGCCCTCCGAATAATCGAAGGGCTAGGTCGCGGCCTTGGCGACTCGGTCGTAGGTGAGCCGTTCCAGCGCGACGGGATTCCGCGCGCAGTATCGCGCGGCCTGCTCTTCGTCGAACAGCTTGAGGCGCACGAAGAGCCGGAGTACGGCGCGGCGGAACGCCTTGGTTACGCGGGCGGTGTAATGCACCGGCGCCGACCCAACGACTCTTGCTGCAGACGGGCGAATTCGGAAGCGCGCTGCGCGCGGATCGCATTGGAGCGCCCGTTGTAGAAGTAGCGCGTTAGCCAAACCATTTAATCCATCGACATGTCCTTCAAACAACGATGGATCGTGCAGGCACGCGCCGCCTCGCTCGTATTCGGATCGGCAGTGAACGCGCAGGGCGCCGTGGACCATCGGAGCAGATCGTCGACGGTGGTGACCAGCGCACTGTTGCCGTGGGCAAACGTCGTTCGGGGACTCTGAGCAAATCCGTGGTCCGCCGCGGCAGAGCCGGTTGCAAGGCCGGGCACGACGTCACGCGGGTCAGATCGCCAGCTCGTGCGCGTCATTCCAAGGGGCTTGAAGAACCAACGATCCGTCACGGCCGCAAGCGATGCGCCGGTGAGCCGTTCAATCAGGCGGGCCGCGATGATGTAGCCCGTCCCGCTGTACACCTGTTGCGTGCCAGGATCGAAGCTGAGGCCGCGTTGCTGCTGCAGGAGTGACCACTGCTCCGCGTCCGTCAGGCCGCTGGTTCCGCCACCCAACGCCGTCCATTTCGCTGCACACCCATCACACATCCCGGGCTACCCGGGCTTCCATTCAGCAAGCAAGGCTGGTCCCTCGCGCGTCAGCGCTCTTGGCCACGAGGCGCCTGTCGACTATCGGTCGCGTATCGGGCGCGATCACCGACCGCGTAAGAACCGACTGGTGTCGCTCGCCACGTCCTCAAACCACGCAAAGACGGTTGGATCAAAGAACGTCCCAACATTCTGCCGCAACATCGCGACCGCTTCCTCATGCGAGTGCGCGCGCTTGTAGCTGCGCACCGAGGTGAGGGCATCGTACACGTCAGCAATGCTGAGGATGCGCGCGATGAGCGGAATCTCCTCGCCGGCGAGCCCGTGGGGATATCCCTTGCCGTCCCAGCGCTCGTGGTGTGACTCCACCATCGGTCGGATATCCCAGGGGAATTCGATATCCGCGAGCATCTCCACGCCGGCCGTGGGGTGGCTGCGAATCAGGGCCCATTCATCGGCATCAAGCTTGCCCGGCTTGTTCAGCACCTCTTCCGAGATAACCAGCTTGCCCACGTCGTGCAGGAGCGCGCCAATGCGAAACCAGAACATGGCGTCGCTGTCCAAACCGCTGCGCTCGGCGATGGCACAGCCCAGATCCGCGACACGCTCACAGTGGCCTTGCGTGTAGCGGTCCTTCGCTTCAATCGATTCACCCCAGCGCCGTGCCACGTGCAGGAATTCCTGCTCAAGGTCGGCCACCCGGACGTCCACGTCGGCTAAGTCGGGCTGGGCGCGCAAAATGGTAAAGAGACGGTGCGACCGATTGAGCTGTTGCAGCACTTTCCGGTTCTCGCCGGTGCGCCGTGCCAGCTCTGCCCGTTCGCGGGCGATTTCCGCCTGCAGGAAAATCTCGCCCCGTGCCGTCGCCAAGTCCTCGGCGCGCTGAAAGTGCTGGTCCGCTTCCTCGAAACTTCCCGTTTCGCGCGCGATCACCCCAAGCAGCTTGGTGGACTTGCCGATGGCGGACGCATCACCCGTTTGGCTGGCGACCTCAAGTGCCCCCCGTAGCACGCCTTGTGCCCGTGTGAGCTCGCCGCGCTTTACCCACAGTTCGGCCAAATTGATGTCGAGCTGCGTACGCGCAATCAGGTCGCCGCTGAGGCCACTGATCTGCACACCTTCCAGCAGGGAGCGTTCGGCCTCCTCCCAGCGCTGTTGGGCCATAAACAGGAGCCCGAGATTGTTGAGCGCCACGCAGACGTCGGTGGTGAGGCCGAGCGTGCGGTACTCGCGTAAACTGGCCGTGTATTGCCGTTCGGCCACCACAAAGTCGCCCCGCATGTTGGCCAAGACGCCAAGGTTCTGGGCCGTCATAGCGCCGAGCTTGGCATCGCTGGCCTGTACGGCACGACCACGGGCCAACAGATACAGACGTTCCGCCTCATCGAGCTCGCCGCGCTGCCAGCAGACGGCGGCTTGCACATTCATGGCATGGCCCGCGGCGGCATCGTCCTTCCAGAGCTCCGCGAGCGCGAGCGCCGCCTCCAGACAGTCTCGCGCCGCGTCAATGTCGCCGTCCATATGATGCGTGCGGGCTATCCAGCGAATGACACTGGAGACGCGCGCTGCCCCTGCTTCGGTACGGACCTGCTGAATGGCCTGTTCAAAGAGCGCACGCGCCGCCACCCGGCGACCGGCGCGCTCTTCCTGTTGTGCCTGATCCACCAAGGCATCAAAGGTGCTCTCCGGGGGATGCACGTTCCCGCCTGTCACCGCGAGGGCGGTGGCAGGACGTGGAGTGGTGTCGGATGCGGAGGCGTCCATAAGACGAGAGCGGGGGGACAACGGGGAAAACGGTGCGGGAAGGCGTCGTCGTTAGGAGTATATGCTCGCGGGTGCCAAAGCATGACTCCGCGCGCCCACGTGGGTGGCCACCGCCGACGCGCTCCCAACCGTGGCCATGATGAGCAGGCAGGGAATGGCGGCGAGCCACCCGGCCGATTGGAGGAACGGCACGGCGTCCTGCACCATGTTGCCCCAGCTTGGCATGGGCGCTCTCACGCCCAGCCCGAGAAAGGAGAGTCCGCTCTCGATGGCCAGAAGGTCTGCCAGCAGTAGGGTTCCGGCGGCTCCAAGGGGCGCCAGCAGGTGGGGCGCCAGATGTCGGCGCAGGAGGACGGGTCGGGACAGTCCCAGTGCGCGAGCCGCCTCAACGAAGGTCCGGGTATCGAGCTCCCGGATTTTGGTGAAGACGAGGCGGCTGATGCTGGTCCAGGAGGTGAGGCCAAGCACGACCGCGAGGAGGGTAGGACTCATCACGCCGAAGGCCACGATGGCGCCGAGCAGGAGCAGAAGCCGCGGGATGCTGCGGAGCACATCCACCGCGCCCATCATGGTGTGCGTCCATCGGGGGGACACCGACGCCGCCAGCGCGCCCCAGGCCACCCCGGTGATCATGGCAATGGCGTTTGAGAGTGTGGCAACCCCAAGCGACGTTCGTGCGCCGAAGAGCACACGGCTAAGGACATCTCGTGCAAACGCATCAGTGCCAAGCCAGTGACGCCATGATGGCGTTTGATTTTTCAGCGTGAGCAGGTCGAGTTGCGCCGTAGGATCGTACGGCGCCAACCACGGCGCCCCGATGGCGCCGATGCCAACGAGGGACATCGTGAGCAAGGCCGCCACAACGGCCCACCGGTGCGGCCGTGCGGCGTGGCGCGTGGGAGCTGGAGCGGTCACAGGGCGTGCTCGCGCTGGCGCGGGTCGAGGCGGTGGAGCGCGAGGTCAATGGCAAGGCTACTCAGGGTGACCGCGGTGGTGATCACCACCATGGCCCCGCCAACCATAGGGACGTCGCGCGCGGCGGTGGCGCGCACCAACAGTGACCCCATGCCGGGCCAGCCGAAGACCGTCTCCACGACAACGGCACCGCCAGCCAGTACGGGGAGCATGAGGCCAATCACCGCGGCCACGGTGGGTAGGGAGGGGCGCAGCCCGTGGCGGAGCAGGAGGCGGAACGGTGACACGCCTTTGGCGACGGCGGTGCGCATGAAGTCGGCGCCCACGGTTTCGAGCAGGGCCACCCGTTGGTGGCGGCTCACCGCGGCCCCCCAGCCAAGGGCGAGCGTCACCGCCGGCACCACCAGGTGATGTCCGGTATCCAGCAGGCGCTCCATGGGCGTTCCGGTGACCGAGATGAGGGGGTCGTACATGCCACCCATTGGGAACCAGCCGGTGCCGTAGGCCAGCACCGAGAGGAGAAGCAGGGCGAGAATGAACTCGGGCATGGCATAGACGGCCGTGAGGGCGGCACCGAGCGCGCGACTGAGCCACCAGTCGCTGCGCCAGCCTTGCAGAATGCCCACCAGCAGGCCGCAGGCGATGGCTCCCAGGAGGCCCGTGCCGGTGAGCAGGAGCGTGCGGGTCAGCGCTTCCATGACGGCCACACGCACGGATCGTTGGTCGGTGTAGGACCGGCCCAGATCGCCGTGTCCGATTCGGCCGAGGTAATGGGCCAACTGCACCGCGAAGGGCTGATCGAGCCCCCGTTGGCGGCGGAGTTCGGCACGCGCGGCGGGGCTGCGTCCGCCCTGCGCGGTGTCAGCGGCGAGGGCGTCACCAGGGGCGGCGTGGAGCAGGGCGAAGCTGAGGATGAGGGTGGTCGCGATCACGGCGCACGCATGCCCCAACCGGTAGCCTACCCGCCGGCCCGCGGTCACGGCGGTGTGGTGGGCTCGACCTGCCACGCGGAGAGCGACGCCCACCAGGCATCGGCGCGCAGATCGGTGGGTGTCACCCGCCGGTGCACCGCGGCCACATTCCGCGGTTCGTACAGCCACACCGCTGCGGCGTCGTCCACGATCGTTTGCCAGGCACGCCGGAACAGTGCCCGTCGCGTGGCGGGATTGAACTCCCGGGCCGCGCTGTCGATGCGTGCGTCGAAGGTGGCGTTGCGGTATCGGCTGAAGTTGGCGCCGATGTTTGCCCCGCTGGAGCTGCCGCGCGGCGAGCCCCAGACCTGCCGAATGGTGGATGGGCTGGGATCGGTGCGCCAGACGTTGAGGGCGGCGTCAAAGGTCCCCTCCTCGAGACGGGCGCCGAAGACGGCCGGTTCAACGGTGGTGATGGTGGTCGTCACCCCGATGCGCTTGAATTGCTCTTGGAGCAGCACGGCCATGCGCTGCCGCGTACTGCTGGTGGACGGGAACAGCAGGTCAAAGGTGAGGACGCGCCCGCCCTTCCGACGCAGCCCGTCGGCACCGCGGCGCCAGCCGCGTGCGTCCAGTGCCTGCGACGCGGCGCTCGTGTCGAACGCCAGCTGTTGCAGCGTGGTGTCGGCCCCGGCGGTGGCATGGGTAAACGGCCCCATCGCCACACTGCCAAGCGAGTCGAGGGCATTGGCCACGATCGCCTTGCGGTCAATGGCCTGCGTGAGCGCCACCCGCAACGTGTGGTCGGCGAAGAGGCGCGGCACGCCGCTCACGGCGCGGTCGTAGTTAAACAGTAGGTAGCCGTAGTCGAGCGACGGATACTCCACGGTGCGCACGCGCGACGACTGGCGGGCCTGCACGTAGGCGTCGCCACGTACCGACTCGAGCACGTCCGCTTCCCCGGCGAGCAGGCGCAGATTCGCCGCGGCGGGATCGGGGGCCACGACCCAAATCAGGCGCTGCACGTGTGGTGCCCCGCGGTAGTTGGCCCGGTCGGCGGTGAGCACCAGCGCCTGCTGTCGCGCCCAGCGCTCAAAGCGATAGCGCCCTGACCCCACGGGACTATCGGCAAAGGCGGAGGAGCCCAGCGAGTCCCGCGCAATGGACGCGAGCAGGTGCTCGGGCATCACCAACAGATTGTAGGCCACCTGAAAGAACTGCTCCGGGTGTCTGGCGTGCCACCACACCACGGCGGTGAGCGAATCGCGCACCGTGACGGAGTCAATGCCCTCGAAGGCATCCCGCTGCGGTGACGCCACCGCCGGGTCGGTGTACAGCGCGAAGGAGAAGCGCACGTCCTCCGCGCGAACCGGGGTGCCGTCGTGCCAACGTGCCTTGGGGTTGATCGCGAAGGCGATGGAGAGGGAGTCGGGGCTCCAGCTCCAGCCATTGGCAAGCTGCGGACGAAAGCCGCCGTCACCCACGGTCTCCACGGGAGAGACGGGCTCCGCCAGGCGATCAAAAAGTTGGTCGACCACCTGTTTTCCCTGCGTGGTACTCACCAGTGACGGAATCAACGCATCGGCATCGGCCGCGCTCACTATTGTGAGGGTCGCGGTGGCCGCGCGGTTGTCATCCCTCTCCTTCGCCTCGGGTGAGGAGCACCCTGCGGCGGCGGCGAGAGCCAGCACCGTCACAAAGCGGGGCGTGCCGGTAAGGAAACGAACGCGGCGCATGAGTCGTCGACCGTTGGAGGCGAGGGATGGTGGCAACAATTCCAGCCTAGGTGTAGATGATACGAAAGTTGTTCACAGGGGATACTGGCTTCAAGCTGAGGTTGTCGAGACATCAATCCACAACCATTAAAAAATCTCCATGAACATCATCACGTTGGCACGTCGCACCGCCGCCCTTTCGATCTCCCTCAGCGTCCGACAAATTTGAACGTCGGCACACCGCGCTGAACGACCAGCCGCCGGCCTCACGCGTGCCCATCGAAGTGTGAACAACGTCCCTGTCATTTTTCACCGAGGCAGGCGATTGCCACGGTGTGCGCGTCACGATTGTGGCAATGGGTGTTTGGGTGGAACAGTGCAGGCCAGCGGTGTGACAGTGCACGCTGACGTCAGCATGGATGTTACCTGTGTGGATGTTACCTCTGCGGTATATCGGGCGTCGCATGATCAGTATTGGTCCGATACGTCACAGTATTTTCACCATCTGGAGGGACGGGTTTGATGAAGAATGAAGAGCAGGCAGGAATCTTCCGGTTTCCCGCTGTCCGCCTAACGCGGCTGGCCCGTGTGCTCGGCGCTGTCGCGGTGGCGGCGGCGGTGGCGGCGTGTTCGATGGAAACCGCGACGTCGCCGGCGTCTGACGTTGGGGGCGATCGCGCCGCCAATATCCTGCCGGGCTCGGAACGGTTGGCGTGGGGACTTGCACGCACCAAGCCGATTACCAACGCGATCACGGCGCGCGCCAGGTTTACCGCCAAGGGCGGCACGCTCGTCATCAAGGAATTAGGGGTCACCCTCACCGTGCCCGCGAATGCCCTGCCGCGCGACACGATGACGATTACCATGACGGCCCTGCCAGGGGCGATGGTCGTCTACGAGTTTGAGCCCCACGGCACGGTGTTCCGCAGGCCGCTCACGCTCTCGCACACGCTCAAAGGCACCAAGTACGACCCCACGAAGGACGGCCTTTTCGGTGGTCACTTCACCGACCGCAGCAAGATTTATGAGCAGAAGCGGCAGGTGCTCATCAATGAAACAGCGTCGCCGTTCATCACCAACGGTAGCTTCAACTTCAAGATCGGGCACTTCTCCGGCTGGATGGTGTCCACCGGCTTTGCGGACGGAATGTAACGCCGGTCCGTTCACCACCGACGAGTTCCCCGCACCCGCGGATATGCTGCCTGGAACGGCCGTATTACGGGGCGACAACGTGGTGGTGGATTAAGGGTGAAGGAGTCCAGACGTACGAACGCCGCGAATCGGGAGTGTCCGATTCGCGGCGTTCGTTTATCTGGTCACCTGGTGGTTGGTTTACTGACGGCGATAAATCGAGGTGCCGTCTTCGATGGTTTCCAGAATGGTGATGTCTTTACTGGTGGAAGGCTCCACCGTGAGCGGATGCCGGTACAGGATCACGAGGTCGGCGCGCTTGCCCACTTCGAGCGAACCCTGAGTGTCTGCTTCGAAGTGTTGATAGGCCGACCACAGCGTCATGGCCTTGAGTGCCGATGGGCGGCGCCCGACCGCGAGGCGATTACCGAGAACCCAACTGCCGCGGTGAGTCGGTGGAGGCCGCATCAGCCACTGCGGCCACGACGGCGGCTGCGATCTGGTCGACGAGCCCGGATGCCACTTCCGGCTGGATGGGCAGACTGAGCATGTCTCGCGCGAGGCGCTCACTAACGGGCAACGGCCCGGACTGGAAGGCGCTGAAGGCCGGCTGCATGTGCAGTGGACTGTCGTAGTGCACATCGGTACTGATGCCGTGCGACTCGCGCAGGATCCGACGGACCGCGTCGCGGTGTTCAACCGTGATGACGAACTGATGGAACACCGCCCCCTCGTGCTCTGCCGGAAGACCAACATCGGCTGCCGCAAGTTGTTGTCGATAACGCCCCGCCACGCCCCGACGCTCCGCATTATGAGTGCCGAGGTGCGGCAGCAACACGGTCAGGATCGCGGCCTGCAACTCGTCGAGCCGTGAGTTCACGCCGGCGGTCATGCTGATGCGATCACGTCCTTGCCAGCCGTAGTTTCGCAGGCTTCTCGCCTGTGCCGCGAGCGCGGAATCGGACGTTGCCACGGCGCCCCCGTCTCCGATGCCGCCGAGGTTCTTCGTTGGATAGAAGGAAAACGCCGCAGCGTGCCCAAAACTTCCGGCTGCTCGGCCGTCGATCAGCGCACCGTGGGCCTGCGCGCAGTCTTCGATGACAACGAGACCGCGTGCCGCGGCGAGCTGCATGATCCGTGGCATGTCGATGGGGTGGCCGTGCAGATGCACGGCCACGATCGCCGCGGTGCGGTTTCCGATGACGGTGTGCAGCTGGCCGAGGTCGAGACACCGCGTGACAGGGTCTACGTCGGCGAACCGTAGCGTGGCACCGATCTGGAGCACCGCGGCGGCTGTCGCGGCGGCGGTGAGCGCCGGCACAATCACCTCGTCGCCGTGACCGATTCCGGCACTGCGCAGCGCCAGTGCGATCGCGTCGGTTCCCGAGTTCACGCCCACACAGTGCTGCACACCGAGGGAATCGGCGAAGGCGTGTTCAAACCGCTCGACCTGTCTGCCAAGTATGTAGCTCTTTCCGTCGACGACCTGCGCGATGGCCAGCATGATCGCCTCGCGATGGCGGGCCATACGGAGGCTGGGATCGGCCTGCGGGATCATCGACCAGCCCTCGGAGGCAACTCCTCGAGCAGGTGCGGCTGCGGGACATCAAAATACACGACGTCAACGTACCGTTGTGAAGACGTCACCAGCACGGTGGTATCGGCCGAAAACTCGCGGAGCCGCAGCCAGACGCCTGGCGACAGGTGCAGTACACGGCTGGCGTCGTCCAACCGTATCGTCTGGCGCTCCACGCCGTTGTCTAAGTCCGCCGTCACTCCACCGGTCACCGCAACGAGCGCCTGGTGGGCCGTCACGGCATGGTTGGCCCGCACTGCGTCGGTCGGACAGTCCTTGATCAGGAACAGGCGGGCCAGCGGAAACGGCAACGGATCGCCACCCTCGAGCGCGTACAGCGTGCCGCGCGTATCGGTGCGCGGTGGCAGGCTGTACAGTGTGACACCTAGCATGAATACAGACTCGGAAAGAGTACCCGGCGGACATTCCGGGTAGGCTACGCAGGGTAGCCGCGCCGGCTAATTGCGGAAACGAACGGGTACCGTCCTGCGGTCCGACGCCAAGTTCGTTCAGGGCCCACGTGAGGAACACGGGGGAAGGCACAGCGCGGATGTACGTGCGACGGACGTTGCGGGGGACGACAGCCGCTGGGTGATGACCGGGCTATGCTCTTGCGGACGACGCAATCACGTCCGAGTAACCCACCGCGAACTGGTCTGCAACGAATGTACGCGCGGTTCACGTGAGAATGGCACGCCGTGGTGAGCGGTATGCGGACGTCGGCCACCTGAGACGCAGCAGGCGATTGCCTATCCGTGGTGTGAGCGTAGCCGCCCGGGGCGCAGTCGTCGGGGGGGCCGTGGCCCGCCGACCGACTTTCGACTGGGCAATCTTTCAGGCGTCGCCCGACGGGCTGCCCGACATCGACATCCACAGCCGCTGACGGCATTCCGTGCCACGGTGCGGACGGCCCGCAAGAAGAGCGGTTTCAAGGCGGGCTCGAGCCGACGAGACAAATCCGGCCTTGAGCGTGGACAGGAAGCACCTCGGCACCTCTCCGGCTGTTGCTCCGTGTGACCTGACCCGCTCGGCCGTCGCTTGCCAACGTGCCATTGGTCGACCTGTCCTTCATCGAGCTCGCCTTACGACAGCGTTGGCTTTATTTCACCTCGCGCAGTCTACATTCGTGAGGCCTCTTGGTTCGATCACTCCCATGGCGCAGACAAAATCAAGCGTCGCTCAGTCCCGTCCATTCTCCGCTCTATGATCAGTCCAGCGGTGCGCGTTCGTCTCGGTCGGCTCCGTCGTCAGTGGACGATGGACGCGCTACGCATCCTGCCCAAGAGCGCCCTGATCGTGCTTCCCGGTTCTTCGCGACGTTTCGGCCCGCCGCGCCGCTGGGCACTCTGGGATGACTATCGAGCACGGACAAAAGCTCGCTGGATCGAAGTCCTCCCAGCCCAGTCTTGCAGTTATCCTCGCCCGCACGCTCCTCCTGAACTTGCCGTCCGTCTCTGGCGCGACGACTGGCCTGCACAAGGCATCGCCGTCTTGGAAAACGCGCGCGTGCTCGACGCCGAGGGCTGGCCCATCGGAAAACGCGACACGCTGCTGATCGACCTCGCCACCGGACTCGAACGCCCTGAGTACACCGCGTATCTCTCGCTTCGTTGCCCAATCGATACTGCCGTGGGCGGCCGCGCGCTCAATCTTGCGAGCTGCTACGCACGCGAAAACTACTGCCACTTCCTCCTCGATGCGTTGCCGCGGCTGGAAATGTTTTTGCGCGCCGGGCTCACCTTCGACGACGTCGACTGGATTATCGTCCCGGAATTTATCGGTAGCGCCCGCGAGCACTTTTTCCACGCACTCGGCTTGCCAGAGAAAAAACTCCTCCGTCTCTCCTACGGTCGCCAGTACGAGTTTTCCACACTCTATCAGCCCACCTTCCCAGGACGCGAAAGCTTCATCCCGCCATGGATCGCTGAGTTTTACCGCGAGCGGCTCATGCGCCCGCTTGGCATCGCGCATCAAAAGAAAACGCGCCTCTACGTCGCCCGCACGCATCGCGGCCTGGCGAACGACGCCGAGCTCTGGGCTGCACTCGCCGCACGAAGTTTCGAGCGACTCGAGCCTGCGACATTGGAAGATAACGTCCGCCGTTTCGCCGAGGCCGCGATCATCGTCGGCCCACATGGTGCCGGATTGTCCAACGTGATTTTCGCGCCGCCGGGAGCACACCTGCTGGAAATCATTCCTGGTGATCGTCCATTCCCCTATTTCTACAGTGCCGCCTCCGCCGCCGGCTTGAGTTACTCGGCTGTCTTAGCCACTCCACTCACTCCAGCGGGCCAAGAGTATCGCAAGCTCCCTTCCGACGAGCCGTTCGCAGTCGATGTCAGTGCGCTGTGCTCGATCCGCTCATCGCTCAAAAGTGATCCTTCGCCTGCCTGCGTTGTCTCACTCCATTGATCTGCGCGCTCGCTTGCAGCAGTTTCGCCCCAGCCGCTGAGACGACGCCGATCGACCGACACGCGCTCGTCTCTCGGCACAATCCGATCATCCGCCGAGTCGACCCCGACGGGACGTTCGTCACGTGGCCCGCGGCACGGTATCCGGTTCCGGAATGCGACGACCGGCGGCGGCGTGCGATAGACTTACGGTCATTCACGTTCTGACTTGCTTTCGACATCGCATGCCCCCACACGCCCCTAACCAGCCAATCCGGCAAGCACCATCTGAATTCAACCGGGCCATCCGGCCTCCCCGGCGAATCCAGATCCGGAACGTTCTCGCTGGGCTTGTTCGATACAATTCTTCGATGTGGTCTGGCACCTATCCCGATTGGAAATCGGCCGCTCGAGCCTGCCGCCACACCTCCTTGGAGGGCCAGACGCGGGCGTACCAACATGCCCTGAACGAGGTGCTGGCTGGCCGAGCCCTGTTTGAACGCGACAGCCTACTCCAGCACCAGCCAGTCACCTGCTGGCCACTGATGTTTGCCCTACGTGACCTTCAGTCGCATGGCGTGGCCCATCCAACTGTGCTCGACTTTGGCGGTGGCTTGGGGAGTGTCTTCTTTCAACATCGTACGTGGTGGAACACAACCGCTCCGCTTACCTGGAACGTAGTCGAGCTTCCAGAGATCGCCTCACTCGGCCGCCGGCTTCTGGATGACCCACAACTGCGGTTCTTCGATTCTCTTGAAGATGCCGTCCGAGATCGACCGCCGGATCTCGTCATCGCCAGCGGCATCCTACCCATGGTTTCCGATCCACTCGCACTCCTCGCATCGCTGGCAAGCATCAAGGCACGCTGGACTTTTATAGATCGGATTCCGGTCACATCACAAGGTGAGGGGCACCGAATCACAAGACAGATTGTGCCCGCCAGTATATACGACAGCGAATCGCCATTCTGGTTCTTCGAACAATCCCGCCTGATCCAACAACTCACATCGCAGTTCGAAATCGCCGGGGAGTCCACGAGCGATTTCGATGATCCCGTCTGGGTCGAGGGGTACTCCTACACATGGCGCGGCTACCTCCTTCGACCACGAAGATGACGTGATGGACATCGCATTTTGCACGCTCTGCGATCGACACTACCTGTCCCGTGCCCTGGTGATGATTCGCTCTCTGCGCCGGCATTGGGTCGGTTCGCCCCCCACGGTGTTCCTGCTGTGCCTTGATGCGGAGACGTTCGATTATCTCGGGCGACACGCCGAACCGGGCGTCACGCCGCTCCCTCTCTCCTGGCTTGAACAGGCCGATCCCGAACTTCTTTCAGCGCGGTCCAACAGGTCTCTTCTCGAATACTACTTCACACTCAGCCCGTGTCTCCCGCAGTACATCCTGCGCACATTCCAGCCGGATGCCGTCGTCTCATGTGACGCTGATTTGTGGTTTCTCGAAAACGTCTCATTCGTCGTTGACCGCCTGAGCACGAAGTCGCTGTTCATCACCGCCCATGGCTTCTCAACCGTCATGCGAGCCATCGGCACGGCGACCGGGCTGTTCAATGTGTCATTCCAGGGATTCCGAAACGACGCCGTTGGACATGCCTGCCTCGCTCAATGGCGCCGACAATGCCTCGAATGGTGCGGGCATTCCGTCGATGAGTCCCGCGGTCGGTATGGGGACCAGCGCTATCTCGATTCCTGGCCTTCCGATTTTACAGGCGCGATTCAGATCCTGGAGCCACCCACGGTCGGCCTTGCTCCCTGGAACCTTGCGCGCTTCACGCTCGCTGCATCAGCAGGCCGACTATGGGCTGATTCACAGCCGGTCCATTTCTTTCATTTCCATGGCGTGCGGCTGCTTGGCCCCTCCCTCGCCGCCGACCGATTGTGGATGTTTCACGTTCACCCAGATGAAGTCGTTCTCCAGCATCTGTACGCGCCCTACCTGCAGGAGTTATTCGCCGCGGAAGACACCGTGACACGCGTTCTGGGCGTGTCTCGACCGCTCTTCGAGGCCCGTCGCAGGGGACCACTCTGGTGGCGGCTGTGGCAGGCCCGCACCATCTGTCGACTCGATCCTCAGACGGGTCATCTGCACCGGCTAGACTATACGGCGTTGCATCCCATCGCGGCATTGCGGTCTTGTTTCTCGAAGATGCGGTGATCCTGTTCGGCCGACAGGGTACGCACATGGAGCTCGTCAGCCTCTTGAAATCCGAGCACGCGGTGGGCCATGGTCACGCGAATGCGCTCGTGGCCGCCTTTCTCGCCCCGCAGTAGCACGGCTGTGCTGAGCCACTGGTCTGCACCCCCAGACTTCACGAAATGATCATGCGCCGATCCCTGTTCCTCCTCGCCGTCGCGGCATCGTCGCTCCTCACCGCGCCGCTCCCCGCCCAGCAGGTCGTGGTGTGCGGGACCGAGGAGCTCTTCATCCTCGACGTGGCCACCCCAACGCCGCGGAAGGTGTGGAGCTGGCGGGCCCGCGAGCGGCCGGAGCTCCCCGAGGACATGCGCGGCAGGTTCCAGACGATTGCCGAGTGCAAGCCCAGTGCGGACGGGCGTCGCCTGCTGATCGCGTCGTCATCGCATGGCGCGGCCGTCATCGATCGGGTCACGGGGCACGTGGAGTTTCATGCGATCGCCATGAACGGGCATTCGATCGAGCTGCTGCCGGGAAACCGCGTGGTGATCGCCGCGTCCCATGTGGCCAACGGCACGGGCGACCGGCTCAGTGTGTACGATCTGGATCGATCAAGCGTGGAGCTCTTCCATGTGGACACGCCGTGGCCGCACGCCGTGATCTGGGACGCGGCGCGACAGCTCCTGTGGGCCGACTCCCAACGCGATGTCGTGGGCTATCGGCTCACCGACTGGGGCACCGCCGCGCCGCATCTCACGCCGGCGATCGTGGCGCCGCTGCCGGACATCAATGGCCACGACATGATGCCGGTCCCGGATTCCCCGCACCTCATCCTCGCCACAGCCGCGCACACCTGGCTGTTCGATCGGGACACCCACCAGTTCGCCAAGCATCCGCGGCTCGGGGATGCCGCCAAAGTGAAGTCGGTGCACGTCGACCCGGCGAGTAAGCGCCTGCTCTGGGTTCAGGGAGAGGGCACGGTATGGTGGAGTGATGTGCTGCGCCTCCACGACCCGGATACCACGATCACCCTGCCTGGTGAGAAGGTGTACAAGGTGCGGTGGATGCCGCCGTTGCTGGACGTGGTCCGTCCCCGCTCCACGCCCTGATACCGCTCGGCCTGCGCGTTCATGGCCTCGTGCGAGGCCCGCAGACGCAGACGCGGACCGCAGACGCGGACCGGCCGCGCTGGCGGAGGCCATCGGTGACGCGGACACATCCCTCGCTAACGAGAGCCCTGCATTTAAAGAATTGTTTACAATGCGTATACTTCACATATGGCTCCTTTCCCCCTGCCGGCCGCGACGCTCGAGACTCTGTGGGCGCGGCTCACGGCGCTGCTGGGCGATCGCTGCACCCGCTCCGACAGCGAGCGGGACCGGCATGGCCGCGGAGAGGGACGACGGGAGGTGCATCGCCCGGACCTCGTGGTGTTTCCGCATTCCACCGACGAGGTGGCCGAGATCATGCGCCTCTGCACCGACCATCGGGTGCCGGTGGTCCCCTTCGGCGCCGGCAGTTCGCTGGAGGGGCAGGTCGACGCCCTGTTCGGGGGCGTCAGCATCGATCTCACCGGCATGAATCGCGTGGTGCGCACCAGTGCGGCTGACTTGGATGTGACCGTACAAGCGGGGGTCACGCGCCGGCAGTTGGTGCACGCGCTCAAGGATACCGGCACCACGTTTTTCGTGGACCCGGGCGCCGATGCCACCATCGGCGGCATGCTCGCCACTGGTGCCTCGGGCACGACCACGGTGCGCTACGGCGCCATGCGCGACAACGTGCTCGGGCTCACCGTGGTGCTGGCCGACGGACGGATTATCCGCACGGGGGGACGCGCCCGGAAATCATCGGCCGGCTACGATCTCACCCGACTGTTCGTGGGCTCCGAAGGCACCCTCGGCATCATCACTGAGGCCACCCTGCGCCTGCACCCGGTGCCCGATGCCATCGCGGCGCTCATCGTGCGTTTTCCCACGGTGGGGGCGGCCGTTGAGGCGGTGGTGGCGATCCAGCAGTGTGCGCTCCCGCTGGCCCGCATGGAGCTGCTCGACGCCATCACGGCGCAAACGCTGAATGCATTCGTGGGGGCCGACCTCCCCGAGGTGCCGCTGCTCTTCCTCGAGATCCACGCGTTCAGTGCGGCCGCGCGCGACGAGCAGCTGCAGGCCGTGCACGAGCTCCTCGAGAGCTGCGGCGGTGTGCTGCACGACACGGCCACAGCGGAGGGCGACCGTCAGCGACTGTGGGATGCTCGGCACAAGGCCTTCTACGCCGGCGCGGCCTCCCGTCCGGGCGTGGAAGTCATCACCACCGATGTCTGTGTTCCGATCTCCTCGTTGGCGGCCTGCATCGCCGACACCCGTGACGATCTCGAGGCGCTTGGTCTCACGCCGCCGCTCGTCGGACATGTGGGCGACGGCAATTTCCATCTGCTGCTGCACGTCGATCGCGAGGATGCCGCCGACGTGGCGATGATCGACGCCGTCGTGACCCGTCTCACGGCGCGCGCCCTGCGCTATGGCGGCACCTGCACGGGCGAACATGGCGTTGGCTACGGCAAACGGGACTCGCTGCGCAAGGAACACGGGGACGCCCTGCCCGTGATGCGGGCGATCAAGCAGGCGTTGGACCCACTCGGTTTGCTGAACCCCGGCAAGATTCTGCCGGACGACGACCTGATACCTCGGCTGGGAGATGAGACATGAGTGTGGCCACTGACATCGTGCGGCATGCCGTTGATCCCGTGGCGCCGTGGGTCGTGCAACCGGGGGCGGACGCTCTCATTCAGGAGCTGCTGCGCGATGCGCTGACGCTGTTACCGGAGGCGGCGGGCTTCAGTGCGCGTCTGCACGCCGAGACCGGTATCCGACTCATCGACGTGCTCGATCACATCGTGGTGGCGCCGTCGCGCCTCACGCCGGCCCAGCTCACGCACACGGGCTTCACGGTGCACGGCGATCACCCCACGGTGGGGGTGCATGAGCGCGGCATCTTCCCCGACGTGGTGATCCGTGCGCACGCGCGGCTCACGCTGGCGATGCAGGTGGAGTCGGTGGCCGACTTTTGTGCCGCGCAGCAACTCGATGTGGTCATCGAGGGCGCGCCGGGTGGCACGTACCGACGCGCGGTGGCGTGGCATAACGCGCACGCTGAACTGCTCGTGGTGGAGCGTCATGGTCATGTGGGCTTTGAGTTACCCACACACGATGCCGCGCAGTTGGTGGCGGCGCAGATGCACTGGGAAGCCTTCCGTACACGTCGTCGTCTGTTCGATGATCCCGGCGCGGGGTTCGATGCCACCGAGGCCTTGGTGCAACGGGCGGTTGATGCGTTGGGTCCGCATTGGAGTTGTGCGCTGTTTCTGCGTGCCGAGCGTGAGTACTGGGAGCGTCGCAACCAGACGGCGCGCGTGCAGAAGGCCCGACAGGATGCCATGGGCCTAGGCTGGTGCAACGATGACCACCACACCTACGACGCGTCGCGGGAGTGGTTTTCTCGCACGATCAACGTGCTCGAGCTGCTGGGGTTCCGCTGCCGCGAGCGCTTCTACGCCGGCGCCGAAGCGGGGTGGGGATCGCAGATTCTCGAGCAGCCCGTGCTCGGCACGGTGATCTTCGCCGATATCGACCTCGCGCCCGACGAGCTGGTGGGAGACTTTGCCCACTCGCCGGAGATGCAGCCCCTCTCCACCATGCGGCGCGCGGGGTTGTGGTGTGCGCTGCACGGCGAATCGATGCTCGAGGCAGGCATCAACCACCTCGAGTGCACGTACGATCAGCAGGCCCTGCGCGCGCAGCTGAAGGACATCGGCATCACCATGATGGCGCCCTTCTCCAACTTCCCGCACCTGTACCAGGAGCTGTCGGAGGGGGAGTGGTGGCCGGTGCGCCCGGCGCGCATCGACGCCTTGCTGGCGGCCGGCATCATCACCGAGGAGGCCGCGCGCGACTTTCGTGAGCGTGGCGCCATTGGTTCACACCTGGAGAATCTCGAGCGCAATTACGGATACAAGGGATTCAATCAGCCCGGTATCAGTGAGGTGCTGCGCATCATCGACCCGCGCGAGTTCGTGCAGTCGGTGGCGTAAGCCGGGGGCGTAGAACGCCGCCCGCCGATTGGTGCGGCGCGTCCCGCGGCCGCAGATTGTGCGAGCCCACTTTTATCCCTCACACCGCCCCGTCTATGCAACGCCTGCTGCTTGCCCTCTGCCTGCTGATCCTCGCCCCGCGCTCCGCGTTCGCGACGTGGTCGGTGATTGCCATCGACACGAAAACCGGACAGGTGATCATCGCGTCGGCCACCTGCGTGCGGCAGTCGGCGTTTCCGCTGCGCACGCCCGTTGCGGCGCGCGATCTCATGGATTTGCAGGCGGTGATCGTGCCCGGCGTGGGCGTGGCCGCCTGTCAGGCGGGCGCTGACAACACGCGCGAAAACCAGATGCTGGTGTACCGCGAACTCAAGAAGGGCACACCGCCCCAGCAGATTCTCGAGATGCTCAAGCAGGACCCCAACATCGAGCGCCGGCAGTTCGGCATTCTGGCGTTCCCCAACGGCGGCACGATCACCGCAGCCAACAACATGGCCGGCTTCAACGGCACCGGAAATTCGCCGTCGTCGCTGTTCTTTGGCGGGCAGGTCGGGGACTTTTTCTATCAGGTGCAGGGGAACACGCTGCTGGGCTACGACGTGGCGCACAAGGCGGCGCTGGCCTTCAGCCGCGCGTCTGGCACGCTGGCCGATCACGTGATGGCGGCCATGGAAGCGGCCGACGAGAACGGCGGTGACAAACGCTGCAACTGCGCCAACAACCCACTCGAGTTCGTGCCGTGCGACAACAAAACGGCGCACGTGTCGTACATCGCAATCGCCAACAAGGACGACCAACTCGGCGTCACGCACAGCGACGGCGCGTACTACGCCGTGCTCCGTGCGTCCGACAACGACATCGTGAAGGGGGAGAGCGCGAATCCGGTGAAGACGTTGCGGATGCGCTACGACGCGTGGAAGCGGGCCGGCAGCAAACGGACGGCGTCGCCGGGGGCGACGCTATACAAGCCGGTGGGATCGGGGGATTAGGTGGGGACGGCGGTAGGGGACTGCCAACCGCTGAGGAAGCAGGGAGGAGGGCATCAGGAAGGAGGAGGCAGGAGCCGTTCCTGTGGCTGATCTGCTCACCCCGAGACGGAGGCTCCGCACCAACCGGGCCCGTTCACCTCGGCGCCCCTAGTGGTCCAGCCTAGTGTGCGACCAAGTGGCCCGTGGCAGCTTTGTGGCTGACCCAGGCAGATCCGCTCGTCGTGGTAAACGAGCAACCGGAGCAGCGTATGGTCGTTGTACCAGTTGACCCATCATCTATTACGAGCGGCCCTCCCGCGATCGCGTCGAGCTGATCGTCGGAGAGGAGGGTCGTCTCAGACGACGTCTGGGTGCTCGGCGAAATCGGCTGATGCGACATAAAACCTCTCGGGAGAAGCAGGGGACACGATCACGTAGACAGGCGTACATCCGTGGAAACACGTGGGTGGAACGAGGGACGATGGCCACATGTTTTGTTGGTGGCAGGCGCACTATCCCTTGACCGTCTCCGCCACGCCCGTCAGCCTTCACTCATGTCTGCTCAGCACGACCTTGGTCTTCCCGGCGCGCTCCCGGAGCGCGATCGCTTGGCACTCCGTCGCTGGATGCTGCTCTCCATCGTGGCGGTGTTCTTCGCGGTGGCGGTGGGCGGCATTACGCGGCTCACCGAGAGCGGGCTCTCGATCACCGAGTGGAAGCCGGTGTCCGGCGCCTTACCGCCGTCGGGCGACGCGGCGTGGGCGGCGGAGCTCACCAAGTTTCAGCAGATCCCGCAGGCCAGCAGCACCCACGCCGGCATCACGCTGACGCAGTTCAAGTGGATCTACTGGTGGGAGTGGTTCCACCGGAACGTGGCCCGCACGGTGGGATTGGTGTTCGCCATCCCGTGGCTGCTGTTCATGGTGCAGGGGCGCATTCCGCGCGCCCTCCGCCTGCGCCTCACCGCCCTGCCGCTGCTCACGCTCTGCCAGGGCGCGCTGGGCTGGTACATGGTCAAGAGCGGCCTCGTGGAGCGCATCAGCGTGAGCGCCTACCGGCTCACGGCGCACCTGGGGCTGGCCCTCGGCATTCTGGCCGTGAGCGTGTGGACGTACAGCGAGCTGCGCGCACGCACGGCGGCGGAGCGGAGTGAACCCGTGGCCACGCCGCGCCGCTGGCAGCGCGCGTTGCTGAGTGCCGCCGTGTTGCTGGGGATCACGGTGCTGTCGGGCGGCTTTGTGGCGGGCCTGCGCGGCGGCCGGATTTTCAACGAGTTCCCGCGCATGGGGGGGCAAGTGGTGCCGCCCGGCTACGGCACG
>JBBARJ010000019.1:0-21630 GCA_040399825.1 Gemmatimonas sp.
GGCACGGCGCGTTCGGCGCGAATGGCGTCGACCGTCTTCTGGACGGTGCCCAGCAGCGTGCTGTCGCGCGGTGCGGCGATCACGCGGGTGATGCCCAGCGCGTTCACGTGCACGGCGGCTTTCTGGAAGCCGGTCGTGACTTCCTCACCGGGGATGAGCAGAAAGGACGAGTCCATCAACGACGCCAGCGTGGCCGGGTCGGTGAAGACGTTGTGATCGGAGAGCACGAGAAAGTCGTACTTCCGGCGCTTGTACCAGCGCGCGACCTCGTCGGGCGCGGTGTCGCCGTCGGAGTTGGTGGTGTGCGTGTGCGTGTTGCCTTTGAGCCAGCGGGCGCCCGATACGCTGTCGGGTACCAGGAAGCGCGCGGGCTGGGCACCGAGTGTGGTGGCCAGTCCGGACAGTGCGAGGGCCAACGCGATCACGCGCGACGTTCGAAAAGGAATCATGAGATCAATAGTGCCACGCAGGTCGCGCGCCGGCGAGGCGGTTACGGGTTCGTGACAACGACGCGGGGAGCCTGTGACGCTGCTGTCTCAGGTTAACGATCGCATTGTCCAATTCCTCTTTCGGGCTCGTCTCCATGTCCGTTCTGCACCGTATCCGTCGCGCCATCGCGCCGCTGGTGGTCTTACTCGGCGTTGCCGCCTGCACCGATGCCAGTGAACCGCCGCAGTTGACGCAGCTGACGCTGTCGGTTCCCTCCACGACGGTGGTGACGGGACAAACGGTTGCGGTGACGCCGTTACCGGTCGATCAGTTTGGTGTCAGCATGCCTCCGGCGACCATCGAGTGGCGTTCGACGGCCACGTCGATCGCAACAGTCTCGGCGAGCGGGATGCTGACCGGCGTGGCTCCCGGATCAGTCTCGATCGTCGCGACGTCAGGTGGGCTCACCAGTCAGCTACCGATCACGGTGGTGGGCGCGACGCTGACGTCGCTCACCGTGACGATCCCCTCGGCCACATTGACGCAGGGACAGATAGCGGCCGCCACGGCGAACGGATTCGATCAGCTGAATCGCCCCCTGGCGAGCGGTCGGGTCACGTGGGTGAGTTCAGCACCTACCGTTGCCACTGTGGACAGCCTCGGTAGTGTGCGCGCCATCGCGCCTGGCACGTCAACGCTGACGGCGTCGGTCGGCCCCATTTCTGCGCAGCGCACGATCACGGTCACGGCTCCGCCGGCGCTTCGTATCAGCGAAGTCGAATCGAATGGTGGCACGCCCGGCGATTGGACGGAGCTGTATAACCCCACGGCCGCGGCGGTCGACATCTCGGGGTGGAGCTTCAAGGACAACGACAGCACGCGGACGTTCGCCTTTCCGGCCGGGACTGTGATTCCGGCCGGCGGATACTACGTCGTGGAGGAAGCGGCCTTCGGTTTCGGGCTGGGCGCGGCGGACGAGGCACGGCTGTTCAACCCGTTCGGGGTGTTGGTGGACAGCTACGCATGGACCGCGCACGCCGCCACGACCTACGGCCGTTGCCCCACGCCAACGGGTGCGTTCGTCACCACGGCGGCGTCTACTAAGGGCGCCCCCAATGATTGCCGCGTGCTGGTGGTCGTGAATGAAGTCGAGTCGAATGGCGGCGTGCCGGGCGATTGGATCGAGTTGTACAATCGCGGCACGACCGTTGTGAACCTTTCGGGGTTCGTGGTCAAGGACAACGACGACTCGCGCACCACGACACTCCCCGCCGGCACGACCATCGCTGCTGGCGGATTTCTGGTGATCGAGGAAGCCCAGCTTGGTTTCGGGCTCGGAGCGGCCGACGCCGCGCGGCTGTTTGAGCCATCCGGTGCGCTGGTGGACTCGTACACGTGGACGGCGCATGCCACGACCACATACGGGCGTTGCCCCGATGGAACCGGCCCCTTCTCCACGACGGCGTTCGCGACGAAGGCCGCGGTGAATGATTGCCGGTCGGCCATTCGGATCAACGAAGTTGAATCGAACGGTGGTACGCCGGGCGATTGGATTGAGTTGTACAACGCCGGTACCACCGCGGTCGACCTGTCGAACTTCCTCGTGAAGGACAACGACGACACGCGCACGACACGCTTGCCGGCCGGTGCGACGATCGCACCGGGCGGCTACTACGTGATCGAAGAAGATGTGCTCGGCTTCGGGCTCGGCGCGGGCGACGCGGCGCGCGTGTATGATGCCAACGGCACGCTGCTCGATGCGTACATCTGGACGGCGCATGCGACGGTCACGTACAGCCGCTGTCCGAACGGCACTGGCGACTTCGCCGACGCGACGACGTCAACCAAGGGCGCGGCGAACAGCTGTACGCCGGTAACGGGGCCGACCACCTCGCCGTGGCCCGGCAGCGATAACGTGCAGACCGTGGACGGTACGGCGGTGTTCGGTGGCAATCTGAGCGGTCTGACCTACGAGGCGGCCGGCAGCGGTCAGCCCGCGGTGCTCTGGGCCGCACGCAACGGACCCGGGTCGATCTTCCGCCTGGTGTTCAGTGGCGGGATCTGGACGCCCGATGCCACCAACGGGTGGAGCGCGGGCAAGCTGCTGCGCTTTCCGGACGGACTCGGGGAGCCCGACGCCGAGGGAATCACGCTGGTGGCAGGTGCCGCGGGCGGCGGCGTTTACGTGGCGTCGGAGCGCAACAACAGTGCGAACTCGGTGAGCCGGAACAGCATTCTGCGCTTCGACGCGACGACGGTGGGCACTACGCTCACGGCAACGCACGAGTGGAACCTGACGGCCGATCTGCCAGCCGTCGGTGCCAACCTCGGCATCGAAGCGATCACCTGGATTCCGGACAGCATGCTGGTGGCGAACGGCTTCTACGACGAGTCGAAGGGGCGTGCCTACGCGCCGGCCGACTACGCGAGTCACGGCACCGGCATCTTCTTCGTGGGGGTCGAGGCCAACGGCATCATCTACGCCTACGCGCTCAACCATGCCACGAGCAGCGCGACGCGCGTGGCGACCATTGTGACCGGATTCCCCGGCGTCATGGGTATGGAGTACGATCGCGACACCGGCTACCTGTGGGCCACGTGCGATGACGGCTGTGGCAACACGACCGGTGTGCTGCAGATCGACGTGGCGGCGGGCTCGCCGACCCGCGGACGCTTCCTCGCGCCGCGGCGCTATGCCCGTCCCTCCACGCTGCCGAACATCAACAATGAAGGCTTCGCCTTTGCGCCGCAGTCAGCCTGTGTGGCCGGGCGGAAGTCGGTGTTCTGGGCAGACGACAGTGAAACCGCCGGGCACTCCATTCGCAGCGCTACGATCCCCTGCGCAACGTTCTCGCGCGCGCCGATCAACTTCCAGCGCACGGGTGGTTCGCTGCCCTGAGCTTGGGTGACGGCTGTAGCGATTTCTTGACGCGCATTCCTGCTGGCCGCCGGTGGAACGGCGGTCGGCGGGGGTGGCAGAGTCGAGGTGAAGTGTTGACATGTTCTCGGGTTATGGTCATAGTCATGACTATGGTCACTATATCCAAGAGCGCCCTGAAGGCCCGTATGCTCGAGTATTTCCGTGACGTCGAGCGGACGGGTGAGGAGCTGGTGGTCACCAGCGACGGCGTGCCGGTGCTGAAGGTGGTGCCCTTCAGCGAGACCCGCTCGGTGGGGGACGCATTCGGCGACGTGCGTGGACAGCTCACGTGGACGGGTGACATCGACGCGCCGACGGACGCCGAGTGGCACGCGTCATGAGCGGCAGGTGAGTCGGGTGGTGCTCGATACGTCGGCGTTGCTGTTCTGGACGCTGGCGCCGGAGCGGCTGTCGCCGCGGGCGCGCACGGCCATTGATGGGGCTACGCTCTTCGGCTGGCTGGCGAGCGCGATCTCGCTGTGGGAGATCGGCCTTAAGGTGCAACGTGGTCAGCTGTCGCTCGGGGTGACGTTCGCCGAATACGTGCAGCGCCTGCAACTCGTGGACGGCTTGGTGTTGGCGCCGGTGGACGTGCGCACGTGGCTGCGTACCCTCGAGCTGGACTGGGCGCACCGTGATCCGGCCGACCGCGTGATCGTGGCGACGGCGGAGTTGCAGTCGCTGCCGTTGATCACGTCGGATGTGGAGATGGGGCGGTACTACGCGAACGTGGTGTGGTGAACGCCGCATTGTGTGGAGCGCACCGCTACCGGTAGTTGTGCCCCTTCACATGCTGTTCGCCACCACCCAGCTCCAGCGCCTTGAACTGCTTGGCGCGCACATTCACCACATGCTGCTCAATTTGCAGGGTGCCGCGAATGAGCAGCATCGGTGACCGGGAAATGAGCTGGGCATGTGCTTCGTAGCGATCGGGGGTGATCACGATGTTGATCATCCCCGTTTCGTCTTCGAGGGTGAGGAACACGAAGCCCTTGGCGGTGCCCGGGCGCTGACGGCAGATCACCAGTCCGGCCACGGCCACGCGTTGGCCATCCTTGCCCACTTCGTGCGCTTCACGGGCCGACAGCACACCGTTGGGTGCCAGAATGGGGCGCACGTGCTTCATGGGATGCCCCGCCAACGACAGCCCGGTCATGCGATAGTCGGCTTCGGTGAGTTCGATGGGCGTGTAGGCCGGCAGTTGCGTGGGTACGGGCTGGGCCTGAAAGGGCGCCAGCGGCAGCTCGGGGCCACGGGTGGCGGCCATCACTTCCCAGAGCGCTACGCGCCGTCGCCGTTCGGCCGGTTCGTGCGCGAACATGCTGTCGAAGGCACCGGCTTCGGCCAGTCGACGCCATGAGGTCTTGTCGAGCGACACGCGACGTACGGCGTCTTCGACACTGGTGAACGGGCCCTGCACCAACGCCGCTTCGAGCGCGCGTCGCGCCTTGGCGCCCAGTCCGCGCACGAGTCGCACACCCAATCGTACAGCCACCACATCGCGCATGGGTTGCGGACCGATCTGACGACCCCAGCGCACCACACCATCGTTGGGTATGAGCACGCGTCCATCAGCCATTTCCAGCGCGTGATCCCACGTGCTGCGCGTAAGATCGACCGGATGTACTTCTACGCCATGTCGCTTGGCGTCTTCGACGAGCGTGCTCGGCGCGTAGAAGCCCATGGGCTGCGCGTTGAGAATGGCGGCGGTGTATTCCGGCGCGTAGTAGTGCCGGAGCCAGGCCGTGGCGTACACGATGAGCGCAAAGCTGGCCGCGTGACTTTCGGGGAAACCGTAGTCGGCGAAGGCGTTGATCTGGTTGTAAATGCGACGGCCGGTTTCTTCGGGAATGCCGTTCTTGGCCATGCCCGTAATCAGCTCTTCACAGATCTGCGCCATGCGTTCGCGCGAGCGCTTGTGCCCCATGGCGCGGCGCAGTTGGTCGGCCTGCGCTGGCGTGAAGCCGGCGGCGACGATCGCCACCTGCATGCCCTGCTCCTGAAAGAGCGGCACGCCGAGCGTGCGCTTGAGCACCTTCTCGAGCATCGGGTGCGGATACGTGACCGGTTCCAATCCCGCGCGCCGTCGCAGATACGGATGCACCATCTCGCCTTGAATGGGGCCCGGCCGGATGAGCGCAACCTCGACTACGAGATCGTAGAAGCACCGCGGCTTCAAACGCGGCAGCGTGTTCATCTGCGCGCGACTCTCGATCTGGAAGAGTCCCACGGTATCGGCGCGGCACATCACGTCGTACACGGCCTGATCACTCATGTCGAGTTGACCGAGATCGATCGTGGTGCCGCGCGTGTGTCGGATGTACAACAGGCAATCCTGCACCACGGTGAGCATGCCGAGCCCCAGCAGGTCGATTTTGACCAGACCGACGGGATCGAGATCGTCCTTCTCCCACTGAATCACCGTGCGCCCCGGCATGGAGGCGGGCTCGATGGGCACGATGGAGCCGAGTGGTTCTTCGGTGAGGATGAACCCGCCCACGTGAATGGAGCGGTGACGCGGCAGCTGGTGCAGGCCGGCCACGACGTCGGCGAGCCGGCGCACGCGTTCATCGTTGGGGTCGAGACCGGCATGGGTGAGTACGTCCACCTTTGGACTCGGCTTGCTCTCCGCGCGGGCGTCGGCCGCGATCTTCCGCTCGGCCTGCATGTCGATGACCTGCGCCCACGTGCCGTCGCGATCGGTGGGGCCCTTGGGGGCGCGTTGTGCGGTGGCTGACGATTTCGTTTGCGTAGACGCGACTTTGCGAGATGCCTCGCGTATCACGCGGGCCTTGGTGGTGGCTTCGGTGCCGCCGAGCATCTGTTGGCCTAAGCGATCGGCGTCGGTGGTGGACTCGGCACCCGGCGTGTTTGCGGCGGGTTCCTTATTCACCCGCAACGCATCAGCGGTAGTCCGCGCACTGAACCGATCACTCAGCGAGGCCAGCATGTCGCCCTGCTGCACCGAGAAGCCCAGCACGCGCGCCGCATCGCGCACGGCGCTGCGTCCGCGCCAGGTGATCTGTTCACACACCATGGCCGCGTGTTCACGCCCATAGCGGTTGTACACGTACTGCAGCACGCGCTCGCGATCGCGATGCGCGAAGTCGATGTCGATGTCGGGCGGCTCTTTGCGTCCTTCGCTCAGGAACCGCTCGAACAGCAGCTCCATGCGAATGGGATCGACCGCCGTGATGCCAAGGCAGTAGCACACGGCGGAATTGGCGGCGGAGCCACGGCCCTGACAGAGAATCCCTTCGCGTCGCGCGAAGCGGACGATGTCCCACACGGTGAGAAAGAATCCGGCGAGATCGAGCTTGCCGATCATTGCCAGTTCGTGCGCGAGCTGCGTGTCGTGCTTGGGGGTGCGCGACGTGTTCCACCGTTCGTAGGCGCCTTGCTCCACCAAGCGCGTGAGATACTCCTGCGCGCTGATGCCGGGCGGCAATGGAAACGCCGGCATAGACGGCTTGAGCTGCTCCAGCCGGAAGGTGCACCGTTCGGCAATCGCCAGCGTGGCTTTTACGCCTTCTTCGGCCCCACGCCACCGCTGATAAATGAGCGACGGTTTCTTGAGCGCCCACTCGGCGTTGGGACGCAACCGCGTGCCCATGGTGTCGAGTGTGCGTTCGTGCCGCAGCGTGTTGAGCACGTCGTGCACGATGCGCTGTTCAGGGGTGGCGTAGTGCACATCGTTGGTGACCACCCACGGCACACCGAGCCTGGCGGCGATCGGGCGCAGCTGCTGCACCAGCGCGCGTTCTTCAGGCAGGCGGTGATCCCAGCATTCCACCGCGAGATGGTCGCCGAACACGTCGCGCAATTCACCGGCGGCGGTGTAGGCGTCGTCGGCGCGTCCTTCGGCCAGCAGCTGCGGCACCCAGCCGCGCGGGCAGCCGGTGAGGGCCGTCACGCCCTCTACGTGGCGGGTCACGAGCGCCCAGGGCACACTGGGGGTGCCGCGCTCCCTATCCATGCGCGCCCGCGTGACGAGCGAGGCGATATTGCGGTAGCCGTCGCGCGTTTCGGCGAGGAGCACCATGTGGGTGCGTCGTTCGGCGCCAGGGTTACCGATGTCGGGCATGCGCACGGTGAGCTCGACGCCCAAGATGCCGCCGATGCCGAGCGTGGCGCAGGCGGTGCCGAAGCGGACCACGCCCCCCATTTCATCGTGGTCGGTGATGGCCAGGGCCGGATACCCCAGCTCGGCGGCGCGCTCGGCCAGTGACTCGGGGAGCGAGGCCCCGTCGAGGAGGGAGAGGGCCGAATGGCAGTGGAGTTCGACGTACTGGTTCGGCATGGGATACCGAATATACACCGAAGCTGGCTAGTTTGACGAGGGCGGGGTGTCAGGCACTTCCGCCGCGGCATCGCCGTTAGCTTGACGAAATGCCGAATTCCAACCGCCCCTCCCAGCGTCCTGAGCACACCGTGAACAACGTGCTCGAGAATGCCGATCGGATGTCCAACGAGGAGTTGGACAAGCTGCCGTACGGCATGATCCAGCTGGACTCGACGGGGCGGATCTTGAATTACAACGCCGTGGAGTCGAAGCTGGCGTCGTTGAAGAAGGAGGACGCCATCGGGAAACAGTTTTTTACCGAGATCGCGCCGTGCACGAAGGTGCAGGACTTCTACGGGCGCTTCAAGGAAGGGGTGATCCGCGAATCACTCGATACCAGCTTTCGCTTTCACTTTGCGTTCAAGCAGAACCCGCGCGATGTGACCGTGCGGCTGCTGTACTCACGCCGGACACGCACGGTGTGGGTGTTGATCTCGGATCACGACGGGAAGCCGATCGAGGGGTGACGGCGGCGCAGGACCCACTTCTCGCCCTCCACCGCGAAGAGCACGATCGACGACACCGCAACGCATACTGCGAGCTCCCGCCACGACAGCGGCACCGTGTGGAAGATGCGATTCATGGACGGCACGTACAGCGTGGCCAGCTGCAGTCCAAACGCCGCTACGACGGCATAAAAGAGCGCCGGGTTGCCGCGTACGCCCAGCGTCCAGATCGAGATCCGCTCGGAGCGAATCGCAATCAGGTGGAACAGCTGTGAAAGCGTGAGCACGGTGAACGTCATCGTTTGCCAGTGACTATCGCCGTCGCGAATGGTGAGCGCTTGTGTGCCCAACGCGAGTGAGGCCATCAGTAGTCCCACCCGCAACGCATGTTGCCACAACCCACCGGCCAGCAGGCTCTCCTGCGGAGAGCGCGGCGGGCGTTGCATGCTGTCCGGCTCCGCCGGCTCGGCGGCCAGGGTAATGCCGGGCAGGCCGTCGGTGACGAGGTTCATCCACAGGATGTGAATCGGCAGCAGCGGCAGCGGCAGCCCCACGAACGGCGCGAGAAAGAGCGTCCAGATTTCGCCGGCGTTCGTGGACAACACAAAGCGCACGAAACGCCGGATGTTGTCGTAGATGCGACGTCCTTCGTGCACCGCCTTCACGATGGTAGCGAAGTTGTCGTCGAGCAGCACCATGTGCGCCGCCTCGCGCGCCACGTCGGTGCCGCCACGTCCCATCGCAATGCCGATGTTGGCGCGCTTGAGCGCCGGCGCATCGTTCACCCCGTCGCCGGTCATGGCGACATACTCCCCGCGTGACTGCAGCGCTTTCACGATGCGCAGTTTGTCTTCGGGCGCCACGCGGGCGAACACGCGCACGTCGGTCACGCGTTGCGCGAGCTCCTCGTCGGAGAGCCCGGGAATATCGTGACCGGTGAGCGCGATGTCGTTCGCGCCGGCAATGCCCAAGCGCGTGGCGATCGCGAGGGCGGTGGCCGGATGATCGCCGGTAATCATGACCACGTGAATACCGGCGGCCTGACAGGTTTCCACGGCGGCCTTCGCCTCAGCGCGCGGCGGGTCGATGAGTCCGATCAGCGCCAGCAGCGTGAGCTCCTGCTCGGCGTGTTCGGCCGAGTCCGGCTTCTCGGTGAGGGTGCGCGTGGCTATCGCCAACACGCGCATGCCGCCGGCGGCCATGGATGCGGCCTGCTGCAGCACGCGCGCCGCGTCGATGGGCACGATCGCATCGGCGCTCCGCATGGTGGTGCAGCCGGGGACGACACGCTCGGGCGCCCCCTTGGTGCACACGATGATGCGGTGGTCGTGGCGATGCACGGTGGTCATGCGCGCGCGTGCCGACGAGAACGGCACCTCGCCGACACGCGGCCAGTGCGCTTCGAGCGCGCTCTTGTTCACGCCAACATCGGCGCCCGCGCGCACGAGGGCCGTCTCGGTGGGATCTCCCACCAGCACGCCCTCCGCACCGACGGTCACATCGGTGCACAAGGTCATGACTTCGGACAGCGGCGTGAGGTCGTGCGCCGGCGGCTGTGACAACGTCCACGCCGTGCCGTCGCCGAGCACGACGGTGTCCACGTGCATCCGGTTCTCGGTGAGCGTTCCCGTCTTGTCGGTGCAGATGTACGTCACCGAGCCGAGCGTTTCCACCGCGGGCAGACGGCGCATGAGCGCGTGCTGCTTCACCATGCGCCGCGCGCCGAGGGCGAGCGAGATGGCGACGAGGGCAGGAAGTGCCTCGGGAATGGCCGCCACGGCAAGGCTCAGCGCCGTCATGAACATCAGCAGCATCGGCTCACCGCGCAGGATGCCGGCAGCGAAGATGACGGAACAGAGCGCCACGACGGCGATGGCAAGCTTGCGACCGAGCACCGCCAAGCGCTGCTGCAGCGGCGACGGTGATTCGGGTTCATCGCGCAGCATGGCGGCAATGCGACCAAGTTCGGTACGCATACCGGTGGAAACCACGATGCCGGTTCCGCGTCCGGTGACGACCGTCGTGCCTTTGAAGCTCATACAGCTCTGATCGCCGACCGCGCTGGCGTCAGCCGGACAGGTGGCCGGATCCTTGCCGCTCGGCACGGACTCGCCGGTGAGCGCCGCCTCCTCGATGCTGAGATGCACCGCGTCGAGCAGACGCATATCAGCCGGCACGATGTTGCCCGCCGCCAGCAGCACGATGTCGCCCGGTACCAGCGCGGTCGACGGCACCGATACTTCGGTGCCGTCACGCCGCACCTGCGTCAGCGGCTGGGCGAGCGCGCCGAGGGCGGCCATGGCACGGTCGGCGCGATACTCCTGCGCGAAGCCGAGCACCGCGTTCAGGATCACGATCGCGATGATGGCGAGCATGTCCTCGGGTTCGCCGACGAGTCCGGCGATGAGTGAGGCCACCAGCAGCACGACCACCATGGTGTCGGCGAACTGCGCGGCCAGCATACGGAGCACACCACGACGGCGTGCGCGTTGCAGCACGTTCTCGCCGTATTCGACGGTGCGTGCCTGTACGACGTCGGCGGTCAGCCCTCGCTCCGTCGAGCTCTCGAGTGTGGCGAGCGTCTCCTCGCGCGAGGTGGCATGCCAGGGCACTACATCACGCGGCAGCTTCCTTCCCCGCTTCGCCTTTTCGGTAGGTGACATACACGTACACGGGAATGTTCAGATCGCCAAGGTGGTGCGTGATGAGCGGACGGACCTTATCCCAGTCGAGCCCGCCGGCACCGGTGGCGAGCCGTGGCAGAGCGACACTCTTCACGCCGCTCTTCTCGATCTCGTGCCGCAACCGCTTCAACACGTGATTGACATTGGGAATCGACGCGCGGCCCGAGGCCGCCGAGGCGTGATCGCCTTCCTGCGTCATCAAATTGTAGATCGTACGCCCCTCGGCGCTGCGATAGGTCCACAGTTCGCCGGGTTTCGGGTGCGCCTGATGCGCGTAATGGCGGAAGTCCTTCGCCATGCTCGGCCACAACTCGCGCAAGGCAAGGGCAAGTCCGGCGTCGAAGTGGTCATTGGGCGAGACGCCGTGCGCGATGGCCTGCGCCGTGGTGAGCAGAATATCGCCGTCCAGTTCGTAAATCACGAAAGCTCCTGAGCGTGGTGATTCTTGTCGTATGGTGCGTGACAGGAAAGGTCCGTACGCGCGGAGTCACGTGGAGTCGGTGGAACCCTGACATGAGGTCGGGATGAGCTGACGGGTGAACAGCCTAACACCCTAGGAAGCAGGGGGGAGGGTATCAGGGGGCAGGAAGCAGGAACCGCGCGGTTCACCTGCCTCCTGCCCCCTGATACCCTCCCCCCTGCTTCCTAGGGTGTTGAAAGGATCAGCTCACACGGGCGCTTATCCCCCCAACACATTCACGCACCCCTTGGGCGGAGCGGCCAAGCGCTGGTTGCATTCGTCCACCGGGATGGGTACCAGCGGGAAGACGCGGTGGCTGGGCAACTGCTTCCGGAGCGTGCCGAGGCGGTTGTAGCGCCGTGAATCGACCCAGCGATGCCCGTACTCGAAGAACAACGAGTAGCGGCGGTCGTACAGCATCTCGGTGACGAGATCGCCGGAGAAGTCCGACGCCAGAGCCGGGAGTCCGCCGGCGTTCGTGCGCACGAAGTTCAGATCGGCGATCGCAGCGGCGCGGTTTCCGAGTCCGATGTTGGCTTCGGCGCGCAGCAGGATGAGCTCTTCGTTCCGGATGATCGGGATCGACGTGACGTTCGTGGGATACACGATCGGCCGCAGGTTCGAGCTGATGCCCTGCGTGGCGAGGTTCACCGTACCGACCACGGCCTTGGACGTGGCCCGCAGATCACGCGAACCGTCCGCGCGCAGGCGCGCGTCGGTGAGGAACTCCGGAACCGCCACGATGGCGCGCGGAGCCGGGTCGAACAGCGGATTCACCGCGTCGCCCGATGCCGTGCTGTATACGTGATACACACCGGTGGCGAAGCCAGCGGTGGTGCCGGCCGTGGTGCTGACGAACGATTCATTCAGCGCCGTGAGGGCGTCGGCCCAGCGACCGCGGTACACCTCGAGGCGTGCCTTGAGGCCACGGTTGACGCGCAGGAAGTTCGCCGGCGTGTTGAAGCCAGTGAAGCCCGTGGTCAGCGTGAACGGGAAGGCCGTGCCGGCCGCCGCGAGATCGGTCTTCGCTTCGTCGAACAGGGCGGCGGTCTTCGTGTACGCTTCGTCGCGCGTGATGAAGGCACCCTGCACGGTGGGATCCTTCGGCACCTCAAACACGAGACCGAAGGTGTCGCGCACGCGCAGCTGATTCATATACTCGAGCGCCATGAACGTTTTCACGAACCCCTTCACACCGCTCTTTTGCGCTGCGGAGTAATCGGGTACGGCGTCGACGACGTCGAGGATCGTGTAGGCCGTGCGCAGATTACGATACGAGTTCGACCAACCGGCGTCGGTACCGAAGCCACCAGGCTCCAGCGGTCCGATGAGCAGCGCGAGCACGTTGCGCGGCTCAGCGCCGTCGAGATTCATGATCTCGCGACCAAAGATGCCGAGCGTGCTGGCCCAAGTGCCGGCGCCGGAGCGCGAGCCGGCGATGACGCCGGCGACGGTGGTGTTCACCGTGGCGGCGTTGGGCGAGCCTTCCAGTTGCGAGGTATTGGGGCTGTTGAAATTCGCGATGTCAGCCGACTGACAGGCGACGATGCTGGCACAGGCGGCTGCGAACAACAGAGTGCGCGCCTGGCGATGACGGAATGTGGTCATGGTCAGAAGTCCAGGCTGAAGTTGAGCCAGTAGCTACGGCTGGCGGGATACGCCGCGAGTTCGCGGTTACGCTGAATGGCGTCGGGCACACCGCCCGCGCCGAAGTTCTGCGCTTCCGGATCGCCACCGCGGAACTTGGTCCACCAGTACAGGTTGCGTCCGCTCAAGGAGAGCTTGGCTCCGCTGGCGCCGGCCCACGTCTTTGCCACCCACTTCTGCGGGATATCCCAGGTGAGGGTGACTTCGCGCAGCTTCACGTACGACGCGTCCTGGTAGAAAATGCGGGTGACCTGCAGGTAGTTGGTGCGGCGGACTTCGCCGAGCTTTCGGCCCAAGGCGTCGAGCTCTTCGTAGTCGCGCGAGTTCTGGCCGAGGTCGTAGTGGCGCCACGTGCCGTTGGCGAGCATGCCGCCCTTCTGCTGGTCGAGCAGTGCGTACAGCGACACGCTCTTGAAGCGCACTTCGTTGCTCAGACCCGCACTCCACAGCGGATTGCCGTCGCCCATGAGCACGGGGACGACGACACGACCACCGGCCTGTGGCAGCGTGTCGTTGCCGTAGATCTGCGTGGCTGACTTACCCTGCTCGATGCGCACGGCGCCCGTCTGCAGCGTGCCAAGCAGGAACGGCGCAACCGGGAGGCTGGTGACCTTGGAGCGGCTGGTGCCCCAATTGAGGCGCGCATTCCAGCGCCACGTGGGCGTCTGGATCGGGAACGCGTTGATGGAGACTTCCGCACCCGTGACCTGCATCTCGGCGCCGTTCGACGTCTCGCTGTTGAAGCCCGACGTGGGTGCCAGCGTGCGCGTGATGAGCAGATCGGAGATGTTGCGACGGAAGCCCGTGACCGCGAAGGTGCCGCGATTGCGGAACACGTTCAGGTCGAGACCCGCTTCGATTTCACGCTGACGCTCGGGGCGCAGATCCGACGACGCGCGCACACTGCCGACGCGGAAGGCGCCGAGTCCACCGACGCTCGACAGATCGAGATTCGTGAACTTCTGGCCGTAGAGCGGCTGATTGCCGGTTTCGCCATACGCGAGGCGGATCTTCGCTTCGTCCACCAGGCCCGGCGCGAGATCGGTGAAGCGGTACGACGTGGCGGCCTTCGGGAAGAGGAAGAACTTCTTCACGTCGCCGTTGTTGCTGCTGCGGTCGGCGCGGGCGCCGGCCGTGAACAGCAGCTTGTCGCGCCACAACATTTCCGTCTGCGCGAAGACACCGAAGTCTTCCACGCGCAGGCGCGACTCGTCGACGTCACGCACCGTACCCGACGTCACGACTTCGAGTCCGCCCAGCAGATTCTGCGCCGAGGCGCGCGTCTGATTCAGGTCGCGCTCTTCGAACTGCGTGCCGAGCTGCGAGGTGATCTTGAGCGACGACTGCGGCGTCCAGCCATGAACGAGATTCAGGTTCAGGTTGCGCTGAATGTTCGTGGTCTTGGAATTGGCTGACGTACCCGGCAGTCCGTCCACCGGCTCGAACTGCAGCGTGGGCGGAGAGTAGATCAGGTTTGACTGATTCAGTAGGTCGACGCCGCCGTAGGCGATGAATTGCAGCGTGTTCTTGTCGCTGGCGAGCAGGTCGGCCGTGAGGCGAGACGTGGTGATGTTGCGCCACACGTTCTCGCCGTTCTTGAACTGGTCGATGGTTTGCAGCGGGTTGGACGGGTAGAACTGGTTCACCGGCCAGGTGCCGTCAGGACGGCGGCGCAGGTCGAGGAAGCTCGGGATCTTGGTCAGCGTATAGGCGATCGAGTTGCCGGCGTTGTCGTTACCGAACAGGCCGCGATCGTTGGCGTTGTTCAGGATCTCGTTGCCGACCTGCAGATTGAGCCGCTTGGAGATGCGCTGGTCGAGGTTGATGCGCGCGCTGGTCTTGCGGGCGAACGTGTTCTCGACGATGCCTTCTTCGTTGCGACGGCTGATCGACATGAAGTACTTGGTGTCTTCGCTGCCGCCGCTCACGTTGAGCGACACGTCGGAGTTCATCGGCGTGTTGCCGTAGGCCAGCGACTCGTAATCCAGCACGCGGTTGGCGTCGTAGAACGGCGTAATGCCGGCGCCGAACACGGTGACGGCATCGGCCACCGAGTTGAACTTGCGTGAGCCGTTGCGGTAGGCGAGCTCCGACGTGCCGCCGCCCAGACGCAGCGAGAACTTCGGCTTGCCGGCGCGACCACGCTTGGTGGTGATGATGATGACACCGCCTGACGCCTTCGAGCCATAGATGGCGGCGGCCGCCGATCCCTTCAGGATGTCGACGTTCTCGATGTCATTCGGATTCAGGTCGGCGATGCGGTTGACCGGGTTCTCCTGGTTGCCCACGGAGATGCCGGTGCCCGCGGCGCGCGTGACTTTATTCGTGCCGGAGCCGATGGAGACGTCGGAGACGATGACACCGTCAATGACGTACAGCGGCTGCGCAGACCCGAGAATGGAGGAGATGCCGCGGATGCGAATGCGATTGCCGCCACCGGGCGCGCCGGTGGACTGCGAGATCTGCGCGCCGGCGATCTTGCCCTGGAACGCATTCTCGATGGACTGCGATGACACCTTGTTCACCTCGGCCCCGCTCACCGTGGCGACGTCGTTGGCGAGGTTGCGGCGCGAGATGCCGGAAGCCTGACCGGTGACCACGACCTGATCGAGATTGAGCACGTCCTTCTTGAGCACGATCTCGAGGCTGCTCTGCGAGACGCCGACGGTGATGCGGGTCATGGGATAGCCGAGGCGACGCACCATGAGGACCACCTCGCGGGCGGGGACGTTCACGAGGGTGAACGATCCGTCGTCACGCGAGAGTGCACCGAGCGCGGTGCCGGTGACCTGCAACTGCGCCGCGGCGATGGGTGCTCGCGATCCTTCTTCGAGCACTTTGCCGCTGATCGTGCGCGTTTGCGCGGCGAGCGGGGCGGCCAAGAGCGCGAGGGCTGCGGCGAGCAGGCCTCCGCGCGCGAATACTCCGGTCATCAGGACGTTCTCCAGTGTAAGGGGCGATGAGCGAAGCTACGGGGGTGGCTGGGGTGTCGCCAGCGATTGGGATTGTGAACGGCCAACTGCTTAGGAGGCAGGGAGGAGCGGGGCAGGGTGGAGGATGCAGGTGCACGGCGCGTTGCTGCTTCCTCCTTCCTGACACCCTCCTCCCTGCCTCCTAAGCCGTTGGCCGTTCGCTGTTGGTCGTACCACCCCTGCCGGTACGAACGCGATCCGTCCTCGTGATTCAGCAGCAATTCGCGTTCACCATCAGCGCTGCACCGCCGGTAATCACGGGCGTACGGATCGGCACGCCACCCGTCACCGTTCACGCGCTCGGCGCGATCGTGGCGTGCTCCCGCCGTGACGCGGATGTGACGGCGTCGTGGGGGAATGCTCGACAACGCGCGCTAACCACCCCGTGTCTGCCGGTGTCACGAGTCTTTCGGCCACCGCATGGCGCCTTCGGGCCGCCCGCGCCATCCAGTTTTGCGCGCGTCAGCGGCCGTACCGACTTCACCCGACCCCCGCTCATGGCTCCCGACACGCGTCCGCGCCGGTGCTCGCTGATGGTTCTCCGTTCGCTCCTCCACCGTACGGCCGTGGGATTGGTTGCCGTCGCCGCGACGCTGCTGTCGACGGGGCTTGCGCCCCGGATGCTCCACGGCCAATCGGCGGCGGCCACGATCGACGGCATCGTCACGAACGAGGCTGGTCGCCCCATCGCCAACGCCGCCGTGACGGCGCGTAACAGCGCCACGGGATTTGAAGCGCAGGCACGCGCGGACGCGGCGGGGCGCTTCACCATGCGTCAGCTCCCGCTTGGGGGGCCGTACCTGGTGACGGTGCGTGCGATCGGCCACCGCGCCGAGCAGCGGACCGGCATCGAACTCGCGTTGAACGACCGGGTGTCCCTGTCGTTTCGGCTCACGGTCACCGCGACCGAGCTGGCACCACTCGTGGTGGCAGTAGATGCCTCCAACGCGCGGATCAAGCGGGTGGGAGCGAGCACGCTGGTCTCGGCCAACGACGTCAAGACGCTGCCGGTGGCCAATCGGGATTTCACCAATCTCACCGCCATCACCCCGCTGGCGTCCGGCACCAATCTTGGTGGGGCCAAGGGGACATCGACGTCCTTTCAGGTGGACGGTGCTTCCGTGCGTCAGAACCGTACGGGCGTTGCCGACGCCGGCGGCGGTGCCGTCATGACGATCGAAGCCATCCGCGAATTTGAAGTCGCGACGAACGACTATGACGTCGTGCAGGGGCGGCAAGGCGGCGGCGCGATCACCGCGGCCACGAAATTCGGCACCAATACATTTGAAGGCTCGGCCTTCACCTTTCACCGGAATGAGGCGCTGACGACGGCCAACTACGTCGACCGGCCCGCCGATGAGTTTTCGTTGTATCAGTATGGCGGCAGCGCGGGTGGCCCGCTGGTGCGTGACCGGCTGCACTTCTTCGTGGCGGGCGAACGCCGCGAGCAGACCTCGCCGTCGGTGCTCTTCGATCTGCGTAGTCTAGAGGACGAGAAGGCTTCGCTGATTGCCAAGGATTCGCTCACGCGGTTCCTCGATATCATCGGTCGGGTGTACGGCACGAACACGGCGGCGCAGCAGGTCGGCAGCTTCACGCTCCCGGTGACTAACGATCTGCTCTTCACCCGTCTCGACTGGCAGATGTCGTCGAAGCATCGCCTGACGTTCCGGAATAACTACATTGCGTTCGACGGTGGTGATCTCACGGGTCCCGGCCCCGGCATCTACGAGGCTAAGGGGCGCGAAACGCAGCGCACCAATACGGCGGCGCTCGCCCTGCGCTCGACGCTCTCGTCGCGCCTTCTCAACGAAGCGACGCTGCAGTACACCGACATCGCGGTCGCGCGGACCCCGAACGCCGGCTACCTGCCGGTAGGACTCGTGCGCGTGCGCTCGACGCTCACCGACGGCACTGCCACTAACCGACAGCTGCAGTTCGGCGGCAATCGGAACATGCCGGCCAACCTTCCCGAGCGTCAGCTTCAGCTGATCAACCGGTCCATCCTCGAACTCGGGAAGGCTACGGTCACCGTGGGTACCGATAACCTGCTCACGGTGTACACCGACGAATTCGTGGCGCAGGAGCAGCTGGGGCGGTTCGAATTCAATAGTCTCGCCGAACTGGAGACGCTGCGGCCAAACCGGTTCGTCCGGCAGGTCCCGCTGCTCACCGAGTTTCCCTCGGTCGATCAGACGATGCTCGATGCCTCACTCTTCGGGCAGGTCGAGTTCCGACCGCATCCCCGCCTCACGGCGAATCTGGGCGTGCGCTACGACGTGTCGTTCGCCATGAAGGACGCGGGCTACAATCGTGTGGCCGACAGCACCCTTGGCATTCGTACCGACACGCCGATGCCGGTGGACTGGAACAACGTGCTGCCGCGCGCGCAGATCACGTGGGACGTGCGGGGCGATGGCCGCGAGGTCGTACGGATCGGTGGCGGCGCGTTCACGGCCAACTCGCATCATGCCCCGTTCTACAACAGCATTCTCTTCAACGGGACGCAGCTCGCCGATATCAACGTGACGGGCGCGACGGTCCCACGGCCCGACTACGCGTCATACCGCGCCGACCCCACAACGATTCCCGGGGTGCCGGCCGGAATCACCGCCGCGCCTGCACAGATCGAGATGATCGGGCAGGACTATCAGCTGCCCTTCACGTGGAAGGCGAATGTGGCTTACAGCCGCACAGTGCTGGACCGCCTCACGCTCGGGCTGAACGCGGTGTGGAGTCGCACCGGCAACAACTATCAAATCTTCAACCGCAATCTGGTGGCGCAGCCGTTCTTCACGATCGAAGGGGGACGCCCGGTGTATGTGCCGGCCGCGACTATCCCGACGACGGGCGTCGTCAACGCGGTCAGCAATCGCATCACGCCGGCGGTCGCGGAGGTGTTCGAACTCACGTCGCTGGGGCGCGCGGAACAGAAGGGGATCGTGTTCGAGGCCGGCCTACGTCTGCCGCGCCGGAGCTCCATCAACGCCTCCTTCTCGATCAGCGACGCGCGGGACAACAATGCGTGGAACTGCTGCCTCAGCGGCACCTCGGCCAACATGCCGGTGAAGGGCGACCCGCGCGATATCGACTCAGCGTGGGGAACCTCGCTGTGGAATGTCGGGCAGAAAGCCATCGTCTATGGTACGCTGCCCTCGCTGTGGGGCTTCCAGGTGAGTGGGCGGTACGTCGGGTCGTCCGGGTCGCCGTACTCGTTGCTGGTGAATGCCGATATCAACGGGGATGGGGTGCTGGTGAATGATCTGGCCTTTGTGTTCGACCCGGACAGCCCATCGACACCGGCCGCGGTGGCGACGTCGATGCGCAAGGTGCTGAGCAATCCCTCCAACCTGGCGGCCGCGTGCATCCGCTCGCAGCTCGGACGGATCGCCGACCGAACGGCATGCCGGTCGCCGTGGGAAGGACGGATCGACATGCGGGTGTCCAAGACGGTTAATACGTGGCGCGGTCAGAGCATCGAGTTCATGGTGGACGTGTTCAACGTGGCCAGTCTGCTCAACCGTGATTGGGGCGGCAGTTACACCATCGGCGACATCAATCTGATGACCGTCAGCGGCTTCAACCGCACGACGCAGCGCTTCGATTACGCCATCAACGAATCGGCCGGTGCCATCCGCAAGGGGGGAACGCCGTACCAGATCCAGCTCGGCGCCCGCTACGGATTCTGAGGCCATCATGACATCCTCGTCGTTCGAACAGCGGCTGCGCGATGGACGCGTGACGCGCCGTGAACTGCTCGCGTTGGGTGGCGGCTTCGCTGGCCTCCTGGCCTTTGGCGCCAGCCCGGTGGCGGCGTGGGCGTCGCGCCCACTGCCACGCGGTGGTGTGCGTGGCGCGTATCCGTTCACCTTGGGTGTCGCCTCGGGTGATCCGATCGATACGGGGGTGGTGCTCTGGACGCGGCTCGCGCCCAACCCGTTGTTGGGCGGGGGCATGTCGGACGCACCGGTCACGGTGCGTTGGGAAATCGCGACGGACGACGGCTTCCGTCGCGTCGTGCAACGCGGGGATGTGGTCGCGCGCTCGGCGATGGGGCATGCCGTCCATGTCGAAGTGGATGGCCTCGAGCCTGCGCGCCACTACTGGTATCGCTTCATCGCCGGTGGCGAGACGAGTCCCATCGGCCGGACCCGTACGGCACCGCGGCGGGGTGCCGTCGCGGCGGACATGTCGTTCGCGTTTACCTCCTGTCAGAACTATCAGGCCGGGTATTACTCGGCGCATCGGCATCTGGCGCAGGAAGCGGTGGATCTGGTCGTGCACCTTGGCGACTACATCTACGAAGGGGGTATCGGGGCCAAGCAGCCGCGCCAGCACAACGGCCCCGAGATCACCACGCTCGAGGACTACCGGAACCGTTATGCGCTGTACAAGAGTGACCCGGATCTGCAGGCGGCCCACGCGGCTGCACCGTGGGTGGTGACGTGGGATGATCACGAGGTGGACAACAATTACGCCGGTGATCATGAGGAGCATGGGGCGCCGCGCGACGCGTTCCTGATTCGTCGCGCGGCGGCGTATCAGGCGTTCTACGAACACATGCCACTGCGCCGTGCGGCCATGCCCGTCGGGCCGTCGCTGCAACTGTATCGCCGGTTGTCGTTCGGGTCGCTGTTGCAGCTGGATGTGCTCGATACGCGTCAGCACCGAACGCCGCAGCCGTGCAACGATGGGTTCGTGCTGCGCTGCGACGGGGCGATGGACCCGGGTGCCACGTTGCTTGGTGCGGCGCAGGAACGGTGGTTGCTGGACGGTCTCACGGCGGGGACCAGCACGTGGAATGTGATGGCGAATCAGGTGCCGTTCGTACCGGCCACGCGTCGGGTGGCGCCCGACGCCCGCGAGTGGAACGGCACGGGGACACCGGCCTTGAGTATGGACAAGTGGGACGGCTATGCGCTGCAGCGGCAGCGGGTGCATGCGCATTTGCGGGACCACCGTGTGGCGAATCCGATCATCATCACCGGCGACGTGCACGTGAGCTGGGTCGCCGATGTGCCGGAGCGACTCGAAGATCTGTCGTCGCGGCCGATCGGTACCGAGTTCGTGGGGACGTCGATCAGTTCCGGGGGCAACGGCGCGGCGAGCACGCCGGTCGGAGACGGCATGCTGGCGGATAATGCGCATCTGCACTTCTTCAACGGGCAGCGCGGGTATGCCCGGTGCCGGGTCACGCCGACGTCGTTCTCCACCGAGTATCGGGTGGTGCCGTACGTGGATCGTGCCGATGCGCCGATCGCGACGGCGGCGGCGTTCACGGTGGAGGCAGGGCGACCGGGGGTGCATCGCGCGTAGTGGGTAATAGAGGCGGTCGAGGTGGCGTCGCGAGCGCTCAACGGCCAACTGCTTAGGAGGCAGGGAGGAGCGGGGCAGGGTGGAGGATGCAGGTGCACGGCGCGTTGCTGCTTCCTCCTTCCTGACACCCTCCTCCCTGCCTCCTAAGCAGTTGGCCGTTTGTTTTTAGTCGTACCACCCTTGCAGGTACCATCTCGCGCCGGCTTCGTGGTACAGCAGCAATTCGCCTTCATCATCAGCCACGCACCGCCAGTAATCACGGGCGTATGCATCGGCACGCCACCAGTCGCCGCTCAAACGCTCGGGGCCATCGGCGCTGGCGAGCGACAGGCGTCGTCCGCGCCACCATACGGCATCTGGAATGCCGTGCGGACATTCCACGTCTACCGTTTCCGCTGCGTCGAGTAAACGGAG
>JBBARJ010000020.1:0-20732 GCA_040399825.1 Gemmatimonas sp.
CGTGCCCCGTCGGCGTACAATGCGCGCGGCTCCTGCCACGTTCACGGCGCCGGCGACATGGTACGCCGAGAACTCCCCAAGCGAGTGTCCCGCCGCCGCGCGGACGGACGAACCGATCGCGCTCTCCACGACGGCCCAGACGGCGGCGCTGTGCGCCAGCAATGCCGGCTGCGCGTTCAGGGTGCGCGTGAGGTCGTCAGAGGGCCCGTCGAACGCGAGCGTCGAGATCGACGCCTCGACGGCGTCGTCGACCGCGTGAAAGACTTCGCGGGCCGCGGGAAAGGCCTCGAAGAGATCCTTCCCCATGCCCACCTTCTGCGACCCCTGCCCAGGCAGCAGCAGTACGTAGTCCATGTTGTTTCGGATGTCGAGGTCGGGGGTCCTGGCGCTCAGAAGCGAGCGACCAGCGATCCCCATGTGAAACCGGCGCCGAAGGCCACGAACATCACGGTCGTTCCATCCTTCACGCGCCCCTGTTCGACTGCATCGCTGAGGGCGATCGGGATCGAGGCCGCGGAGGTGTTGCCGAACCGATCGACGTTGACGAAGACCTTGTCCATCGAGATGCCGGCGTGCTTCGCCGTGGCTTCGATGATACGCACGTTGGCCTGGTGCGGAATGAGCAGATCGACATCAGCCGCCGTGATGCGCGCGCTGTCGAGCGCCCGATCGGTGGCTTCGGCCATGGAGCGGACGGCATGCTTGAAGACTTCGCGGCCGGCCATGCGCACGTAATGCCGCTTCTGCTCGAAGACCTCGGGCGAGAAGGGCTCCGCACCGCCGCCGGCGGGACGCCAGAGCAGTTCGGAGAGCGCGCCATCGGAGCGCATGAACGACGAGAGGACGCCCTTGGTGCCGCCCCGTTCCTTGTTGCGGCGCAGCACGGTCGCCCCGGCGCCATCCGCGAACAGGATGCAGGTGTTGCGGTCGGTCCAATCGACGATCGTGCTGAGCATTTCGGCGCCGATGACGAGCACGGTGTCGGCCGATCCACTCGCGATCAGCGACTCCCCCATGATCGCGGCGTAGAGCCAACCGGAGCAGGCTGCCGCGACGTCGAAGGCGGCCGCACGCGTGCATCCGAGTGCGGTCTGAATCTCAACCGCCGTGGAGGGCAGCAGGTGGTCGGGCGTCGCCGTTCCGAGAATGATGACATCGATCTCGCCAGGCTGCACGCCGGCGCGCGCCATGGCCATGCGCGACGCCTCGGCCGAGAGCGACGTCAGCGTCTCGCCGTCTCGCGCGATATGCCGCTGCTTGATGCCGGTGCGATCGACAATCCACTCATCATTTGTCTCGAGACCCATCGCCGCGATGTCGGCGTTGGTCATGATGTTCTTCGGGACTGCGTGCCCCGTCCCGGCGATGTAGGCGATCGGACGCTTCATGCGGCGTTCCCAGACGTGGTTGGCATGGATTCGGAGAGCCGCCGGCCGATTTCATCGGTCATGCCGGACTCGTAGGCGCGCAGTGCGACCAAGATCGCGTTTTCCATCGCGCGCGGCGAACTCTTGCCGTGCGAGATGATGCTGACGCCCCGTACACCGAGGAGCGGAGCCCCTCCCTGCTCGTCCACATCGAGCTGGGTCAGGGAGCGAGCGATGCCACGGGCATCGAGCCCGGCGACTTTCGCCACCATCCCGATGAGCATCGGCCCGATGCTCTCGTAGAACTTGAGCAACACGTTTCCGGTGAAGCCATCACACACGACGACATCGATGACGCCGCGATCGCAGCGCCCATTGGGAATGTCGCGTCCCTCGACGTTGCCGAGGAAGTTGAGTCCCGAGGCGAGCAGTCGCTGGTGGGCGTCTTTGACGGCCGCGTTGCCTTTCTCCGCTTCCTCCCCGACCGAGAGCAAGCCGACCGCCGGATTGGACCGCCCAAGCAGAGCCCGGGCATAGACGGTCCCAATCCGCGCGAACTGCACCAATTCCTCGGGCGAGCAGTCCATGTTGGCGCCCGAATCGAGCACCAAAATCGGATCGGTGGCGGTTGGAAATAAGGTGCCGATGGCTGGCCGCGTGAGGCCGGTGTGCAGCTTGAGATGCACGAGGGACGCAGCCATCTGCGCGCCGGTGTTGCCGGCGGAGACAAAACCGTGGGCGTGCCCGTCGGCGACTCGCTTAATGCCGACCACCATGGAACTGTTGGTCTTGCCACGGATGGCAATGGTCGGCTTGTCGGTCATGCTGATGACCTCGGGCGCCTCGATGATCGACATTCGATCACGGACGCGCGCCAGCGGGGCGAAATCGCCGCGCAGTAGCGCGTCAAGTTCCGCCTCGATGACTGAGGTCTGACCTACGAGTTCGATGTGATGCTGCGGGGGCAGCGCTCCAAGCGCTTGGAGTGCGCCGGCGATGGGGGCCCGGGGGGCAAGATCACCCCCCATGGCATCCACGGCAATGCGCGCCAAACTTACGCTTCCTGCGCAGTTACCCGCTGCTCACCCGCATAGAACCCACACCCGTTGCACACGCGGTGCGGGCGCTTCATCGTGCCGCACTGCGGGCACGACTGAATGACGATGGCGGGCGCGACCTTGTGGGTGTTGCGGGCGCGCTTCCGCCGCTTAGATGTGCGGCGCTTCGGTACGGCCATGGGACTCTGACCTGAACGTTCGAGACGAGAAGAACCGTTTAGGCGTCGGTGCTACGCAGATCGCGCAGGCCGGCCCAACGGGGATCAGTTGATGGAGCACAGGGACATGCTCCCGTGTTGCGATCGGCACCACAGGTCGCGCAGAAGCCCTGACAATCATCCCGACAGAGCGCGAACGCCGGAACGGCCAAAAGCCACTCCTCGCGCACCGCCGGACGGATATCAAGCTCTCGCGCCCCAGCGGGGATCGGAAACACGTCCTGCTCGTCCGCATCGTCGAGACCCGACTCCGCGAACAACATGTGAACGTCTTCCGACACAGCGACGGTCACGTCGGACAGGCAACGCCTGCACTCCGTGACTGCCGCCCCTTCCAGCCGGCCGCTCAAATAAAAGCGACCGTGACCTGCAGCAGAAAGCCGGCCGACGACGTGCACGCCAGCATCTGCCGGGCGTGTGTCGTCAGCCTCCCACACCGGGTCCGATGTGGCGAGTACTCCGTCCACACCCTCGGCACGGGCTTCCAGACTCCGGATGTCAAAGCACAGCATAGCCGTGTAACGTAGAACGGGAACCCCTCAGACACAAGGGCTCCCGCTCCCTTTTTCTCCTCCGGTCGGTACGTCCAAGTAACGCACCGACCGCAAGTTAGCCAGTCCGGCCGGTCAGCTGGCGATCAGTTCGCGATCAGTTCGCGAGGACGTCCGTGCCGGCGAAGAAGAACGCCGCTTCGATCGCCGCATTCTCGTCGGAATCGGACGCATGGATGGCGTTCCGGCCCTTCGACTCCGCGTACAGCTTCCGAACCGTTCCCTCGGCCGCCTCGGCCGGGTCGGTCGCACCGATCACGGTGCGCAGCGTGGCCACGGCATCGTCGCGCTCGAGCACGAGCGGCATGCACGGTCCGCTGGTCATGAATTCCACGAGTTCGCCGAAGAATCCGCGTTCGCGATGCACGCCATAAAACTCACCCGCCTGGGCGGTCGTGAGGTGCATGACGCGCGCCGCCTTGATGGTGAAGCCCGACTTCTCGAGCAGCGCGATGATGAGGCCGGCCTTGCCATTGGCGAAGGCGTCCGGCTTGACGATGGTAAGAGTGCGACGACCAGCCATGAGTCAGGATCCGATCAATTTGCGAACGATGTCCCCGCGGGTGAGGAAGCCGACGAGTCGGTCATCCTTCACGACGGGTACCCGGTCGACGTCCTTGTTGAGCATCAGGGACGCCACCTCGGCGAGCGGCTGCTCGGGCGCCACACACAGGACCTGACGGGTCATGATGTCGCGCACCGTGCGCCGCGCCGCGGCTGGCGGCTGGGGTGCATTCACATCCCCAGCGCGCGGAAGATAATGACTCAGGAGATCCCGCAAGAGCTCACGCTCACTCAACATGCCGATGACCCGGTTCGATTCGTCCACGACCGGGAGTCCGCCCAGTCCAGCCCGCAGCATCTCGAGCACGGCGCTCCGCAGCGGGACGTCGGGGCCGACGGTCCTCGGACGCTCCGACATCAGCTCACGGACGGTGAGTTGGGCCGGGAGCTCCTTGCCGGTAAACTGGGGCAGCGCGAGCAACCGGGCCGGGGAGTCCACGGCCAGCGCCGCCGCCACCGTCAACGGATTGGACAACACCCGGACGAGCGCATTGACCACCTGGAGGTGACGCGCCATCTGTCGAGGCGGCGCGCACACCAGCACCACGAGGCGCGCCCGCTGCAACTCGTCGTCGTCGAGGATGCGCACGACGTCCTTCGGAGCGATGCCGATCGACACCACCAGGTCGCGCACGGCGTCGGTCCGGTAGTGCAGCACGAACGCCCGGTCGGCGAGGCCCACGATGTCTTCGCTCCGCGCCTCCTCAATGCGCTCGCGCAGCAGGTCTCCGTTTGAGAGCGCTCCACTCTCATCCAGTGACACGCAGAGTGCTGCCGCCGCATCGGCGACCGTGCCCGCGGTGAGTGGCATAACGACGCGTGAAGTGACGAAGAGGTCGGCGAGGCGTTGTGGCTTGATAGGCATGAGGGGAATCTGCGCGAGTGGGCGGGCGCCACGCAGGGATGGGACACGAGAAAACGGGGCGGATCACGACGATCGTGACCCGCCCCGCTCCCTGCACCGCGCAACGACGCGGGCGCGCCTAGCGCGATTAGGCCAAGCGCGCCTTGATCAGGTCGACGAAGTCCACCGGACGCTGGGCGACCCCCATCCCAGCCGCGAGGAACGACTCGATCTTCTCGGCGGCCGTGCCCTCCGACCCCGAAATGATCGCACCGGCGTGGCCCATACGGCGCCCCGGCGGAGCGGTCTGACCGGCGATGAAGCCGACGACCGGCTTCTTCATGTGCGCCTTGATGAACGCGGCAGCTTCCTGCTCGTCAGTGCCACCGATTTCACCCATCATCGCGATGGCCTTCGTCTGCGGATCCGCCTCGAATGCGGCGAGGCAATCGATGAAGTTCGTGCCGTTGATGGGATCGCCACCGATGCCGACGCACGAGCTCTGACCGATGCCCGCCTTCGTGAGCTGGTTGACGATCTCGTAGGTCAGTGTGCCGGAGCGGCTCACGACGCCGACGTTGCCCGGCATGCAGATCCGACCCGGGATAATGCCGACCTTTGACTGGCCAGGCGTGATGAGCCCAGGGCAGTTCGGGCCGATCAGACGCGCGCCATGCTCCTTCACGTACGGATACACCTTGGTCATGTCCAGCACGGGCACGCCTTCGGTGATGCAGACGATGAGCTTTACGCCCGCCGCTGCCGCTTCCATCATCGCATCGGCCGCAAACATCGGCGGCACGTAGATGACGGACGTGTTCGCACCCGTCGCCTGCACCGCGTCGTACACGGTATCGAAAATGGGCACCGTGCCTTCGAACGTCTGGCCGCCCTTGCCCGGCGTCACGCCGGCCACAACCTTCGTGCCGTACTCAATCATCTGCTTGGCATGGAACGAACCGTCACGGCCCGTGATGCCCTGCACGATCAGCTTCGTATCGTTGTCGATGAAGATGCTCACGCGGCACCTCCCTTCGTCGCGAGTTCAACCGCGCGCTGCACGGCCGCATCCATGTCGTTCGACGCCGAGAAGCCGTTGTCCTGCAGAATCTTCACGGCGATCTCCTCGTTGGTGCCGGTAAGACGGATCACGATAGGCACCTTGAGCGGATTCGCCTTGGTCGCCGTGACGATGCCGTTGGCCACGTCATCGGTGCGCGTGATGCCGCCGAAGATGTTAAACAGAATGCACTTGACGTTCGGATCGGACGTGATGATGCGGAGCGCATTCACCACCTTCTCCGGGTTCGACGAACCGCCGATGTCGAGGAAGTTGGCCGGATCGCCACCGTAGTATTTCACGAGATCCATCGTCGCCATGGCGAGACCGGCGCCGTTCACGACGCAGCCGACGTTGCCATCGAGCTTGATGAACGTGAGGTTCGAGTTGCGCGCGTCGACTTCGCTCGGCGCTTCCGACGACTCGTCGCGCAGGGCGGCGATGTCGGGGCGGCGATCGAGTTCGTTGTCGTCGATGACCATCTTGCCGTCGACCGCGATCAGTTCACCCGTCGGCGTGAGCACGAGCGGATTGATCTCGGCGAGCGAGCAGCCGGCGTTCATGAACGCCGTGTAGAGCTGCTGCATGATCTTCGCGGCCTGACGCGCGAGCTTGACGTCCTTGAACAGGAAGAAGCCCATACGCATCGCTTCGAACGACAGTAGGCCGTAGCGCGTGTCGACCGGGTGATACAGGATCAACTCCGGCGTGCTGGCCGCAACTTCTTCGATGTCGATGCCGCCGGCCGCGCTCACCATGAACACCGGCTTCTTGGTCGCACGATCGACGATGATGCCGACATACGCTTCGGATCCGATGTCGGCCGCGACGGTGACGAGCACCTTCTCGACCGTCAGGTCCTTGATCGTCATGCCGAGGATGGCGGTCGCCTTCTCCTTGGCCGCTTCCGGGGTCGGGCAGAACTTCACGCCGCCCGCCTTACCGCGGCCACCGGCATGCACCTGCGCCTTCACCATCACCGCGACGCCGTAGCGCTGCGCGATGGCTTCCGCCTGTTCCGGCGTCGTAGCGATCTCGCCGGGCGGGATCGGCACACCGGCCGCCCGTAACAGCTCTTTCGCCTGATACTCGTGTAGGTTCACGCGTTCTCCGAATCGAGGAATGTCATCGGTTCAATGCTAGGTGGTCGTGCCCGACGACAGCAACCCGCCTGTCGTGCGAAACCCGCCCGTACGTGCCAGGCACCGTGAACCGGCGATGCCCAACACGGCCGCGTTCATTGCGGCGGTCGTTCCAATACGCGGCCCAGACTATCAAACGCTGCACCGAACTTCGCCCAATCGCCACGTCGCAGGGCGTCGCGCATAGCGGTATACCAGCCGCGGGCCGTCTCCGACGACGGGCCCGCCTCGACTGAGCCCGCCGTCTGGACCGATGGCATCTGGAGATCACCCATCCGTCCCAACGCTTCAATCAATGTGCTCCCGACGCCCAGGCGGACACCGTCTGAGGCGACGAGACGCGCAATGGTCATGCCGCCTTCACTGCGATTCCACAGCAGCGGCTGCACCATGAGCGGACCTGTCGCCGTCATCATCGTGGTCACCCGACCGGCATGGATGCGCGGTTCGCGGCGCGCGCCCTCCGGCATCGTGCCGCGCGCGCTATCGAGCGCGGTACGCATGCGCTCGGTCACTACGCGCCACCGCTGCCTCGGAACGGTCGTCGAGTCCCACCACGTCTGTCGGGCCATACCGCCGCCCACCGTGACCACACCATCGATCTGATCACCACCGTCGAGGAGTGGTACGCTCCACACCATGAGTCGCTCACGATCGTTGCCGATCCAGTGCGGGGCCGGGGCGCCGCCGACCAGCGCACTGTCCGGTAGCTGGCGAATGATCGTTCCCTCGAGCCGAGAACCGTATCGCGCAAACGTCTTGATCTGTGCCACCGCACTCTCGTTCGCGGGCGGCAATTGCGCGAGGAGTTGCGTGGGCAGCTCGCCCGGCGCCGCGAATAGCATCGGCAGCCGTGCGATCCACGTCCGCGTTGGTGCATCGGGCCGAGGCGCGGCCACGAGCCGGACCTGACCGCTCGACGCCTCGACCACCGCGGTCGCGGCCAGACGGAAGTAGCTGTAGACGCCAGACGCCAGCTGCCACTGTTGGCTGAGGGGATAGCGATCGGACGCGCTGTAGAGCTGGAGCGTCCAGTACAGGCGGCCCTCGTGCACCAGCGGCAGTACCTCGTTGCCCTGTACGAAAATCGGCGCGAGCCGCTCGATACGTTCGCGCACATCACGATGCGTTACCAGGCGCGGTGTAACCGCGGTGGTGTCGGCATTGAGGAGCGAGAGGTCGCGGAGGGCCCACGCATGCGCGATGCGGGCCCGCAGCGACGTCAGCGAGGCGCCACGAACCGCAGGGGCATTCTCCGCGTCGATCAGGCGAGCGCCCCGCAACCCGGGACCGACGAGCGGTTCATCGCCGGCAGCGTCACTGGAGGTCGACGCGAACTCTACCTGGCTGTCGCGGAGCGTCGGCCGCGTGGCATCCATGGCCGAAACGAGCCAGCCCTCGGTGCGGCCTACCGGTCGACGCGCGACCACCACGGTGGTGCGATCACCAACCACCGTCCATCCCATCGGCGACGTCTCAGGCATCGCCTGATCGCCCGGTACGTCTGCCGCCTCGCGCTCGGGGGAGCGGGTGGCTGGCATGGCGGCCACCAGCGTGCCGCGATCCCAGAGACTGAGGCGCGCCGGCAGTGCGCTGCGTTCAACGCGCGTCAGGGACGCCGCGCCGCTGTCGCGGTGAACCCCGCGCATCCCTTCGACGTCGAACGCGCGCCGGCTGTAGAGCGCGCGGGACGCGAGGTAATCACGATCGCGGGTCGCAGGCGTGCCGAGCAGGCTCGTGCCGGCGAGCACGGCCGGGGCTGCGTGTCGCAACCCGAGCGCCGCGACCAGAATGACCGTGAGCGTGAGAAACGCGGCGCGCAATTGACCGACCCACCCGGTGCGAAACACGACCAGCGAGGCGACGGCACTGCCGAACGACAGGACGTAGTCCATTCGCAGGGTGACACGATGATCGACCTTGAGAAAGAGGCCGTCCGGCCCGCTGCCCTGTCGCAGTAAGTCGAACGCGTCGAGCCGGTAGCTCCACGCCAGGAGCAGCAGTACGACGGCTCCCAAGACGCTGAGGTGGCGCCGCACATGCGTGGACGCGGCCACGCGGCGGCCTTCCATGCGGAGGCTGCGCGTGAGCGCATAAAGCACGACCACCAACGCCGTCATCGACACGACGCTGACCAGCGACCACAGGTACAGCGTCTCTTCGATCGGCAACCAGTACAGGTAGAAGCCGAGATCGCGCCCCATCACGCCTTCGATCTCCCCGAACGGCAGGCCGTGGCGCAGCAACGCGAGATCCACCCAATTGGTGAGTGGAAACGCGAGCACGCCGCCAACCAGGACGGCGAGAACCACGGTGACCGCGAGCAGCCGCTGGCCCGAGATCATCGCGGTCACCTCAAGATTCGCCACCCGCGACGGCACGGCGACCGCCCTGATCGTTCGGCGTACCGCATGCAGATTCCCGAACGCGAAGAGTGCTCCGAGGACCCACGCCCCGCCTTGCAGGATCGCGGTGTCGATGACTTGCTCCCAAAACAGCGCCGGCAGACCCATCGCGGTGAACCAGGCGTGGTCAACGAGCAACGCCGTGACCGCGCGCCCCAGCAGGAGCAACGCGGCGGCGATCGCCAGACCGATAATCAGCCCGCCGCGTGAACCCATCTCAGCGCTCCGTGCGCGCGATCAGAGCGAAACGCCCTGCGTTTGCAGCCATCCTTCCATTACCCCGCGAATTTCGGCCAGCCGCTCGGCCGAACTCGCCTCGAATCGTGCGACGATCACCGGCTGCGTGTTCGACGCACGCAGCAGTCCCCAACCGTCACCGAAGAGCACCCGTACGCCATCGACCTCAATGACCTCGTGCGTCGCTTTGAAATGCGTGGCGGCGCGACCGACGATCACAAACTTGGACTCTTCGTCGGTCTCGATGCGTAGCTCGGGTGTCGAGACGAATGGTGGTACATCGGCGAGAAGCTCGTCGATGCGCTTCCCGGAATCGGCGATGATACGCAGCAATCTCGCCGCCGCATAGAGCGCGTCGTCGTGCCCGTAGAAGCTTTCCGTGAAGAACATGTGTCCTGACATTTCGCCGGCAATCGGCGCGTGCATCTCCTTCATCTTGTCCTTGATGAGCGAGTGCCCCGTCTTCCACATCACCGGAACGCCACCGGCTTTCTCGATGCCATCCGTCAGTGCCTGCGAGCACTTCACGTCAAAGATGATGGGCTGACCGGCACCGGTGCGGGCGAGCACGTCGCGCGCATACAGGATGAGGATGTGATCGCCCCAGATGATGCGTCCATCGCGATCCACCACACCGATCCGATCGGCATCGCCGTCGAAAGCCACGCCGATTTCCGCGCCACTCGCCTTTACTGCCCCAATGCAGTCCTCGAGATTCTCGGGGACCGTCGGATCGGGGTGATGATTGGGGAACGTCCCGTCGCTCTCGGTGAACAGGCCGATTCCATCAATACCGAGTGCGGTCATGAGCTGTGGAGCGACGAGTGCAGCCGCTCCGTTTCCACAGTCGTAGACGACCTTGAGCGTCGAGCCATCGGGACGCGTGATACGGCCCACCCGCGCCGCGATATCGCTCACGTACCGATCGATGACGGGCACCTGCCGAATCGCACCGGCACCCGACGGAAACACGCCACCGACGATCAACCGGTAAAGCACCTGGATCTCTTCACTGTGAAGCGAACCGGTGCCGACGCACATCTTGAAGCCGTTGTACTCGGGCGGATTGTGAGAACCGGTGATCTGGATACCGCCGACCACGGGCTCGTGATGCAATGTCCAGTACAACAGCGGCGTGGGAACCACGCCTACGTCGACGACATCCACCCCGCATTCGGTGAGCCCACGCACGAGCGCATCGCGCAGTGTGTCACCGCTCGGTCGATTGTCTCGCCCCACGGCGACGGCCCCCGTGATGCCGTGGGCAGCAAGGTACGCCGCATAGCCGCGACCAAGCCCATAGGCCACCTCGTCCGTGAGATCGGTGCCGACGATGCCTCGAACGTCGTACTGCCGGAAGATCGATTGACTGATGGCCATTATCGCCGCGTGTCGAAAGTCGGGACAGCGATCACACCGCGCGGATCGATCGTGCTCACCGGACGAGGCTCGCGGCTTGCACACGCGGCGCACCGCTCGACGTCGGCACGCCGGCCGGCGCGGCCGCTCCCGGAAGTGCGCGACGGGCGAGTTCGATCATCGGCGTCGGATAGACGCCCAGTGCCAGCAACAGCACACAGGTCACCGTGATCAGCGACTGCGCCATCGGAATGGTCGACGGCACCGGATGCCCATCAGGACGCGGGCGCATGAACATCGCCGAGATCACGGACAAATAATACGCCGCCGAGACGGCGCTACTGAGCACCACGATGACCGCGAGGATCGTCTGCGGCGTGGTGGCCTGCAGGGCTGCCTGCAGGAGATACCACTTGGCGAAGAAGCCCATGCCACCCACGAGCGGCATTCCCATGAACGCCAGCAAGAACACCGACATCGACACGGCGAGCCACGGACGGACCAGCCAGAGGCCCGCGATGTCGTCGAGCGTGGGTGATCGGTCTCGACCGCCATTCACGATGATCAGCACGCCGAAGGCGCCCATGGTGGCGAGCGTGTAGGACACCGCATAAAAGACCAAAGCGGTCGTGCCCGCGGTCGAGGCGACCACGATCGTGACCAGCAGATATCCGGCGTGTGCGATGCTGGAATAGGCGAGGAGTCGTACGAGGTTCTTCTGCGCCAGCGCAAACACGTTGCCGGCGACCATCGTAACGACCGCCAACCACCACATCGCGGAGTGCCAACGCGCGGCGGCGCCCGGCATCGCTTCGATCATCACCCGCGCGAAGACGGCGAACGCCGCGGTCTTGACGCAGGCCGACATGAATGCCGTGATCGGCAAGGGCGCGCCGTCGTACACGTCGGGCGTCCACAGATGGAAGGGGGCGGCCGCGACCTTGAAGCCGAAACCGACGAGCAGGAGACCGGTCCCGACGATGAACATTGGCCCAAGACTCTGCTGCGTCGAGACCCACTGTGCGATGTCGATCAGACGCGTACTTCCGGTGGCACCGTAGACCAGGGCGATGCCATACAGCAGGAATCCTGACGAGACGGATCCCAGAAGAAAGTACTTCACGGCCGCTTCAGCACCGCGCGCGCTCCGCCGATTGACTCCGGCGAGCACATAGATCGCGAGCGACATCAGTTCGATACCAAGGAAGACGAACATCAGATCCCGCGCGGCCGCGAGCACCATCATGCCGGTGGCCGCGAGCAACATCAATACCGGCACCTCCGGACTGAACGCGGCACTGCGGTGGTGTTCGGCATCGAGCAGGATGAGCGAGAGCACCGTGCCGAGCAAGATCACGAGATCGATCGCCCACCGGAAACCGTCACCGGCAATACGCTGATCGGGGGTGCCGCTCACGCCATCGCCCCACGCGATCATGACGACCAGCCCCACCAGCAGACAGAGCACCACGCCGAAGCGGGTCAGGGCGCTCGTCTTCTCGGCCCCCTCCGCCATGGCCGCGTCGTTCCTCTGCGGATTCCAGACGGTCGCCAGCAACATCACCATGGCGCCTGCGGACATCAGGAGCTCGGGAGCCAGCGCGCGAAAAAGAGCGCCGGCGGAAAGGGTTGCGCCCATCAGCGGACCACGGAGACGTTGGGGAGCGAAGTGGTGGCGTTCGGACCGAAGCGCACCGACTCGATGATGTTTTGTGACGCGCGCTCGATACGCTGCAGCATCGGCTGCGGAGACACGCCGAGGTAAATGATCGCAACAGCGAACGCCGCCATCACCACGCGCTCACGGCCAGTAAAGTCCGTGAGCACCCCGTTCTTGGCGGTGTCGATGCGTTCAAACAGGACGCGCTGTAATGCGCGAAGACCGTACGCCGCAGCGAAAATCACGCCGCTGGTCGCAATCACCGCGAGCACCGGACGCTCCGCGTAGGTACCGATGAGGACGAGGAACTCGCCGACAAATCCGTTCGTACCCGGTAGTCCGATGGTGGACAGCATCACGAGGGTCAGCATCACGCTGAACATCGGGACCACTTTGGCAATTCCGCCGAATCCGGCCATGTCGGTGGTGCCGCGCCGATCCTCGAGCATACCAACCAGCAGGAAGAGCGCAGACGTGGAGATGCCGCTGTTCACGATCGTCATCGCCGCCCCCTGCACCGCCTGCTGCGTGAGGGCGAAGCAGCCGAGCATGATGAAACCGAGATGGCTGATCGAGCTGTAGGAAACCATCCGCTTCATGTCGCGCTGTGACATCGCCAACAACGCGCCGTACACGATGGCGATCACGGATAGCACCATAATCGTGCCCCGTACCGTCGGCTCCATGGCGGCCGCCGGAAAGAGCGGAATCGCGAAGCGCAGGATCGCGTAGGCGCCAACCTTGATACCGAGCGTCACGGCAGCGAAGGTCGGGGCCGCGCCTTGCGCATCCGGCAGCCAAGTGTGGAACGGCACCAAGGCGGACTTCACCGCAAAGGCAAGGAAGAACGCACCGAACATCCAGAGCTGGGCATGCGGCGTCAGCGCGAGTCCCATAAGCTGATCGAGGTGGAACGACGCACTGCCGCCCATCGTCCAGAGCGCCAGAATCGCCACCAGCATCAACAACGAGCCGACGAGCGTGAACAACACGTACCGCAGACTGGCGCGCGACTGCCCAGCGACTCCCCAGACACCGATCAGAAAGTACGTGGGAATCAGCATCAGCTCCCACGCCAGATAGAACGCGAGCAGGTCGAGCGTTACGAAGACGCCGACCAATCCCGTGGTGAGCATCAGCGCGAGTGCGCCGAACGCCGGCGTGCGCACGCGCACGTTGTTCCAGGAGCCCAGCAACGCGAGTGGCAACACGAGGGCCGTCATGACGACCATCGGCAGCGAAAGTCCATCAACGCCGAGGCTGATGGTGGCACCGATATCGGTCAGCCACGGCAGATCCACGCGCGCCTGCCATCCCGTGGCGGCGGGATCGTACACCGCCCACAGGACGAGGCTCAACAGCGCTTCGATTGCCAGTGCCGCCAGTGTGAGTGCGCGCGCATCTGGCCCGCCACTTGGTGCTTCCGTGCCGTCGTCGTCGCGCGACATGTCGCGCCCACCGACGCGCACGAGAAGCGCGGCCGCCATTGGCCACACGAGCATCGCTGGCAGTACCCACTGCCCGGCTCCGATTGAGAGGAGGAAATCGCGCATCGGTCAGCTCAGGGTGAGGGCAGCCAGAAGCGCGAGAGCACCGGCGGCCAACAGCCAGGCGTACTTTCCCACGTCTCCATCCTGCAACTTGCTGCCTACGAGGGCTGCGGTTCTCGACAGCAGCGAGCCGCCCGCGCTGAAGGCGCGGTCCACGCCCGTCTCCACACCACGGGTGAGCACCACATTGGCGAACGCGGAGATCGGTCGCACGACCATGGCGTCCACTACCCCGTCCATGTTGTAGGCGCGTGCGAGCAGGCTGTCATCAACCGGCGAGTGCGCCTTGTCCGCCATCGGTTTCCGATACCAGAGCAGCGCAAACATGATGCCGATCACGGCTACCGTGGTCGCCACGGCGACGAGAATGGTCTCAGTCGCATGCTCCAGATGGCCGTTGCCAGCCAACCGGGCCATGCTGCTGCCGGTCACCGGCTCGAGCCAGTGTTCAAGCAGACCGACAGGGCCGAGCGGAAGCAGCGCCGGCAAGTTCAGCCAGCCGCCAACCACCGTCAGCGCCCCGAGGACGAGCACCGGCGCGGTCATGATCATCGGCGCCTCATGGAGCATCGCCTGTGCCGCCTCGCCCGTGCGGTTGTTGCCATAGAATGTGAGTAGCAGCAAACGCGTCATGTAGATCGCCGTGAGCAATGCCGTCAACACGCCGAGCCCGTACGCGATATACAGCACGGTGCTGCCCGGAATGCCAAGGAGTGACGCGCTGGCGAGAGGGCTACCGTGCGCGCGGGTAAACACCGACGCGAGGATCTCGTCCTTCGAGAAGAATCCGGCCAGCGGCGGTACGCCTGCGATCGCCAGCGTCGCCAGCGTCATCGCCGCCGCCGTGGCCGGCATGTACTTGGCCAGCCCGCCCATATTGCGCAAATCCTGCGGGTCGTCGTCACGATGCGTGTGGTGATACGCGTGATGCATGGCGTGAATCACCGAGCCCGCGCCGAGAAACAGCAGCGCCTTGAAGAAGGCGTGTGTGACCAGATGAAACACACCAGCGGTGTACGCGCCGCTGCCGACGGCCACGAACATGTAGCCCAGCTGGGAGACCGTCGAGTAGGCCAATACCTTCTTGATGTCCCACTGACGGAGCGCGATCGTGGCGGCGAACAGCGCCGTGAGCGCTCCAATCGCCGTAATCACCAACGATGCCTCAGGAGCGCCGGAGAAGATCGGGGCCGCGCGCGCCACGAGATACACGCCGGCGGTCACCATCGTCGCCGCGTGGATCAGCGCCGAGACCGGCGTCGGACCAGCCATGGCGTCCGGCAGCCAGATGTACAACGGCAGCTGCGCGCTCTTGCCCGCACAACCGATGAACAGAAAGAGCGCAATCGCCAGCACGACCGGCGAGCCAGCCATGCCATCAAGCGCGGCGTGGGCACCGACGAAGTCGAGCTGCTGCGTCGTGACCCAGATCAGGAACATGGCGACAAGGAATCCAAAGTCGCCGACCCGGTTGACGACAAAGGCCTTCTTCCCCGCATCGGCGTTCGCCTTATCGCTGAACCAGAAACCGATCAGCAGGTACGACGCGAGCCCGACGCCCTCCCAGCCGACGAACAGGACGGGGTAGCTCGCGCCGAGGACGAGTACCAGCATGAACGCCACGAACAGATTGAGATACGCGAAGTACCGCGCGTAGCTCGCATCGTCGCGCATGTAGCCAACGGAAAACAGATGGATCAGCGAGCCGACGCCGGTGATCACGAGGACCATCAGGATCGACAGCTGGTCGAGTTGGAGGCTCCAGTCGATGACCAGATTGCCCACCGGCACCCACTGCCCGTAGCGAACGATGTGCAACGCGTGCTCTGGCGCGCGCTGCATGTCGACGAACAGGGTGACCGCGACGGCGAACGCTGCCAGAATCACGCCCGGCCCGATCACTGTGACGAGCGGGTGTCGCGCCGTGGTCACGGTGTCGCGGTCCGACCGCTTCCCGAACAACGCGAGCGATCCGTTGGCCAGAAAGCCGAGGATCGGGAGCAGGATGAGCACGCCAAGCAAGGTCGGGATCATCCGCGAAGCGTCCGGAGCGAGGACAGGTCAACCGTGCCGAAATGCCGGAACACGGAGATCAGGATCGCCAAACCGACGGCTGCTTCAGCGGCCGCGATCGTCATCACCATGACCACGAACACGTGGCCCGTCACGTTGTGCATCTTCGCGAGCGCCACGAAGCTCAGGTTCACGGCATTCAGCATGAGCTCGGCGCACATGAACAGGATGATGGCATTTCGGCGGGTCATCACGCCGATCAGACCGATCACGAACAGAATCGCCGAGACGATGAGTGCTTCGGAGATCATACGCGCACCCGCTTTTTGGCGAGGAGGACGGCGCCGATGACCGCCACCAACAGCACGAGACTGGTGAGTTCGAACGCCACGAGATAGTCGGTAAAGAGCGAGGCGGCGACACCTTCGACGACATTGTCGACCGCCGGCGCCGGCGCGATACGCGGAATCTTCTGCCGCTGAACGACCAGCAGATTTGCCAGCAGTGCCAATCCGACCACACCGGCCCCCAAGCGCGGGCCAACCGACCGGATATCGGAAATCCCGCTTCGCCCGAGGTTGAGCAGCATGACCACGAACACGAACACGACCATGATCGCACCCGCGTAGACGAGCACCTGAATGATCCCGACAAACGGCGCGTCGAGCATCACGTAGAGGCCGGCCAGGGCAATCATCACGTTGACCAACCACAGGGCGGCCGGTACCGGATTCTTCCGTGTGACGAAGAGCAACGCGGAGGCGATGGCCAGCAACGAGAACAGGTAGAAGTGGAATTCGAAGAAGCCGTTCATTCACCCTTCGGATTGGCAGGATCCCAGAGTTCGCTCACCGGATGCGTCTGCGCCATCAGGCGCTCCAGATCGTACACGAACGACGCACGATCGAACTCCGCGTTCTCGTAGTGCCGGCCCAGATGGATCGCCTCTTCCGGACACACTTCCTGACAGAAGCCGCAGAAAATGCAGCGAAACTCATCGATCTCGAACACGAGCGGATAGCGATTGCCCTGCTCATCCTCACCAGGCGTGAGCTTGATGCAGTTGGCCGGACAGACGGTCGGGCACAACCCACAGGCGACGCACTTCGCCTTTCCATCCTCGGTCGTGAGCATGCGATGCGTGCCGCGCCAGCGCGGCGACAAATCCCATTTCGTTTCCGGATACTGCATCGTGACCTTGTGGGGATCCACCAGATGCTTGAGCGTCGTGGCCATCCCCCTCAAAGTCGCCCGCACGTAGCTCACGCGTTCAAGCGGCCGATTCATGACCTTCACCCCGATGGCCATCAGTCGCCTCCTTCAGCGATCAACGTGGTCGTGACGGGGAGCGCCGCCGTCAGCGGATGCAGCTCCGCGGGAACCGACCCGTGGCGCTGCGAGGCAAGTTGGCGTCGCGAGAGGTCGAGCCCTCGTGCGCGCAGGCGCTCGAGATCCGTCGGGCCCACGCGCGCGCTCGCTGGACTGATCAACTTGCCCTTGTCCAGCCAGGCCAGCAGGACCACGATGATCACGATGTTCATGCCCAGCAGCGCCAACGAGAACATCGGACCGCGCGCTACGCCAAGCATGTCCAGACCCAGCGTGGCCGCGGCGATCACGACGATGTAGCCCAGCGCGATCGGCAGCATCACGCTCCATCCGAGCGACATCAGCTGATCGTAACGGAAACGAGGCACGGTCCAGCGCACCCACATAAACACGAACAGGAAGAAACCGGTCTTGATGGCGAACATGGCCAGCGTGGCCAGCGTCTTGAGCACGCTGTACGGCCCGACGTTGTCCCACTGCGTGAACGGGATATCCCAGCCACCGAAGAAGAGCGTTGCGGTCAGACCGCTCGCCGTCGCCATGTTCGCGTACTCGGCAATGAAGAACATCGAGAACTTCATTCCGCTGTACTCGGTGTGATATCCGGCCACCAGCTCCGACTCCGCTTCCGGCAGGTCGAAGGGTAGGCGGTTCGTCTCCGCGAACGCCGCCACCAAGAACGTGAACCATGCCACGGTCAGGGACAGCACGTTCCAGCCCATCTGCGACTGCTGCTGAACGATGGTCGTCAACGAAACATTACCGGCCAGCAATATGACTGGAATGGTCGACATCCCCATCGCGATCTCGTAGGAGATCATCTGCGCGCTCGAGCGGAGCCCGCCCAGGAGGGCATACTTATTATTCGATGACCAACCGGCCAGCACGATGCCGTACACGCCGAGCGATGAGACCGCGAGCGTAAACAGGAAGCCGACCGGTAGTGGTGCGACGGCCATGTCGATCAACCCCCACGGGGTTGGCAACGAGGCGGCGAGCGGGAGCACCGCCCACGTCAGCATCGCCGGAATGAACGCGAGCGCAGGGGCCATGAGAAAGAGCCAGCGATCGGCCTCGGCCGGATTGGTCTCTTCCTTCATAAAATTCTTGATCCCGTCGGCGACGGGCTGCAGGATGCCGCCGGGCCCTGCGCGATTCGGCCCGCGCCGATCCTGAATCCACGCCGCGAGCTTGCGCTCCGCGAGTGTCAGGAACGCCACGCCGAGCATGTACAGACCGAAGACCACGATGATCTTGATCACGATGGACAGCACGTAAGTGCTGATCGCCGTGGGTTGCCGCTGGGGATCGGCCGCCGGAAACCAACGCCCGATCTCAAGCAGCGGAAGCAGCGCCGCGCGCATCATGCCGTCACCTCGTCCGTAGGCGTCGCTTGGTCGACGATCGGGAGTCCGCGCAGCCCCAGCGCCTCGTAGTCCAATCCCGCGAATGACGCGTGGGTGGAGGTGAGGGCGGCGAAGACCTCGGCCGGCAAGTAGAAACGGCCGTTGCCACCGACCGCGGTGAGCAGGTCGGCAAGTACGTACCACGTGGGACGTGCGACACCGGGCGCCGCTTTGGCCTGCAGGAAGCGCTGCACGCGCCCACGCAGGTTGGTCATCGTCCCTTCTTCTTCCACGATATTCGTGATCGGCAATACGACGGCCGCGCGGGCCTCGAGCGTCGCCGGCAGCGCTGTCCCAACGAACACAATCGACGACGCGCGATCGAGTTCCGCCGCACCCACACCGCGGAGATCGTCGCCGACGATCAGCAACGCATCGCCCTCGCGAAGCGTGTTCCCGATGGCATCCGTTTCGATGAACCCAAGCAGTCGCGCCGCCGTCGCGTTCGCCGCGCGTTCGCGCCGCAGCGCCAGATCCGGCGCGCCCGGCAATGCCGATTCGTCGCCGCGCTCAAGACGGAACACGGCGGCACCGCCAGCGGCGTCGACGGTTCTCTCCAACAGAAAGAGGGCTTCGTTGGACAGGTTCGCCGAAGCGAGCACGACCAGTCGGCGTCCCGCCAGCGCGCGTGCGGCGCTTTGCACCGCGTCATCCCACTCGGCGATCGCCAGCGCATTGCCACGACGAACGAGCGGCTGATCGAGACGATCACGGCGATTGAACTCGCGATACCCCTGACGGCCAACCTCGCACATGTAGTACTGATTGACCTGATCGTTGGCGCGCGGCTTGAGCCGCACTACCACATTGTCGCGTGTTTCCGCAACCGCGTTGCACCCCTGGCTGCACCCCGTGCACACGGTCGGCGCGCGATCGAGTTCCCACGCGCGCGCGCGATTCAGGAAGTCCTTTGAGAGCAGCGCTCCCACGGGACAGAGGTCGACCACATTGCCGGCCCATGGGTTCGTCAGGTCGTGTCCCTCGGCCTTGCCGATAAACGCCCGATCACCACGCTCCGAGACATTCAGCACTGGCTCCTGCGCGACATCCGACATGAAGCGGACACAGCGCGTGCACAGAATGCAGCGGTTCTGCACGTAGAGCACATCACCGCCGAAGTCCTCGACCGGGCTGAAGCGCTTCGACTCGCGATAACGCGAGTCGGCGCGTCCTTCGGCGAAGGTGTAGTCCTGCAACTCGCACTCGCCCGCCTGATCGCAGATCGGGCAGTCGAGCGGATGATTGATCAACAGGAACTCGAGCACACCCTTGCGGGCCTCGAGCGCCTTCGCCGAGTGCACGTGTACCACCTGCCCTTCACCGACCGACGTTGCGCACGCGGGCGCGAGCTTCGGGAACTTCTCGACTTCGACGAGACACATGCGACACACACCGGCCACCGGAAGTCCCGGATGGTAGCAGTAGTGTGGAATGAGCACGCCGGCGGTCTTGGCCGCTTCCAGAATCGACATGCCGTCCGGCACAGTGACCGGCCGACCTTCGATCGTGAGCGACACCATCTTCACATCAGCCATCAGTTCCTCACGCGGCGGAGGCGCGGAACGCCCCCGGTACGGTGACTACCGACTTGTTCGCGGCGATCTTCGCCTCGAACTCGTGTCGGAACTTCTTGAGACCGGACATCACCGGCGTTGCGCAGGAATCGCTCAGCACGCAGATCGTCTTGCCGCTCATGCCATCGGAAATAGCGACCAGCGTATCGAGATCCTCGGCCGTCCCCTGCCCATCGCGAATGCGCTCCATGATGCGCGTGATCCACGCCGTCCCTTCACGACACTGCGTACACTGCGCGCAGCTCTCGTGCGCGTAAAAGCGCGTGAGGCGCGCGATCTGTCGCACCATATCTTGCCGGTCGTCGAACACGATTACGCCACCAGAGCCTAGCATCGTGCCCGCAGCCACCATGCCTTCGTAGTCCATGATGGCCCCCTCGGCTTCCTCGCGCGTG
>JBBARJ010000021.1:0-8739 GCA_040399825.1 Gemmatimonas sp.
CCCTTCGATGTGCAGGAGGGCCATGCGATCGCAGAGCGACGGTCGACCACGCGCGGCGTAGCCCTGTTCCTTCCCTACCGCGCAGGTGCCGACGTCGGTGTCGTTGAGCTGCCGGCGGAAATCGAAGCCAGGGAGCGCGTCGAGGCCGCTGACGGAGAATCGACGCTGTGCCGGCAGCGGGTCGCCGTCGAGCCAGCCACCCAGCACCGCGCGCATGTTCAGGGAACCATGGGGGCCAAGGCGGTTGTAGCGACGCAGGTCGAGCAGGGCCCGCGAGTAGGCCACGGCGGGCTCCTCGTCCGCTGCGCCGACGAAGGGTTCCCCGGCGCGAAGTAGTCGGCCGTCACCGCGCTCGTACTCGCCGCGCAGATACCAACCGGCGCGCGGATCCTTCGGACTGTTGCGCGTGTCAAACGTGGCCGACACGCTCAGCAGTTTCATCACGCCTTCATCGGCCAGCGGATTCACGCGCCACGGTACGTCGTCATTCACGATCGACAGCACGTTACGCGCCCGCCGCGAACTCCAGCGCTCTTCGCCGTACGACGCGCGCACCTCCGACCCGCGCCCGGCGAATAGGCTCACGTAGCCCTGACCACCATGACGCTGCCAGTAGTCGCGGTAGTCACGCGTGAACAAGACGGCGTTGAGCCCCACTTCGGTATCGGTGAGCTGCCACTTCTCGACGGCATCGACTTCATCGAACAGACGACCGCCGATGGCCACGCCGACCCTCTTGCCCTGACGCAGTTCGAGCAGCACGCGATGGCCAAGGTTCTCACGTGTCCATGTCAGTGCGTCGCCGGTGCGGAAGATCCCGACGACTTCGGTGCGCACCCGCGTGTCACCGCTCTGAAAACTGACGCGCGGCCCCACATAGATCGGCAGCCCCTCCACGCGATTGTAGGTGTGCGCGGTCGTGACCAGCAGGTCGCTCGACGTGCGACCCGGGGAGCCACGCTCCTCGTCGCGCATCCAGCGGGGCCACCGCGAGAAGAACTCGAGATCGGCCACGAGCGTATCGCCCATCTCGTGGTAGCGATACGCGGCGCTCCACACGCGAATCTCGCCGACCACGTTCGGGCGCTCGGGTGATTCGAAGGTGCCACCGATGACCGTGAGTGAGCGCTCGATGCGCGCGCCAGCCACCAGTGCGGCGTCGCCATTGAGCACCACCACCTGTCCCGTCACCACGCCGGCCAGGTGCGCGCGGCCACCAAGCACCGCGAGGTCACCACGCACGGTGTCGGTGGGCGCCAACGCGAAGTCGCCGCGTACGCGTCGCGTGCCGGGGGCGTTCCACACGGTGGTGACGTCCAGCACCACCTCGCGCGGCACGCCGCCAAGCCGTCGTGCACGTTCCTGATCGGGATCACGTGCTGCTTGGGCGTGCGCCGTTGTCCACGGCATCGCCGTGAGCGCCCCCCACAGCACCACGAAGACCATCCGTGCCTGACCACGTCGGGTCATGGCTGCCTGCATCCGTTTCTCCTGCTGAGGTTCAGGTCCCACGGGCGCATCGGTGCGAGCGAAGAGCAGACACGCGGCGCGCATCGACGGGGGTGCATGGCAAGAGTCGTCATTCGCCGGCCGACGCCAAGCCCAGCCGACGCATGCGTCGGTACAGGTTCGGCCGGTCGGTCTGCAGCCGTCGCGCGGCTTCCGCCACGTTGCCATCACTCTGCGCGAGCGCGGCCGAGATGAGTCGGCGTTCGTAGGCATCGAGGGCATCGCTGAGCGGCATCGTCGACGGCGTTTCGGGCGCGTGTCCGGCGGTGTCGACCGCGGACACATTGAAGGGGTCGGTGGCCACCGTGGGTAGCACCTGCAACACCTCGGCGCGACCCACCACGCTGCCAGCATGCAGAATCGCCAGTCGCTCCACCACGTTCGCGAGTTCGCGCACGTTGCCGGGCCAGCGATAGCTGCTGAGCGCCCCGAGCGCGTCATCGTGCCACTGCACCAGCGGTCGCCCCGTTCGGGTGCGGTGACGCGCGGAGAAATGCCGCACCAGCGCCGGCAGATCGCCGGGGCGGTCGCGCAGCGGCGGCAGCTGAATGGGAATCACATTCAGGCGGAAGAACAGATCCTCGCGGAAGCTGCCGTCGGCCACTGCGCGGGCGAGATCCTTGTTGGTGGCGGCCAGAATCCGCACGTCGATCTTGATCGGCTTGCCGCCACCCACGCGCTCGATCTCCCGGGCTTCGATGGCGCGCAGCAGTTTGGCTTGCGCCTCCGCACCAAGGTCGCCGACCTCATCGAGAAACAGGGTGCCCGTGTGCGCCATTTCGAAGCGACCGATGCGCCGGTCGGTGGCTCCGGTGAAGGCGCCGCGCTCGTGACCGAACATCTCACTTTCCACCAGATCGCGCGGAATCGCCGCACAGTTCACCCGTACGAACGGGCGATCGCGGCGCGGGCTGGCCACGTGCAGCGCGGCCGCCACGAGCTCCTTCCCGGTGCCTGACTCACCGGTGATCAGCACGCGGGCGTCGGTGGGGCCGACGCGTGCAATGAGCGCGCGCACATCCTGCAAGACCGGTGAGTCCCCGATCATTTCCCCCGAGATGCCAAGATCGTCGCGGAGGGCGGCGGCCGCGCGCCGGGCCTGCCGAAGCTCGAACGCCGAGGCCAGCGCCAGCAGCACGCCCTCGGGGGTGAGTGGCTTTTCGAGAAAGGTGAAGGCGCCCAGTTTGGTGGCGCGCACCGCGTCCGTGAGCGCGGCTCGACCGCTCATCATCACGACCGGGACGTCAGGGCGGCGCTCGCGCAGCTTTTGCAGCAACGCCAGACCATCCATGTCACCGGGCATCATGAGGTCCACGAGTGCCACGTCGGGCTCGTTCGCTTCGGCGAGCGCCAGGCCGCTGGCGCCATCGGCGGCGTCACGCACGTCATAGCCCTCGGCGCTGAGCAGCGCGCCGACCATGCGTCGGATATTCGGTTCGTCGTCGACGATCAGGACACTGGGCATCGCGGCGCGATCCTACTGCGGCGTGTCGACGGGCACCGCGACCGCCGCCGGACGCTGTTCCAGCAACTTCGACGCGAAGCGCTGCGCTTCGCTGAGCCGCTCCATTTCCACGGCCACCGTATCGATGTTGCGCTCCATCGCATCGAACCGTTGCGCCAGTTGCGTCTCGAGCGCGTGGTCGGCGCGCACGGCCCGACCACGGCGGTCGAGGTAGCGCGCCACGGCGCGGGCGATTGGCCAGCCGATGAACACCGCGATCACCGAGGCCGCCACCGCCCAGGACATTTGGACCAGGCCGCGCGGGACCACGTCGTTGAGTGGAATCGTCGTTGTGTTGGTGCCCTGCGTGAGCACGATGTTGCCACCCGTCACGTTGATGCGCACGTTGTCACCGGTGCCGTTGCCGGTGAAGACGATCGTGCCTGGGGGGAGTGGCGCGTCGGGGGCGACGATGGGCTGTCCGCTTGGTAGCCGCACGAGTGTCTGGTCCGGTTGTCCCTGCGTTTGACGCGTCATCAGCTCTCCGAGAAATCAGCCCGCCCGTGCAGCGGCAGACGTAATGAAATCGTGGTGCCGACGCCGATGGTACTCGTGGCGTCGATGAAGCCGTGATGGGCTTCCATGGTTTGCCGGGCGATGGCGAGCCCGAGCCCAGTGCCGCCGGCCTTCGTGGTCACATACGGATCGAAGATGCGCGCCAGTGCCTCAGGCGCGATGCCGCAGCCGGTGTCGCGGATCGTGATCGTGACGTAGGGCGCCGCATAGCGGAGGCCAATGTCGATCTGTCCCGACGCGCCACAGGCGTCGACGGCGTTCATCAACACGTTGGTGACCGCGCGTACGAGCGGTTCGTGGAAGCCGTGCACCAACGGCAGCGTCTCGTCGGCGCTGATCTGCACGGCCAGTCGGTCGGGCACCGTGCTGCGTGCCACACGCGTGACCAGCTCCGACACATCGATGTCGGCGGCCGGCCCATCAGGGAGTCGGCCGAACTGGGCGAAGCTCTTGGCCATCGTTTCCAGGCGTGCCGCTTCCTCGGCCAGCACCTCCACGGTGTCGCGCAACTCCTCGGGGGCAGACCGGCGCAGGCGGTCGACCGCAAAACGAATCGGCGTGAGCGGGTTCTTGAGCTCATGCGCGAACCGGCGGGCGGACTCGCGGAACGCTTCGGCACGCTCGGCCTCGAGCGCCCGTCTTCGTCCCGTGTCGAGTTCCTGGGCCATGGTGCGCATCCCCGTTCGCAATACTTCGAATTCCGGCGCGCCGCGGCGTTCCGGTTGCTCCGGGATGGGCCGCCCCGTGCGGATCAGTCCCGTCCATCCGACCAGTTCATCCAGCGGACGGCTGAGCTGCCGACTCAAATGTCCGGCCACCCGTGAGGCGCCAACCGCCACCAACAGGACCACCAGCACCGCGCCGGCCACCACCAGGCGCATGGTGCGTCCCGCCACGAAATCGAAGCGACGCGCCAACTCCACCGATTGGCGTAGCTCGGCCTCGTGCCGTGCCACCGCCGCCCGCTGGTCGGTCGTGAGCGACGCGGACCGCGTGGCGGCCAGCGCTTGCTCCCCGCTGAGGGCGATCCGCTCCCACGCCGACCGGGCCGATAGCATCGACAGCGCCCGACTGGCCGTGCCGACACCGACAAGTGTGACCGCCACCGTGGGGATGAGCGCGAACAGGATCAGCATCGCGAACAAACGAGAGCGAAACGGTGCCCTTGAGCCACCGCGCGCGAGCCGACGTCGCTCACGCTGGATGTCCCTACGCGGGCGCACCGGGGAGGGTTTCTCTCCAGGGCCTGTGTGAGGGCTCGATCCGTTTTCGCTTACGGTCGGCTTCCGCATCTCGTTCATAGTCAGTAATTTAGGTGGCTGTACCCGATCCCGGAGTGGAATGGCATCGTCGTGGTCCCTAGCCCCGCTGGTCGAGCAACGTGCGCAGGAGCATCCCGCGCGCGTACTCGCCACGAATGGTGAACGGACGTGGACCTATCAGCAGGTGGACGCCGATGCGTCCTCCCTGGCTGCTGCTTTCTCCGAATTGGGGCTGGGCACGGGCGACCGCATCGCGGTCAACCTGCCGAACGGCGTCGAGTGGATCATCGCCACGTTGGCCGCCGCGAAGCTGGGCGCCGTCGTGGTGCCGGTCAGTCCGCAGCTCAGCATTCACGATCTGCGCTACCAACTGCGACACGCCGAAGCGAGTGCCGTCGTCACCATCGAGCAATGGGACGGCGTCGACTTTCTGCAGCGCTTCGAAGAATTGCTCGGCGATCTGCCCGACCTGCAGTACGTGGTCGCGGTAGGCGCCGAGGACCTGTGGTACGATGACCGGATCTTCCAGTTCGAAGATCTCGTCTCGAGCGGCACCGGGCGACCGGTACCGCGTCCAGCGGTGTATGACGAGACGGCCGACCTGGCCGTCATGTACACGTCGGGAACGATGGGCAAGCCCAAGGGCGTGCCACTGTCGCACCGGGCGCTGGTGGAAAACGCGGTGCGTGTGGCGGAGATTCTCGAGATTTCGCCCGACGACCGCGTGCTCGGAGCGGTCCCGTTCTTTGCCATCTTCGGCTTCGGCGTCATGCTGGGCACGATGGCACGTGGCGCGACGATCGTGTTGCAACCGGCCTTCGACCCGGCGGGCGCCCTCGCGCTCATCGCCGACGCCAAGGTCACGGTGCTGCACGGCGTGCCCACGCAGTATCACCTCCTCATGCGTGAGGAGGCGTTCAACCCGTCGCGACTCACGTCGCTGCGAGCCGGCGTCATTGCTGGCAGTTCGGTGGACGAGGCGCTGGTGCGCCGGGTGCGTCGCTGGTGCGATGTGCTCGTCGCGTACGGCCTCACGGAAACCGGACCCATCGTTACGATCACCCGCTGCGCCGACAACGACGAACGTCGTGTGAGCACGGTGGGCTGCGCCCTTCCCGGCGTCGAGATCATGGCGATGGATCTCATGACGGGAGAGCTGCACGGACCTGAAGCGGTCGGCGAGATCGCCGTTCGCGGGTCCAATCTCATGCGGGGCTATCTCCGCATGCCGGCCGAGACCGCCAAGGTCATGACGCCGGACGGTTTCTTCCTCACCGGTGATCTGGGGATCATCGATGAGGATGGCTATGTGAAGATCGTCGGGCGGCGGCAGGAGACGATTTCGCGCGGGGGCATGCAGCTCTACCCGCGGGAACTCGAGGATCGTCTGCGTGCGCATCCGGCAGTGGACGATGTCTGCGTGATCGGCGTGCCCCATGATGTCATGGGAGAGCTGGTGTGCGCGTGCATCGTGCCAGTAGAAGGGGCAGTCATCACGGGTGGCGAAATCAAACGCTTCGCCCAGGAAACGATGGCGGCCGACAAGGTTCCCGATTTCGTCCGCTTCTTCGATGTCTTTCCCATGACGGGAAGTGGCAAAGTGCGGCGGCGAGAACTCGCGCGGGCAATCGCGCTGAGTGCGAATTCGATGAGCGCCTCAGCGCTACACGGCAACGCGCTCGATCACTCCGTTTTGTATCCAGGCTAGTACATGAGTCGACATGACACCCGGTCCCGCAGTGCGGCACCGTCTCGTACCATCGCGCCGTTCCATCGTGGACCGCAGGCCGTCACTCCGATGACGTCGCCGAATGCCGCGCCGCCGGCCCACGCACCGAACGCGGCGCTGCTCATCGATTTTGACAACGTCACGATGGGCATCCGCTCCGACCTGCAGGGAGAGCTCAACAACCTCCTCTCGTCGGACATCGTCAAGGGCAAGGTCGCGGTGCGCCGCGCCTACGCCGACTGGCGCCGCTATCCGCAGTACATCGTGCCGCTCACCGAAGCGTCGATCGATCTGATCTTCGCGCCGGCCTACGGCTCGTCGAAGAAAAACGCGACCGACATCCGGCTCGCCATCGACGCCATGGAGCTCGTCTTCACGCGCCCCGAGATCGGCACGTTCGTGCTGCTCTCCGGTGACTCCGATTTCTCGAGTATGGTCATCAAGCTCAAGGAGTACGGCAAGTACGTGATCGGCGTCGGCATCCGCGAGTCGTCCAGCGACCTCCTCGTGATGAACTGCGACGAGTACTACTCGTACAACGCGCTCGCCGGCCTCACCAAGACGGGCGACGACGAGTCGACCCGCTGGGATCCGTGGGAGCTCGTGACCGAGTCGGTGAATCGCATGAAGCGCAACGGCGACGTGATGCGCTCCGACCGACTCAAGCAGGTCATGCAGGAAATCGACTCGTCGTTCGACGAGAAGAACCTCGGCATGCCGAAGTTCTCGCGCTTCGTGCAGGACGCGGCGCACAAGGGACTGCTCAAGGTCACGAAGCTCGACAGCGGCCAGCTTGAAATCGACACGCCCGATGGCAGCATCGCCCCGGCGTCGAGCCCGAGTGCCGCCGCACCGGCGGAACCGCGCCGTGAAGAAAGCGATCGTGAGCGCGACGAACGTCGTGGTCGCCGTGGCCGTCGTGGCCGTGGCCGCGATCGCTTCGACCGCACGCCGGTCGACGGCGAAGTGCGCGACGCGGCGCAGGATGCCGCCGACGCCGAGCACGATGCCGCCGACGATGCCGCAGAGGCGGCGGAGTTGGCAGGTTTTGCGCCGCTGATCAACACGACCGCTGGTAATGTGCCGGCGGAAGCCGATGCGACCGGTGAGCCGGGCGTCGATGCGACGGCTGATACCGCCAGCGAAGGCGAGCGGGAGGCGCGTCGTGGTCGCAACCGTCGTGGCCGTGGCCGCGATCGGTTCCGCGATCGTGACGGTCGTGAGCCGCGTGCCGAGGCGCAGGCCGAGGCGCAGGCCGAGGCGCAGGCCGAGGCGCAGGCCGATGGCGCGGTGGCTGCGGCCGCTGAGACCGTCGCTCCTGCGACCGTGCCGGCGTTCGTGCCGGCCGCTCCGGCGGTGGTGACGCCCGCGTTTGTCGCACCAGTGGCGGCCACGCCGGCCGCCGCCACGCCGACCTTTGGTTCGGCGGTGGCGGGTCACATCGGCAGCAGCGGTGAGCGGCTCACGCGCAGCGAGGCGTTCGACCTCGTGCGCCGTGCGGTCGAAGCGCTGGTGCAGGGTGATGACTCCACGAGCGCCAGCGCGGCGCGCACGAAGGCGTTCGAACTCCTCGGCCGCGACAGCGAGTCGTTGAGCGCGCGCATGTTCGAGCGCATCCTTCAGGACGCGCATGACGCGAACATGATCGACCTCCGTCGTCGTGGAAACGACTTCGAAGTCGCTCGGGCCGCCGATGCGGCGTCGATCGTGGAGCAGCTCAAGACGGTGGACGACGCGCAGAAGGCCGAGGCCAAGGCGGCCGCGGCGCTGCTGCCGCAGGCGCCGCGTGGTATGGGTGCCCGTGGTGTCGCCCCGCGCGGTGGATCGCGTGGACGTGGCCCGGTGGGCCCGCCGGCCGACCTGCTGATGTTTGGCGTGGTTGGTGCCCGTCCTGCCGGAGCGGTTGCTCCGGCCTCGAACGGCACGGCGGCTCCGGCTGCTCCGGCGGTGGAAGCCCCGGCGGCTGTGGCCTCGGTGATCGCTCCGGTCGCACCGGTCGTGGTCGGAGCGCCAGCGGTTTCGGCGCCCTCGGCCGCTTCGGCTCGTGGTCGTGGTGGCAAGCCGGCGGCCAAGAAGGAGACGCCGGTAAAGGCGGCTCCGGCCAAGGCACCCGCGCCTGTCGCCAAGAAGGCGCTGGCCAAGGCACCGGCCAAGGCACCCGCCAAGGCACCGGCCAAGGCACCGGCCAAGGCACCGGCCAAGGCACCGGCCAAGGCACC
>JBBARJ010000021.1:8839-16973 GCA_040399825.1 Gemmatimonas sp.
AGGCACCGGCCAAGGCACCGGCCAAGGCACCGGCCAAGGCACCGGCCAAGGCACCTGCCAAGGCACCTGCCAAGGCACCGGCCAAGGCCGCGAAGGCACCCGCGAAGGCACCTGCGAAGCCCGCGCCGAAGGCCGTCAAGGCCCCGGCGAAGGCCGCCAAGCCGGCGGCGAAGGCTCCGGCCCCTGTCGCGAAGAAAGCGGCGACCAAGGCTCCGGCCAAGAAGGCCGCGAAAAAGCGGTAAGGTGATGTTCGGTGCCCCATTGCCGGCCGGGCGTTACGACCGGCCGGCAGTGGGGCCCCGCACTTCGGCTTGCTGGACTACGGCAGCAAGCCGACGATCTTCCCCACGTCCTTGAATGCCGCAATCACCGCATCAAGGTCATCCCTGCTGTGCGCCGCGCTGACCTGACAGCGCACGCGCGCCTCCCCCTTGGGCACCACCGGGAAGCCGAAGCCGGTCACGAACACGCCGCGGTCAAGCAGCATCTCGCTGACCTGAATGGCCAAGGCGGTCTCGCCCACGATAATCGGAATGATGGGCGTTTCGCCGGGAAGCGGATGGAAGCCCGCCTCCTGAATCGCCGCGCGGAAGTACGCCGCGTTGTCGTGCAGCTTGGTGACGAGCTCGGGGTGCGCTTCGGTAAACTCCACGGCGGCCAGTGAGCTGGCGGTGACCGTGGGCGGCAGCGCATTCGAAAACAGCTGCGGCCGCGAGCGCTGCGTCATCATGTCGCAGAGTGACGCCGGGCCGGCGATGAATCCGCCGGCCGCCCCGCCGAGTGCCTTGCCGAGCGTGGAGGTGATGATGTCGACCTCGCCCATGACGCCGAAATGTTCGGCCGTGCCGCGTCCCGTCTTGCCCAGCACGCCGGTGGCGTGCGAGTCGTCCATGATCACGATGGCGTCATGGTCACGGGCGATCTGCAGGATCTCGGGGAGCTTGGCAATCGAGCCTTCCATCGAGAACACGCCGTCGGTCCAAATGATCTTCCGCTTGGCGTCCTTGGCGCTGCGCAGCTTCTCTCGCAGGTCGTCCATGTCGCTGTGCTTGTACACAGCGGTCGTGCACTTGGTGATCGACTTGGCCAGGCGCACCGAATCGATGATCGACGCATGGTTGAGCGCGTCGGACACCACGAAGTCGCCTTCGCGCGCGATCGTGGGGGTGAGCGCCTCGTTGGCGTTCCAGGCCGACACGAACGAGAGCGACGCCTCGGTGCCCACGAACCGGGCGAGCGCGGTTTCGAGCTCGCGATGCAGCGTGAAGGTGCCGCAGATGAAGCGGACCGAGGCCGTACCCGCGCCGTACTGCTCGAGCGCGCGAATACCGGCCTGGACGACCGCCGGTTCGTTGGCGAGACCGAGGTAGTTGTTGGACGACAGCACGATCACCTCGCCGCGTCCTTCCATCCGTACGCGGGCGCCCTGGGGCGACTCGAGGTAGTTGAGGCGCTTGTACGTGCCAGCGGCCTTGAGCGCGTCGAGCTCGGCCTGCAGTTCAGTCTTGAGTGACATGGGGAGCCAGGTCTACAGCTGGAAGATGATCTTGCCGGCGTCGCCGGACTTGATCAGGTGCATCGCGTCGTCGACCGCTTCGAGCGGGAGGCGATGCGTGATCACGGGGGTCGGATCGAAGTTGCCGGAGGCCACGAAGCGCGACATCTGGTGCCACGTGTCGTACATGCGACGGCCCACCACGCCGTAAATCGTGAGGCCCTTGAAGATGATCTCGGTGGCGAAATCGATGTCGATCGTCTTGGACGGAATGCCGAGCATGTTCACGCGTCCGGCGGGGCGGCAGAGCGCGAACGCCTGATGCACGGCGGAGGGAACGCCCGACATCTCGAGCACGACGTCGGCGCCATTGCCGTCGGAGGCCTTCATGACGGCGGCCTTGGCGTCATCGGGATGCACAGCGTCGTGCGCGCCCATCGTGCGGGCCAGCTCGAGACGCTTGGGATTCACGTCGGTGGCGATAATGCGGGCGGCGCCGGCGGCTTTGCAGATGCCGACGGCGAACGCGCCGATGGGACCGCAGCCGGTGATGAGCACGACCGCGCCCGGGATGTTGGCGGTGAGCGCCGTGTGAAAGGCGTTGCCCATCGGATCGTGAATGCCACCGATGTCGTAGCTGATCGAATCGTCGAGGTGCCAGACGTTGGTGGCGGGCATCGCGATGTACTCGGCGAAGCAGCCGTCGCGGTCGACGCCGATGATCTTGGTGGACGGGTCGGCGTGCGCATTGCCGGTGCGGCTGAACAGCGAGCGCTCGTCGACGATGTGTCCCTCGGCCGTGACGCGGTCACCCACCTTCACGCTCTCGACGAAGCTGCCGACGGCGACGACGTCACCGGCGAACTCATGGCCGCAGATGAACGGCGGCTTGCAGCGACCGGAGGCCCACGCGTCCCACTCGTAGATATGCACGTCGGTGCCGCAGACACCGGCACTCCGCACGCGAATGAGCACCTCGTCGTCGCGGATCGTGGGCTCCGGCACCTCGGTCAGAGTCAGGCCACGCCCAGCCGTTTGCTTCACCAGCGCTTTCATGTCGCTCCCAGGAGAGATCGTCGTGCTGTTCGAACGCGAAAAGTCGCACGCGCACGGAGCGCGTGGAAGGCCGGATTTCCGCGTCCGATTTTGGATTCGGTTGATGTAATCGCGCGCGTTCTTTATACGCGCTATTGCGCAGTTGAATTATCCACGCGTATATTCGCGTGAATTCAACGACTTGCGTGTTCTGTCCACATCCGGGTCTCCGTGGTTCCCGCAACACGGCAACAGGATGCGCAATCCTCATCGGCAACGCGTGGCCATAAAACGGCACGAGTTCCTCGAGCAGTCCACGGTCGCTCTGGCGACCACCTCTGGCGTGGCGAACCGCAGTTCGGTTCAGACCACGGTTTCGTCGTCGCTGCTCGCGCCTGTGCGCGGAGCGACGGCGTGCTCCGCTGTCGCCATGGCGATGCGTGAGCCGCGCGGTCTTCGTGTCGTTGTCTCCCACGACACCATTGGCACTCGTTGCCTCGTGCGCATCTCCCCCGTCATTCGTGAACGCATGATGCGGCCGCGTTACGCTTCTCGCGTTTCTGCGCTGCGCTCTGCTGCTGCCTGGTCCCGTCGCTCCCCAACGCGGACACTCACCTGCACGACTCCTCTGGAGACCGTGTAGCGCATAAGACCGCGGTGCATGCGCCGCGCCTTGTGTGAACTCACCTTTCCACCGGGGGAAAGGGAGTGCGAACCAAACCTCCTCGAGAGGATTTTCGAAATGGCTCCTGCCAAGAAGGCCGCCAAGAAGGCGGCAAAGAAGGGTGGCCGTAAGGTCGCGAAGAAGGCGACCCGTAAGGTCGTGAAGAAGGGCGCGAAGAAGGCCGCGAAGAAGTCGGTGAAGAAGGCGGCCAAGAAGGCGACCCGTAAGGCCGCCAAGAAGGTGACCCGCAAGGTTGCCAAGAAGGCCGTAAAGAAGGGTGCCAAGAAGGTCGCGAAGAAGGCCACGAAGAAGGCCACGAAGAAGGTCGCGAAGAAGGGAGCCAAGAAGGCCGCCAAGAAGGGAGCCCGCAAGGCCACCAAGCGCGCCAAGAAGGTTGTCGCTCCGGCGCCTGCCGCCGAGTAATCAGCCGTTCGTGCCGTTTGCAGGTGTATAAACGCGAAGGCGCCGGCATGTCTGCCGGCGCCTTTCACGTTTCCATGATCGTCTTCGATGCACGTCAGGAGACCGCGACGAGCTCCTGAGTGCGCACGATGTCCAGCGGCTCATCGTCGGGCACAGGACCCCATACGAAGGCGGCAAAACGCGACGGAAGATCACCGGGACCACCATCGGCGATCACGATCCCCATAGGCTCGCGTTGCTGGAGCACGAGAACTGACTCTTTGAGACGCATTGTGGGTGATCCTCCACCCCGAGTGTGAGTACGGCAGGGTCGCACAGAGTGAGACCGATCACCATACCCAATAGCACGCCGAGTGCCAGCTGAAATGAATTCGTAAGTCTTTGATAATTAGTGACTTAAAAACAAACGCCGACGGAGGCTCCGTCGGCGGTGTCCTATCGACACGTTACATATTCGCATCTGCCGTGTGCAAACGACACACTTCGGGATTGGTTCCCTGGTCGCGAACGATTAGGCGACGGCGGCGTCCTTGCGCGCCATGAACGTTTCGCGCAGCCCGACCGTCTTCTCGACCGAGATCGTCCACCCGCGGTACCGCGAGCGCAGCTCTTCCAGTGGAAAGCCACCGTGCATGCTTTCGGTACCGGCCGCGATCGTTTCCACGAGATGGACGCCGCCGTCGACGGTGGCGCTCTGCAGTACCTCGATCACGCGCGCCCGATCCTGCATCGTGAGGCCGGCAAATGCGGTTGGCGAGCAGACGACACCATGTAACGCCACGTCGGGGGCCCAGCCACCAAGATCGGCGCAGTAGCCACGAACCCGCTCGGTCAGCCCGGCGGCTTCCGCCGCCCGAACGACACGCTCAACGGCGTCCTCGGCGGGCTCCACGGCGGTCACCGCGCACCCGCGGGCCGCGAGATAGAGCGCCGGGCCTTCACGCTCCGCACCGGCCACCAACACATGCCGATCACTTGAGTCGGACAGGGCGCGGACCAGCATCGCGTTGGGGTCGATGCCCCAGTGCTCGGGCCTCTGGTACTGCTCGAGCATCTTGAGCCGACGACGCTTCCAGGTGGCGTACGTGGGAAGCCGCAGGCGCTTGGTGATCAGCCGATCGACTTCCTGCCACACGACCATCTCGGTGAGCGCGATCTGATCCTGCTTACGCAGCACCTCAACGGCTTCGTCGCCGATCTTGAGCAGCGCGCCGCGCGACACCGAGTCCTTGTAGTCCTCGATCTCGCGTTCGACGTAAAGCTCGTACTCGTACTTGAGCGATCGGGGAGATTGGATAACGGTGCCCCAGAGGTGTGGATGGAATGTGGATAAAGTACGGGTCTCCTGCTGGAACGCAAGAGGAAACCGCCGACGGATTTGTGATCCCAGAACTTCCAAGTGTCTTTCGGTATTACAGTTGGGATGGTGCCGCGACAGTGCGCCGGTGTCGCTCACCACGCCGTCGTTCGCCCCGAACTCGTCCACCAGCCGCCGCTGACCATGTCCCATGCCTGAGTTGCCCGAAGTCGAATTCGCCGCCACCCGACTGCGCCACGCGGCGGCGGGACGCGTGATCGCCAGGCTCGAGGCGCTGCACCCTTCCCAGCAGAAGTACCTGCCCGACGCGGCACGGCGGGCCGCCGAAGGGCTCACCATCGACCGTGTGGAACGCCGGGCGAAGATCCAACTACTGCATCTGCACGGCGGGGCCATTCTCGAGGTCCACTTCCGGATGACCGGCGACTGGGAGTTCACCCGTGTCGGGGACGCGCCGCCGCGCCACGAGCGGGTGCGTCTGGAAACGACCTGCGGCGTGCGGGTGTCGCTGATCGACAGCCGGGCCCTTGGTGTCGTGCGTCTGCATGCGCCGGGTACCTTCGTGCTCCCGGCGATTGGCCCCGAACCGCTCACCGACGACTTCACCCTTCAGGGATTTCGCACGGCGCTGGCGCGTCGGAGTGGGCCCATCAAACCGACGCTGCTCGATCAGAAACTGGTGGCCGGTGTGGGCAACATCTACGCGTCGGAAGCGCTGTGGGAAGCGCGCATTCATCCGGCCACGGCGGCCAACACGTTGTCGCGCGAACGCGTGACGCGGCTGCGCGATGCCATTCGCCACGTACTCGAGACGGCACCGACCGAGCGGTACTACGGGCGCGATGATGTCGATGAGAACGAAATTTGGCGCGTGTACGGACGTGACGGCGAGCCATGCCGGCGTTGTGGCACGTCGCTCAAACGATTGCCGCAGGCGGGACGCAGCACGTTCCACTGCCCGCGCTGTCAGCGACGCTGAGTGTGTCCGGCGGTTGTGCGGTCGAAGCACGCCAGCGTCTGGGCGGCGGTCTCGGCCCACGAGAAACGCGCGGCCTGATCACGTCCGCGCGCCATGAGCGAGTCGCGTAGTGCGGGCTCGTGCAGCACGCGCATCATCTGCTCGGCCAGCGCATTCGCATCGCTCCAGGTGAACTGCAGCGCCGCATCGCCCGCCACTTCGGGAAGTGAACTGGCGTTCGCGCAGATCACCGCGCCGCCGGCCCGCATGGCCTCGAGCACGGGTAAGCCGAAGCCTTCGTAGCGAGACGGAAAGACGAGCGCGGTGGCGCGCCGGTAGAGCGCCACCAGCTGCGCATCCGTCACGTAGCCCACATGCGTGAGCCACGGGGCCGCGCCGTACAGCGCACGCGTCTGCGGTGACATGCCGGGGCCGCACTGCACCAGCGGTACGGTCATGCCCCGCGCCTGCAGCAGCGCCATGGCCTCGTAGAGCGTGCGCAGATTCTTCCGCCCTTCCTGCCCGCCGACGGTGAGAAAAAAAGGGCCCGTGACCGCCGCGGCGGCGTCCGGGAGCGGGGCCCGCGCCTCGTCGAGCGGGAGATCGTCGGCGGCGAGCAGCGTGACCAACACGCGAGACGGATCCACCTGCAACCGCTGCACGATTTCGCGCTTGCTGAACTCGGAGATCGTGAGGATGACGGTGGCCTGCTCCGCCGTGCGTTGATAGCGACGGCGATACTTCAGTCGCTTGAGCACGCGCCACCATTGGTGGTCAAGCTGCAGCATCGGCGCCAGATCGAGCGTGCTCACCACCATGGGCCGGCGCGCGGCCGTCGTGATGAGATTCCACGGATACCACACCAGGTCGGCGTCGCTCTCGGGCAACCTGTCAATCAGCGCGATCGTGGTGCGCGCGGCGAGCGCCTCGTGCCACGAGGCCAGCAGCGCGTACAGTGGCGCCGTGTCCTCCGCGCGTGCGACGTACATCGTGAAGCGCATCGTGGGTCGCTGCTGCGCGAACTGCCGCAACAGGTTGCGCACATAGCGCCCGATCCCGCGCTTCTCGCCCAGTAGCTTGGTGGCTTCGATGGCCAGATGCATCGTCGCGGCCGTCAGATGACGCTCGCGAAGCACGCCAGCGTCTGTTCCGCCACGCGCGACCACGAAAAGCGCGCCGCGTGCGCGACACCGGCCGCGATCTGGGCCGCGCGCAATACAGGGTCGTTCGCCAGTCGCGTCATCTGCGCCGCGAGGGCCGCCGCATCGTCCCACGGAAAGAGCAGCGCCGCGCCACCAGCCACTTCCGGTAACGCACTACTGTTCGCGCAGATCACCGGGCAGCCGGCGCGCATGGCCTCGAGTACCGGCAAGCCGAACCCTTCGTAGCGCGACGGCAGCACCAACGCCGCCGCCCGACGATACAGAGTGGCCAGCTCGGCGTCGCTCACGAACCCCACGTGATGCAGCCACGGTGCGCGGCTGGCGTGCGCGCGCGTGTTCGACGACATGCCGGGACCACACTGCACGAGCGGAATGCGCACACCATTCGCGTACAGCGCGTCCATGGCGCTGTACAACGTGTGCAGATTCTTGCGCCCTTCCTGGCCGCCTACGGTCAAGAAGAACGGACCGGAAATCCCCGCCGCCTCGAGCGGGCGCAGTACGTCGGGGCCCGCCACAGCCAAGTTGACCGACGCAAGTGGGGTCACGCGAATGCGCGACGCGTCGGCGCCGAGGAAACGCACGATTTCGCCTTTGCTGAAATTCGACACCGTAAGCACGGCGGCGGCGTGGTGCATCGTGTGCTGATAGCGCCATTTGAAGCGCACGCGCTTGAGCCACTTCCACCAGCGATGATCGAGCTGCAGCATGGGCGCGACATCGTGAATCGTGACCACCATGGGCCGGTGCGGTGCCGCGATCGTAATGAAAGTCCACGGATACCATACGACATCGGCATCGGTGCGCGGCAGTTCGCGCACGTGCGCAATCGTGGTGCGCTCGGGCAGAGACGCGTGCAGCGTGGCCAACAGCGCCCGTAACTGTACGATATCGTTATCCCGCCGCACGTACATCGTGAACCGAAGCGAGGGGTCTCGCTCCGCGAACTGCGGCAGCAGGTTGCGTACATATCGACCGATGCCTCGACGCTCGTTCAGCAGCTTGATGGCCTCGATCGCGAGATGCACGCTCAGCTCATCGCTTCGAGCAGGGCACCTTTCAGGTACCCTGTTTCCGG